>CAJURF010000011.1 GCA_910588825.1 uncultured Lachnospiraceae bacterium
GTAAATATAAAGGATACAGCGATTTTTTTACTTCCCAACTGTCAAAGACAGGATTGCACGAAAAGTGTAAAGTCCCGCCTGCCCCTTTGGCGGGGCCGCATTTTTAGAGTTTTTTAATATTTCCAATCCCTGCGTATTTTCTGCCAAGACCTTGAGCGGGCATGTGGTTTGTGATATGATAATGAAACGATTAGGCTCACGCAGATACGCGAACAAATGTTTGCATTTAAAATTTTTGTATGGTATAGTAATCAATACCATATGGAAGAATTTTCTGAGAACATTTTGTGATTAAAGGAGAATAACATGGCGGAACCAAAGAAGACCCGTGAATTTATCAAGATCAGAGGGGCCAATGAGAATAATCTGAAGCACTTGGATGTGGACATACCCAGGAATGAATTTGTTGTTCTGACCGGTTTGTCCGGATCCGGGAAAAGCTCCCTGGCTTTTGATACTATCTATGCGGAAGGCCAGCGGCGGTACATGGAATCCCTCACCTCTTATGCCAGGCAGTTTCTGGGACAGATGGAGAAGCCGGATGTGGAGAGCATTGAGGGGCTGTCCCCGGCCATTTCCATAGACCAGAAGTCAACCAACAGAAATCCCCGGTCCACAGTGGGGACAGTCACGGAAATTTACGATTATTTCCGTCTTCTCTATGCCCGTATCGGCATTCCCCACTGTCCCAAGTGCGGGCGGGAGATTATGCGCCAGACGGTGGACCAGATGGTGGATCAGATCATGGAACTTCCGGAGAAAACCCGTATTCAGCTTCTGGCACCAGTGGTCAGGGGAAGGAAGGGGACCCATGCAAAGCTCTTTGCCCAGGCAAAAAAAAGCGGCTATGTCCGGGTGCAGGTGGACGGAAATCCCTATGAGCTTTCAGAAGAAATCGTTCTGGAGAAGAATATCAAACACAATATTGAGATTGTGGTTGACCGTCTGGTGGTGAAACCGGGAATTGAGAAACGTCTGACAGATTCCATAGAAAATGTCCTGTCCCTGGCTGAGGGACTTCTCATGGTGGACACCATGGATGGGAACGTGATCAATTTCAGCCAGAGCTTTTCCTGTCCGGACTGCCAAATCAGTGTGGATGAAATCGAGCCCAGGAGTTTTTCTTTCAATAATCCTTTCGGGGCATGTCCTGCCTGTACCGGGCTGGGGTACCGGATGGAATTTGCGGTGGAGCTGATGATTCCCAACCCCAAATTGAGCATCTCCCAGGGGGCCATTGCCGTGATGGGCTGGCAGTCCTGTGCCAACAAAGGCAGCTTTACCAGAGCCATATTGGATGCACTGGCAGAAGAATATGATTTCGATTTGGACACGCCTTTTCAGGATTATCCGGAAGAAATTCAGAATATTATCATCAACGGCACTGATGGCAGGGAAGTGGCAGTTCATTATAAAGGGCAGAGGGGGGAAGGTGTCTACACGGTGGCTTTTGAGGGGCTGACCAAAAATGTGGAACGCCGTTACCGGGAAACCGGCTCTGAGACCAGCAAACAAGAATACGAAAGCTTTATGCGCATTACCCCCTGCAATGTATGCAAGGGCCAGCGTCTGAAGCAGGAATCTCTGGCCGTGACAGTGGGCGGACAGAACATTTATCAGGTTACTTCACAGTCAATTTTGAAACTGCAGGAATTTTTGGAAAATATGGAGCTGACCAGCCAGCAGCAATTAATCGGATATCAGGTGCTCAAGGAGATCCGGGCCAGAGTAGGCTTTCTGGTGGATGTGGGGCTGGAGTATCTTACACTGTCCAGGGGCACGTCCACTTTGTCCGGAGGGGAGGCCCAGCGTATCCGTCTGGCAACCCAGATCGGTTCAGGTTTAGTGGGGGTGGCCTACATTCTGGATGAACCCAGCATCGGTCTTCATCAGAGAGATAATGATAAATTACTGCGCACCCTGTGTCATCTGCGGGATTTGGGCAATACTTTGATTGTAGTGGAACACGATGCGGATACCATGCTGGCGGCAGACTGTGTGGTTGATATCGGACCAGGGGCCGGGGAGCACGGCGGCAGACTGGTGGGCATTGGCACTGCGGAAGAACTGATGAAGATCCAGGAATCTGTTACCGGACAGTATTTAAGCGGCCGGGTGAAGATACCGGTGCCGGAAATTAGGAAGAAGCCCACAGGTTTTCTGAAAGTGAGAGGTGCGGCCCAGAATAATCTGAAAAATGTAAACGTAGATATTCCTCTTGGGGTGATTACCTGCGTGACCGGAGTTTCCGGGTCTGGAAAAAGCTCTCTGGTCAATGAAATTTTATATAAGAGACTGGCAAAAGAGCTGAACAGAGCCAGAACCATACCTGGAAAACATAAAGATATTCAGGGTATTGACCAGCTGGATAAGGTAATCAATATAGACCAGTCTCCCATCGGCCGCACCCCCCGTTCCAATCCGGCCACTTATACAGGAGTATTTGACCAGATCCGGGATTTGTTTGCGTCCACTGCGGATGCGAAGGCCAGAGGATATGGGAAAGGGCGGTTTAGCTTCAATGTCAAAGGGGGCCGCTGCGAGGCATGCAAAGGGGACGGCATTTTAAAGATTGAGATGCATTTCCTGCCGGATGTGTACGTGCCCTGTGAAGTATGCAGGGGGAAAAGGTATAACCGGGAAACTTTGGAGGTAAAATACAAAGAGAAAAATATTTTTGATGTACTGGATATGACTGTGGAAGAGGCTTTGGAGTTTTTCCAGCATATTCCCTCTATTAACCGGAAAATCCAGACGTTGTACGATGTGGGATTGTCCTATATCCGTCTTGGACAGCCTTCCACCACTCTGTCCGGCGGGGAGGCCCAGCGGGTGAAGCTGGCCCTGGAACTGAGCAAGAGGAGCACAGGAAAGACCATTTATATTCTGGATGAACCCACCACTGGGCTTCATTTTGCCGATGTGCACAAATTGATCCAGATTCTGCAAAGTCTGTCAGAGGGCGGAAATACAGTTGTGGTCATAGAGCACAACCTGGATGTGATCAAAACAGCGGATTATATCATCGATATCGGACCGGAAGGCGGAGACAGAGGGGGGACCATTGTAACACAGGGAACCCCGGAGCAGGCTGCCGCCTGCGGACAGTCTTACACAGGAAAATACATTGACGAGGCTTTGAAAAGGTCCCGTTAAGAATAACTTTGGGTAAAAGACAAATACTATGATTGTAAATATGTAAGAAAGAGGCACATTCGGTGCCCGTTGGAAAGGGGATTGCTATGCCGGCAACTGACATTGGAATCGATCTGGGTACGTCCAGTATACTGGTGTATGCTTCAGGAAAGGGGATTGTTCTGAAAGAACCTTCTGTGGTAGCATACGATAAAGACACAGAGAAAATCAAAGCCATCGGGGAAGAAGCGCGCCAGATGATCGGACGCACCCCGGGGAACGTGGTGGCCATACGGCCCCTGCGCCAGGGGGTAATCTCGGACTACGAGATTACAGAGAAGATGCTGAAATATTTTATTTCAAAAGCCATCGGACGGCGGGCTTTTCGGAAGCCCCGCATCAGCATCTGCGTTCCCAGCGGCGTGACAGAGGTGGAAAAAAAGGCAGTGGAGGAGGCTACTTATCAGGCAGGTGCCCGGGAGGTCCACTTGATCGAGGAGCCCATCGCGGCGGCTATTGGCTCCGGGATTGATATTCTGCGCCCCTGCGGAAATATGGTGGTGGATATCGGAGGCGGCACTTCTGATATTGCCGTGATTTCTCTGGGCGGAACGGTGGTTTCCACATCGGTGAAAGTGGCCGGGGATAATTTTGATGAGGCAATTATGCGCCATGTGCGGAAAAACCATAATCTTTTCATCGGTGAGCGCACGGCTGAGGACATTAAGATTCAAATCGGCATGGCGTGCGAGCGGCCGGAGCTGGTGACCCTGGAGATAAAAGGGCGCAATGTAATCACCGGGCTGCCCAAGTCTGTGACCCTTACCTCAGAAGAAATCCGCGAGGCATTGTACGAGTGTACTTCCAAGATTGTGGACGCAGTCCACGGAGTGTTGGAAAAAACGCCTCCGGAGCTGGCGGCGGACGTGGTAGACCGGGGAATTGTTCTCACCGGGGGCGGTGCCTTGCTGGGAGGCATTGAAAAGCTCATTGAGCAGAAGACTGGGATTAATACCATGACTGCACAGGAGCCTATGCTGGCAGTGGCCGTGGGCACAGGAAAATACGCAGAAATTGCAGAAAAATTGTAGTGATATCTGTGCAGGCAGACATGTAAGTTCAGATACGGATGACAAAGGGGGCGGCACTCATGGCAGATACCATTTCCGGGTTTGTAGATCATATTATCTATCGGAATGAGGAGAATGGATATACGGTTCTGGTTTTGGCTACAGACGGGGAAGAAATCACCTGTGTGGGTACTTTCCGGTATATGGTGCGGGGAGAGATGATCGAAGCACAGGGGCATTATACCCGGCACCCAGTTTACGGAAAGCAGTTCCAGATCGAATCTTTTCAGATGAAAGCTCCGGAGGATACGAAGGCCATGGAGCGGTATCTGGGAAGCGGCGCTATCAAGGGAGTGGGGGCTTCCCTTGCTTCCAGGATTGTGAAATGTTTTGGAGAAGACACCATCCGTGTGCTGGAGGAAGAGCCGGAGAGATTGTCGGAGGTGAAGGGAATCAGCGAACGGATGGCCCGGGAGATCGCCCTTCAGATGGAAGAAAAGACCGATATGAGAAAGGCTATGATCTTCCTGCAGAAATATGGAATTTCCTTGAATCTGGGTGCAAAGATTTACAAACAGTATGGCCAGGAACTGTACCAGATGCTCCGGGAGAATCCATACCAGATGGCGGAGGATATTCCAGGGGTGGGATTTCGGATTGCAGACGAAATTGCAGGGAGAATCGGCATCCGCCCGGATTCTGGTTACCGCATCAAAAGCGGTCTTCTCTATATCCTGCTTCAGGCATCCGGACAGGGCCATGTGTATCTGCCCAGACAGGAACTGATCCGGCAGGCTTCCACGCTTCTGCAGGCAGAGGAAGAGATCCTGGAAAAATATTTAATGGATCTGGCCATTGAGCGCAAAGCGGTGATTAAAGACCTGGAGTCAGGGCCTGTTGTCTATGGAAACAGGCTCTATCATCTGGAATTGGATACAGCCCGCCTGCTGTGGGAGCTGAATGTGCAGTTTCCCCATGACCCCATTCAGACAGAAGAACAAATCCGGCAAATGGAAAAGAAAGAACAAATCCAGCTGGATGAATGTCAGAGAGCGGCGGTGAGGGAGGCGGCCGGCCATGGCCTTTTTATTCTCACCGGCGGACCGGGAACGGGAAAGACCACAACCATCAACGCGCTTCTTCACTATTTTGAAGGGGAAAATCTGGAGATTCGTCTGGCTGCTCCCACAGGACGCGCGGCAAACCGTATGACAGAGGCCTCCGGGTATGAGGCACAGACCATTCACCGTCTTTTGGAATTATCCAGTGCCCTGGAAGAACAGACGTCCAGCGTCCAGTTTGAAAGAAACGCCCAGAATCCGCTGGAAGCAGATGTGGTGATCATTGATGAGATGTCAATGGTTGATATCTATCTGATGCACGCGCTGCTGTCCGCTGTCGGCCCAGGCACAAGGCTGATTCTGGTGGGGGATGTGGACCAGCTTCCCAGTGTGGGGCCGGGGAATGTGCTGCGGGATATGATTGACGCCCGGGTGTTTCCTGTCATTGAGCTGAAGCGGATATTCCGACAGGCCAGCCAGAGCGATATTATTGTCAATGCCCACAAGATTAACCGGGGAGAGCAGGTGCCGGTCAATAACAAGAGCCGGGATTTCTTTTTTCTGGAGCGCAGGGAAGCGGTTCTGGTCCTGCGGGTGGTGATCGCTCTCATCCAGGAGAAGCTGCCCCGGTATATCCAGGCAGATCCCATGGATATTCAGGTGCTCACACCTATGCGCAAAGGGGTCCTGGGAGTGGAACAGCTGAATCCGTTTCTTCAGAAATATATGAACCCGCCGTCGCCGTCCAAAAAAGAGAAAGAATATGGACACACCTTATACCGTCAGGGAGATAAAGTGATGCAGATAAAAAACAACTACCAGCTTCCATGGGAAGTCAGGGGGAAGTTTGGAATCACTGTGGACAAAGGGGCGGGGGTTTTTAACGGAGATATCGGCACGGTCCGTGAGATCAATGAATTTGCAGGGCTGTTGACCGTGGAATACGATCAGGCCAGATATGTGGACTATTCGTTCAAACAATTGGATGAGCTGGAACTGGCATATGCGGTGACCATACATAAATCTCAGGGAAGTGAATATCCGGCAGTGGTGATTCCCCTGCTGGGCGGGCCCCAGATGCTGATGAACCGGAATCTGCTCTATACCGCTGTGACCAGGGCCAGGAAATGTGTGGCCATTGTGGGAAGCGGGGGGACGTTTCAGAACATGATTGCCAATAAGCGGGAATTGGAGCGGTACAGCGCTCTTGATATCTGGATTCAGGAATTGGGAAATACGAGAGGAGAGTTCGGGGAGAAAGGCTCTTAAATTTGAGAAAAAAAGATATTGTGGAATTATGTCTTCAGGCAGTTTACCCCAGACGGTGCCCGGTCTGTCATGATATTGTACGTCCGAAAGGTGCGCTTGTCTGCCGGGGCTGTGAGGGAAAAGTAATGCCTATCCGGGAACCCCGGTGCAGAAAGTGCGGGAAACCTGTTGAGAAAGAAGAGCAGGAATACTGCAGCGACTGCCTGAAGCACCGCCATTTTTTTGAGGAAGGCGCAGGGATTTTCCCATATAACAGACTGATGAGAGAATCTCTGATGAAATGTAAATATGGAGGGCGCAGAGAATATCTGGATTATTACGGGGAGATGATGATACGCCATGGGGGAAAGTATCTGGCACGCTGGCGGCCCCAGGCAATTGTCCCCATCCCCCTTTATAAGACCCAGATGCGTCTGCGGGGATTTAACCAGAGCGGCTGTCTGGCCCAGGCATTAGGAGGACATTTCGGGATTCCCGTATATCCTCAGATGCTGGAAAAAGTCAGAAAGACCAGAACACAGAAAAGTCTGGACGAAAAACAGCGCAGAAGTAATTTGAGAGGAGCATTTTCCATAGGTGCACAATTTCAGCCTTTGAAAAAGATTCTGCTGGTGGATGACGTTTATACCACAGGAGGTACTGTGGATGAGGCAGCAAGATGTTTGAAAAAGGCCAAAGCCGGAGAGGTCCGGGTGCTGGTACTCTGTATAGGAAAAGGTTTTTAGCAGGTTTCCGGCAGGGCTTTTGACACCCTGATTAATCTATGGTACAATGAAAAGAAACTATGGACTGTAACTGCGAAAAAGGAGCCGCATATGTTAAATGAAGAAAAAGTCAGAGTTATGACGAAGCTGGCAATTTATGAGCAGGGAGAGGGAAAAAAATATCTTCCTATCAGCAAATATTACCGCTCTGATTATATCGGCCTGGCTATGATCAAAAATTTTTTTCTGGTATCCATTGCTTATGTGGTGCTGACTGCCCTCATTGCACTGTATTATCTTGATGAACTTCTGGAAACAATCCATAAAATGAATTTAATTAAGCTGGGAGCCCAGATTATTATTGGATATATTATTCTGCTGGCCGGGTACTCTGTTCTCGTCTATGTGATACAGACTGTAAAATACAGCAGAGCAAAAAAAAGTATTAAAAACTACTATATGCAGCTGGGAAAACTGACGAAGATATATGCAAAGGAAGAAAAACGTTCCCAGAATCGGACTGTGCTCAGGAGGGATAAAGTATGACAGCATTGCTGGAAATGAAGCAAAAGTTAAAAAACTTTTATGAACAGTATGAGGGGTATCTTGCGTCGTTTTTAAAATTTTTGCTGGCTTTTGGGTATTTCTGGTGGATTAGGACGGCACTGGGGATGATGGAACGGCTTGCCAATCCTTTTGTGGTGGTCATAACGGCTCTTCTCTGTGCGATTCTGCCGTTTAACGCAATTATAGCTGTAGGGTTTGTGTTTATTCTGGGGCATTGTTACGCGGTGGGTATCGAGGTGGCCGGGCTGGCCGCGGCTATGATGCTGTTGATGATTATCTTTGGCATGAGGTTCAGCGGAAAGGCCAATCAGGTATATCCTGTGGTGCCTTTGGGAATTGCATGCAGGCTTCCGGCACTGACACCCATTGGATGCGGGCTTTTAGGCACACCGGCGGCGGCTGTACCAGTGGGCTGCAGTATCGTTTTTTATTATCTGATTACTTTTATCAAAGAGCAGGAGATGATTTTAAAAAGCGAGGATATGGAGATCCAGCGGGTGCTGAAACTGTTGATGGACGGGCTGGTGAAAAACATGGATATGTGGATGGTTCTGGTGTCATCTGTGGGGGTTTTGCTGCTGGTATACCTGGTGCGCACCCGTTCTTTTGACTATGCATGGCGTGCGGCAATTCTTGTGGGAGCTGCTGTCTATCTGTTTTTGATGTTTACTGGCGGGATGTTCCTGGGGATGAACGTGGAAATGGTTGTCCTGGCAGTATCCACAGTGGTGTCTGCTCTTTTGGGATTTGTGCTGGAATTTTTTGCCTTTGGAGGAGATTACACAAGGACAGAGCATCTGGAATATGAGGATGATGACTATTATTACTATGTGAAAGCTGTTCCGAAGGTATCAATCAGTACCTCTATGCGCAACATTAAAAAAATAAACGGGGTATCCCAGAAGACAGCGGAGATACCGGATCTGCCAAGAAGGGAGCAGGCAATGCCCAGCCAGCAGGTTTCCGGCGGGCCGCATGTGGATTTTGAGAAAAAGCTGGAGGAATCTTTAAAGGATTTGTGATTTTTTACAGGGTAAAGGAGCAGAATTGAAGAATTGGGGAGAAATCTTTGAGAATTACATATCTAAAATAGCTGTACCGAGAATAGGGGTCATTGACATCATTGAAATTCTGCTGATTTCTTTTTTTGTCTATGAATTTATGGTATGGATCAAAAATACCAGGGCGTATACTCTGCTGAAAGGGATTGTGTTTGTCCTGATGTTTGTCCTGGCTGCCTATGTGTTTCGGATGAACACCATATTGTGGATTGTGGAGAAGATGGCCACTGTGATGATCACGGCTGTATTCATTATATTCCAGCCGGAGCTGCGCAGGATTTTAGAGCAGCTGGGAGAAAAGAATCTTGTGTTTTCGATTTTTAACTTCGACAGCGGCCGGGATGTGGAGGAACGGTTTACCGACCGGACAGTCAGTGAGATCGCCAGAGCCTGTTTTGATATGGGGGCAAAACTCACAGGGGCTTTAATCGTTATTGAACAGAATGTGGTTCTGACAGAATATGAGAAGACAGGCATTGCCCTGGATTCGCTGGTGAGCAGCCAGCTTTTGATTAATATTTTTGAACATAATACACCTCTTCATGACGGAGCTGTGATTGTGCGGGGAAACCGGATCGTGGCGGCTACCTGTTACCTTCCGTTATCGGATAACCGGGAGCTGAGCAAGCAGCTGGGAACCCGGCACCGGGCCGGTGTGGGAATCAGCGAGGTCAGCGATTCCCTGACCATTATTGTGTCAGAGGAGACAGGGGGTGTATCCATGGCACAGGGAGGAACACTGCGCAGGCATGTGACGTTAGAGGAACTGACAGAGGCTATGCGGGGGGTACAGAATAAAACCTATGTAAATAACAGTAAGTTCAAGCTATGGAAAAGGGGTAGGAATCAAAATGAGAAAAACTCAGGCAAATGATATCCTCATTGATGTGATCGGAAAGACTTTGACCAACAATATCCTTTTAAAAGGGGTTTCCGTAGCTGTGGCAGTGGTGGTATGGCTGCTGGTGGTCAATGTGGACGATCCGATTATTACCAGCAATATTGCCGGAGTTGCTGTGCAGGTGCAGAATGAGGCATATATTGAAAGCGGCGGAAAGATGAGCCTGATTAAAGAGGGGGAGAATATTATTTCAGTGGAGGTGAAGGGGAAACGTTCCATTGTGGATAAGCTCACCCCGGAAGACCTGGTGGCCACTGCGGATTTGAAGCAGATTGTAAATATGAATACGGACCCCATTATGGTGCCGATTGCAGTTACCTGCAGCAGGCTGAAGTCAGCAGATTTGACACCAAATCCCAGAAATCTCAGTGTGGATATTGACGATATTATGACGCAGGAATACATTGTTACCGTCACTTCTGGAGAGAGCCAGCCGGGAAAGGGATATGAAATCGGAACACTCAGTGCCAATCCGGATAAAGTCAGTATCACAGGCCCTCAGTCCCTGGTGCGCAAGATTGATAAAGTGGTAGCCTCTGTGGATGCATCCAATCTCCAGGAGAATACCACGAAACAGGTGGGGCTGGAAATTATAGATAAGAATCAGGAAAAAATTTCAGAAAGTCAGATGAACTATCTGAAGTATGACACCAGTGTGCCGAAAGTCTATGTGTCAGTAGGACTGTGGGCCATACAGAACGATGTCTCAATCAAAGGCGGGTATGTGGGAAAAGCATCAGACGGATATAAGGTGGATAAGATTACCTTTACACCGGAGAATATCAGTGTGGCCGGAAGCCAGGAGGCGCTGGAAGCACTGACAGCAGAAGGAAAAGTCATACGGGTGCCGGATGAGACCATTGATGTGACAGGGAAAAACTCAGACTTTGAGGTAAAAGTAAATATTGAGAAACTGCTGCCAGACAATATAAAACTGACAAAGGATACCAGCGACACGGTAATAGCGTCCGTCAGTATCCTGCCTCAGGATAGTAAAGAATACAGCGTATTGACCACAAACATTACGGGACAGAATGTGGCAGAGGGCCTGCAGCTGGTCTATGAGACTGAGAAAGTCCAAATCCGCATCCGGGAAAACGGAGCCCAGCTGGATCAGCTCAAAGAGAGTGATATTAAGGTCAGTGTGGACTTGTCGGGCAGGACAGAAGGCACTTATCTGGTTCCGGTAAAGGTGTCTCTGCCGCCGGGATATGACCTGGTGGAACAGCAGAATACCACAGTAAAGCTGGTAAAACCCGTGAAAGGGGGAAGATGAACTAAGTCACAGATGGGGGTGAAGTGAGAATGACAAGAAAAAAGGTTTGTATTAAAAATCCGACAGGTCTGCATCTGCGTCCGGCGGGATTTCTCTGTAAAGAGGCTATGAAATATAATTGTTCAGTTGTATTTGAATTTCAAGATGGTACATATAATGCCAAAAGTGTACTGGGCATACTGGGAGCCTGTGTGAAATGCGGGGATGAGATTGAGTTAATCTGTGACGGAGAAGATGAGGCGGCTGCCATGGATGCCCTGGCCGGGGCTGTGGAGAGCGGTCTGGGGGAATAGGGAATAACTTGACAAAAGATGGGTTTCGGGTCTACAATAGGACTTGTCAACGTAGTTTATGTTTTTATACACAGGGAGGATAATAGTTAAAATGATAAGAAAGAAGTTTCTGGCTTTTACTATAGCTTTCAGCATGGCATGTTCGGGGACAGTATCTGTCGGGGCATCTGCAATAAATACAGAGTCTGTGGTGGAACAACAGGCTGAATTACAGGCGGAACCGGGTGCAGATGACGGCACGGTACAGGACGGTACACCGGATGGGCCGGCAGTTTCTTCAGATGGGGAAAGTGATAATAACAATGAGCAGGTTCCTGCTGTGCCTGAGCCGGGATTGTCGGAAAATATATCGGGCAATATATCCGGAAATGACAGCCTGCCGGAAGAACCGGCGCCGGAACCTGGTGACGAAACAGTTTCAGATAATGAAAATGGGATTGTGGGTTATGCATGGGATACGAGCTATGCGCCCAGGTATTACAAACTGAAAAAACCGGGTACTGACGGACAGTACTACACAGCAGAAGATGGTATCGTTACCATTGCTCTGGCAAGTGGGAATCAGGCGTCTTACCTGTTCGACCAGGAAGGCAGAATGCGGACAGGTCTTTGTACAGCCAGTGGAAACACGCTGGAGACTTACTATTTCCTCACAAGAGAGGAGACGATCAGTGACTGTAATTCTGAATTAGAAGAGCCGGATGGCCAGCCGATTATTGAACCCAGTCCTATAAACTCACGAATCGGCCAGATGCTGAAACAGCAGGGATGGCTCCATGTGGGTGAGCAGTGGCTCTATCTGAAGGACAATGGTGCCTGGGACACTTCCATGGTGGGTATGCAGACCCTGTCAGACAACAAAGTATATTATCTGTCAGAAAACGCAGTTCCTGAGAAAGATGTACTGAGGACAGTCAGCGATAATACATATTATTTCGGCGAAGACGGTGTTATGATCACTGACGAGGCAAAGGAGATAGACGGAGATCTGTATTATTTTGGCGCCGACGGCGCTATGGCAGCCAATGTATTCCAGAAAGTCGGCGATAAGCAGTATTATTTTGGCGAAGAAGGAAAACAGCTGAAAAAAACCGGATGGCAGAAACTCAGCGGCAGCTGGTATTATTTTGATAAAGACTATTCCCGGGTCATTAAGACTAAATGGCAGAAAATAACAGAAAACGGGAATGCCAATTACTATTACTTCGACGCAGACGGTAAGATGGCGAAAGATGAGTTCGTCAAAGCGGACAAATATCTGTATCGTGTTGACAGTGCAGGATGCAGAGTAACCGGCCTGAAGAAAATTGACGGTTCATATTATTATTTTAGACCGAAGAAAGAGGGCAGTGCTCCTGCTGGCTCGGCATATAAGGGATGGGTAAAAATTGGCGCGTACTGGTATCGCTTTACAAGCGAGTTTAAAGCCCAGACCAGTCAGCTGATTGCCATTGGATCCAAATATTACTCTTTCACCAAAACCGGAAAGATGTACAAAGGCGGTCTGAAGAAGATCAACGGCAAATATTACTATTTTGAGAAACAGACCTCAAAAGCCCGCAAAGGATATGCAGTTACGAAAAAGTGGGTGAAAAAGGGCGGAAAGTGGTACTATGCCACAGCAAAAGCCTATATGAAAACCAACGGCTGGGTGAAGGATAAAGGAAATTATTATTATTTCGGCGCAGACAGCACAATGGTTAAAAATAAATGGGTGCAGCGCAATGGCAAATGGGGTTATCTGAAGGGAAACGGTGTTTTTTCACAGAACTGGGTAAAAATAAAAGGAAATTGGAAATACGCTAAGAAAGATGGAACATTTGCCAAAGGATGGACGACTGTAAAACAAAACGGGTCCAAATATAAGTTTTATTTCAATAAAAAAGGCGTTTTGGTTCAGGACGTAAGGAATCGTGTTTCCGGCCCGTATATTTTGAAAGTGGACCGGAAAAGAAATCAGATTACGGTGTATACCAAAGATTCCAGCGGGAAATATAATACTCCGGTAGTGGCTTTCCCGTGCTCAGTGGGGCTTCCAGCGACACCTACCCCAGTGGGAACGTTTATCGGAACCAGGGCCGGACGCTGGCAGCAACTCATGGGTCCCAGTTATGGCCAGTATGCGACTCTTGTGGATGCGGCAAATGGAATCTTTATTCATTCCGTGGCAGGAAGTGCGCCGAACATCAACAGTCTTCCCTATGGCGAGTGGAATAAGCTGGGGAGATCAGCCGCTTCTCATGGATGTATCCGCGTGGCGGTTGCCGATGCCAAGTGGATTTATCAAAACTGCAACGGAGCTACAGTAGAAGTAAGAGATTACGCCAACGCAGGACCCTTTGACCAGAAAACATATCGTAAGATCAACTCATCATATAAATGGGATCCCACTGACCCAGAGGGAAGAGGATATCTGTAATATGCAACAGGCTGGAAATTTCCAGCCTGTTTTTATAAATGCTGATTACATACAGTTACTAAGGAGTGAAAATGGACACACCTATATACGAGATACACAGTGAATCAGAACAGGGAAACAGAATTTTTATAAAAAGGGATGACCTGCTCCCATTCTCTCTGGGCGGCAATAAAGTCCGCATAGGCTGGGAATTTTACCGGGATATGTGCAGGACAGAAGCAGACTGTATGGTGATATACGGCGACAGACGTTCCAACCTATGCAGAGTCCTGGGAAATATATGTGGTCAGAAACAGATTCCGTGTTACATGATCTGTACCAGTGTGAAGGAATCACCCAGTTTATCCAGCAACAGCCGTATGATGGAATGGATGCAGGTGGAGGTGATTCCCTGCCAAAAAGACTCAGTGGCCCAGTGTGTGCAGGACCTGTTTGAGAGGTTGGAAGGGGAGGGCAGAAAGCCTTATTATATTTATGGAAATCAATGGGGAGAGGGCAGAGAAGGCGTCCCGGTACAGGCTTATGTGGATGCCTATCAGGAAATACTAAGACAGGAATCCCAGCTGGGCGTATCTTTTGATTATATTTTTACAGCGTCCGGCACAGGGGCTACACAGAGCGGTCTCACCGCAGGCAGTCTGCTGGCCCGGGACACAAAGATGATTGTGGGGATCTCTGTTTCCCGGGAAAAGGAGCGGGGAACCAGGATCATGGCCAGAGCTTTAAGCCAGTATTTTAAAACCAGGGGGATTTTGGTTCCTGAGCGTCTGGAAGACAGGATATGTCTGGCCGACGAGTATCTGCAGGGCGGCTACGGAAAATTTGATGAGCAGATAGAAACGTGCATCCGCAGGCAGTTTCTGGAGAATGCCCTTCCTCTGGACCCCACTTATACAGGAAAAGCATTCTGGGGAATGGAATGTTATCTAAAAGACCACCATATTGAAAATGCAGATGTTCTGTTCCTTCACACAGGAGGCGCGCCTTTATTTTACGATTATCTGATAGATGAGGAGAAAATGACATGTTAGTATCAATAGTCATACCCTGCTATAATTCCCAGGCTACCATTGGAAAAGTTGTGGACATGGTTTCCGGGGAATTTGAGAATAATCCTGGATATACCTGTGAGTTTGTGCTGGTGAATGACCACTCAAGAGACGGCACCTTCGGGGTGATCCGCAGATTGGCCCAGGAGAGGAAGAACGTGAAAGGTGTGGATCTGCTCCGCAATTTCGGCCAGCATAATGCGTTGATGGCCGCCCTGTCTTATGCCCAGGGAGATTATATACTGGGGATGGATGATGATATGCAGACACATCCCTCGCAGATATTTAAATTGATTGACAAAATTGCAGAAGGGTTTGACATTGTTTACGGGGTATATCCACGCCGGAAAAATTCTGTTTTAAAAAATTTTTCCAGTAAACTCAATGAAGTCTCGTCCAGAATTCTGCTGGGGAGGCCCAAGGAGATTTTGTCCAGTAATTTCTGGGTGATCACCCGGGCTGTCCGAGAGGAAGTGGTGAAATACACCAGTTACAATCCTTATATAGATGGGATTTTCTACCGCATTACCCATAATATTGGCAATGTACCTG
The DNA here is from genome assembly GCA_910588825.1 of uncultured Lachnospiraceae bacterium. Classification (GTDB taxonomy): domain Bacteria; phylum Bacillota; class Clostridia; order Lachnospirales; family Lachnospiraceae; genus MGBC164599. The sequence continues at coordinate 15,358 of CAJURF010000011.1, forward strand.
TAGAACACTTTAAACGGGAGTCAGGAACCTCCAATTATACCCTGCGCAAATTGATGGGGCTGTGGCTGGCATACTGGAATTATTCGGTGATCCCCCTGCGGATATCCTCTGTGCTGGGGATGTTTTCCGCGCTTGGGGGCTTTCTGGCAGCTGTTGTGGTTGTGGTGAAGAAGATGATATCTCCGGATATCCCTGCAGGGTGGGCATCCACCATCTGCGTGATGGTATTTTTCTTCGGACTGGTTCTGATGGTACTGGGTATTATTGGGGAATATCTGGGCAAAATGCTTCTGACACTGAATCATACCCCTCAATACATTGTGAGAGAGACGGTTAATATAACAAACATGGAGAAAAAATGAAAAAATTGATAATACTGGGAGCCGGAATCTACCAGGCCCCCCTCATACGGCAGGCGAAAGAGCTGGGACTGTTTGTCATTGTGGTGAGCAGCCCCGGGGATTATCCAGGGTTTGCCCTGGCCGATAAAGTGTATGAAACGGATACCAGGGATCAGGAAGGCGTGCTGGAGATTGCACAGTCAGAAAAGATTGATGGTATCTGTACTTCCGGTACAGATGTGGCTGTGCGTACCATTGGCTATGTGTGCCAGAAAATGGGGCTCCACGGTCTCTCCTATGAAGCGGCCTGCCAGGTGACAGATAAGGCTCTGATGAAGGATGCCTTTTATCAGAAGAAAGTGTCCACCCCCAGACATATCAGGGCATCTTCAATGGAAAAAGCCCAGCAGGCGGCTAAGCGCCTGGGGTACCCTCTGCTGGTAAAAGCGGTTGACAGCTCCGGAAGCAGGGGAATTGTCATAGTGGAAAGAGAAAGCCGGCTAAAGGAGGCTTTTTCCCGTGCACTGCAGGCATCCCGAAAGGACTATGTGCTGGTGGAAGAATATATCCAGGCAGAGGAAATCGGGGTAGACGGATTTGTGAAAAACGGAAGTCTGGTATTTATGGCTCCTCATGAGAAATATCTGTTCAGGGGTGAGCAGGTGACTGTGCCTGCCGGACACAGCTTTCCATATGACACTACAAAGAAACAGATGCGTGAGATTCAAAAACAGATGCAGCTTGCCATAGAAGCTGTGGGACTGGATGAGTGTCCTGTGAATGCGGATGTGCTGGTGGATGGGAACAAAGTCTGGATTCTTGAGATTGGGGGGCGCACAGGTGCCACCTGCATTCCGGAATTGATCTCTTTGCACTATGGATTTCCCTTTTACCAGAGAATCATCCAGAATGCTTTGGGAGAATCTGTACAGTTTCCCAGGCTTGTTCATGTTCCCTGCCAGGGAAGGCTGTTGATGAGCCCTATTGATGGAGTGATTACCAGTATCGACGAAGAAAAGCTGGACATCCTTCGGCAAAAAGGGGTACAGATTGTCATAGACTACCCCGCAGGCCATAAAGTGCAGGCAATGAAAAACGGTACGGACCGGGTGGGCCATGTGGTGGCAAAGGCTGCCTCAGAAGCCGAATTTACGGCTGTTTATGACCAGGTGCAGTCAGCGGTCCAAATAGGAGGCCAGACATTGTATCAGCTGAACCGGCAGGCAAAAGACGGGGAGGATGGAAAGAACAAATGAGTACAGAGTCAGCAAAAAACTATAGCAGAGCAGGGGCGCTGGATTATATCAAACTTCATCTAAATATACTGCTGTTTTCTTTTACAACTGTGTTTTCAAAAGCAGCTTCTGTGCAGTTAAGTGAATATGGACTGCATTCACGTCTGCTGTATGTATTTGCGTTTCTTATGCTGCTGAACTGTGGGATTTACGCTCTTGCATGGCAGCAGGTGATTAAAAAATTTCAGCTGAGCATTGCCTATGCCAATAAATCGGTGTATTTGATCTGGGGGCAGCTGTGGGCTGTGGTGATTTTTGGAGAGCATTTGACCTTTGGGAATATCCTGGGACTGATTTTTGTGTTTTCAGGGGTGATGGTGGTGTCTTATGAATAGATTTTATCTGATGTTAATGTTTGTGGGAACTTTTTTCGCTGCTGTTTCCCAGATTCTGCTGAAACAAAGTGCAGACCGGACATACAACAGGCCGTTTGGCGATTATCTGAACTGGCGTGTGATTACATCGTATGGGATATACTTTGGGATTTTATTTCTGAATACCTGGTGCTATACGAAAATTGATATGAAATATGGTTCCATCATAGATACCTGCTGTTATGTATTTGTGATGCTGTTGTCCTGCCTGATTTTAAAAGAAAAAATCACCCGCAGAAAACTGGCAGGAAATCTGCTGATTATCTGCGGGGTCATGATCTATACTATGTCCTGAAAAAGTCTTTCACAGTCTGTACTACTTTTTCCCTGTTATCCTGGCCCATGCCGTAGAAAAGGGGAAGGCGGACCAGACGTTCACTTTCCCGGGTGGTATATTTGTCCTCACCGTGGAATCTGCCAAACTTTTGGCCTGCAGGAGAAGAGTGCAGGGGCACATAGTGGAATACTGCCATAACACCCCGTTCTTTCAAATAGGCGATGAAACGGGTGCGGGTATCCAGATCCTTCAGCTTGAGGTAATACATGTGGGCATTGTGACGGGCGTAGGAAGGAATCACGGGACGGGTGAGATATCCGGCCTGCTCCAGTTCCTGGAATGCCTGGTGGTAGAATTTCCAGGTTTCCATCCGGTCATTCTGGATTTCCCGGAACATGGTAAACTGTCCCCACAGGTAGGCAGCATTTAACTCACTGGGAAGGTAGGAGGACCCATAGTCCACCCAGGTATATTTATCAATTTGTCCCCGGAAAAACTGACTGCGGTTCGTTCCTTTTTCGCGGATTATTTCTGCCGTTTCCAGAGACTGGTCCTTTTGGAATAAAAGTGCTCCTCCTTCCCCCATAGTTAAGTTCTTTGTCTCGTGGAAACTCAGGCATCCGTAATCTCCCATGCCGCCCAATGCTTTGTCTTTATAATAGGAAAAGATTCCCTGGGCGGCATCCTCCACCACCTGCAGGTGATGTCTATGGGCAATGTCCAGAATAGGGTCCATATCACAGGACACGCCTGCATAGTGGACTGGCAGGATTACTCTTGTGCGGGGAGTGACGGCATCTTCCACCAGCCTTTCGTCCAGATTCATAGTGTCCGGGCGGATATCTGTGAATACAATGCGTGCGCCTCTCTGCACAAATGCGTTTGCCGTGGACACAAACGTGTAGGAGGGCATGATCACTTCATCATCGGCGCCTATATTTGTGAGTACCGCAGCCATCTCCAGGGCGTGGGTACAAGAGGTGGTCAGCAATGCATGCCTGACTGACAGAGTCTGCTCCATCCACTGGCTGCAGCGGCGGGTGAACATACCGTCACCGCAGAGCTTGCGCTTTTCAATGGCTTCCTGTATGTATTGTTCTTCTGCCCCTGTATGAGGGGGTATATTAAAATCAATCATGGTAAATATTATAACATAGTGGTGGAAATTGGTCAAAAATAAATGTTGATTTTATCGGTTCACAAAGGTATAATATTAAATGTAACAAAAAATTAATTAGTAAGTTAAGAAAATATTAAATAGGGGTTATGGTTATGAAAAAAAATTGGAAGAAACTGACAGCTTTCTGTCTGGCGGGCATGTTTCTTGCAGGGGGAGTCCTGTCCCAAGTACAGCCGGCACAGGCGGCAGTAACTGCCTGGTCAAAGTACAATGGGAAATATTATAACAGTTCCGGGAAAGTAGTTCCCAATGTAGCAGCAAAAGGGATGGATGTATCTTACTGGCAGGGACTGATTGATTGGGAAAAGGTAAAGGCCAGCGGTCAGATAGAATTTGCGTTTGTCCGGGTAGCTCACGGAAATGGTATGGATATGTACTACCAGCGGAATCTGGCAGAAGCCAACCGGGTTGGGATTCCGGTGGGAGTATATTTTTATAGCCATGCGAAGACAGTGGCACAGTCGGCAAAGGATGCTCAGACAACCATCAACGCGATCAAGAAATATAAGATTACATATCCGGTTGTGATTGACATTGAAGATAACAGCCAGCTGAGTCTGAGCAACAACCGCCGCACGCAGATTGTGCAGACCTTTGCCGATGCAGTCAGGGCTGCAGGTTATCAGCCTATGGTTTACTGTAATTCATATTGGGCAAAGAATTATATTAACATGAGCGGGCTTCAGGGAGTGGATGCCTGGATTGCAGAGTGGACTGACAATTATACATCCAGCATTTCCCGGGATATCTGGCAGGTGACCGATAAAGGAAAAGTCAGCGGCATCAATGGAAACGTAGATTTGGACTTTGCCTTTAAGCAATATGGTGCTCCGGTGATTACTGCTGGCTGGGTGAAAGCTGACGGGAAATATAAGTATCGTCTCAGCGATGGAAATTTTGTGACCAATGAGTTTCGCACCATTAACGGAAAAACCTACTATTTTGACAGTTCCGGTTATCGGGCTTCTGATGGCTTCCGGACGATTAACGGGAAAACATATTACTTTGGCAGCGCGGGTGTGATGAAAACCGGACTGCGAAACATTAATGGTGCCAAATATTACTTTAATAAAAACGGCGTCATGGCCCAAAACAAATGGGTGAAAGTGAATAAGAAAAGATATTTTGCCAGACCAAACGGCAAGATGAAAACAGGCTGGCTCACATGGGAAGAAAACCGTTATTATCTGAACAAATCCGGTGTGATGCAGACTGGCTGGGTGAAGATTAAGAAGATTTACTATTATTTTGACAGAAATACAGGTGCCATGGTACGCAGCCAATGGGTGGATGTAAACGGTTCCCGTTATTTCGTGAAAAAGACTGGACAGATGAAGACAGGCTGGCTGACCTGGGAAGGAAACCGCTATTATCTGAAAAGTGACGGTGTCATGCGGATTGGATGGCTTAAATATAAAGGAAAATATTATTACTTTAATGAGTCAGGCGTGATGCTGCGCAATACCACAGTGGATATAGACGGGAAGTCTTATCGGTTTAATGCCAGAGGTGTGTGGAAGAAATAGGATTCCATGTGTACCTGTAAAGATCTGTTAAGAAATAATTTTTAAACCGTTCCTAAATGCAGAGTCAGTAAACAAGAGGGAATTCCCTGCTGTTTGCTGGCTCTGTTTTTTATCTGCATACAGTTTTTACCCATTAAGATTCTCATCTCCCCATTGTGTCATATGCTCAAAGACAGGAATAAAGCTTTTCCCCAAGTCAGTAAGATTATATTCCATCGTTTAACAGCCAATGGGCTTTTTTTCATTTCCGTCACTCCTTTCCGAAGCAGTATAACACACATTTTCTCTAAAAACAATGTACCGTTTAAATATAGGTACTACAAAAAAGTACAGTACTTGTAAAATTATTGTACAAAAGTATAATTATCATAAACTACACCCCTCCCCCGGGCTGCCTGTATGCGCAGGAAACAGCCGGGGAACTGGGAAAGAGAGGAGATGTGTTTATGCATTACACAGGAACAATCTGGCGGCCGCCCTATGAGGCGGAATCACTTCTGGTTGAGGCGACAGCGGGCTGTACCCATCACAAGTGTAAGTTTTGTACTTTGTATCATGATTTGCCGTTCAAATTCAGAATGTCCCCCATGGAGGATATTGAATCTGACCTGCAGGAGGCGGCAAGAGCAGTTAAGGACTGGAACAACGGGAAGATAGACCGGGTGTTTCTGACAGGGGCCAACCCATTCGTTTTGTCCTACAACAAATTAGCCGCCATTGCAGAGCTGATCCACAAATATCTGCCGTCTGTAAATTCTGTGGGCTCGTTTGCAAGAATTACAGACATTACCCATAAAACAGATGAAGAACTTGCCAGGCTGCGGACTTTTGGATATGATGGCCTGACCATAGGAATAGAAACGGGCGATGATGAAGCCCTGCGGTTTATGAACAAGGGGTATGCTTCTGCAGACATCATCAAGCAATGCCAAAGATTAGATGCGGCAGATATTCATTACAGTTTCTTTTATTTAGTAAGCATTTCCGGTGCAGGCCGCGGGGAAATAGGAGCAAAATTGACGGCTGATATATGTAACCAGACTCACCCTGTGCTCATCGGGGCAAATATGCTTACCATTTATCCCGATTCTGAACTTTTTGCGGAAATACAGCAAGGGAACTGGCAGGAAGAAGGCGAACTGGAAAAATACAAAGAGATGCGGACACTGGTTGAAAATCTCCAGATACCCACAACCTTTGCGGCAATGGGGGCCTCCAATGCGTACCAGTTTCACGGGCAGCTGCCGAAAGATAAGAAGAGACTGCTGTCGTTTCTTGACGAGATCATAGGAAATGTCAGTGAGGAAGAATTACAGCGGTATAGAAAAAGCGTGCATCATCTGTAAGTGAAACACCCTGCGGGTATCCATCTATGTATCAGGAGCGGCGCAGGGGAAAGGAGAGAATCATGCACTTTGCAGGCAGAACCTGGCGGCCGCCGTATGAAGCTCATTCGGTCATCATACAGGCTGCCTCTGGCTGCACATACCATAAATGCAGGTTTTGCAGCCTGTATAAAAATGAACGATTCCGAATGTCACCTATGGAGGAATTTGAGGAAGATTTAGCAGAGATAAAAAGCTGCCAGCCGTATGCAAGGAGAATTTTTTGGACAGGGGCAAATCCTTTTGCCATGAGTTACGAAAATCTTAAACTTAGGGCCTTGACGGTAAGAGATTATCTGATTAAATGCCAGACAATGGCTATGTTTGCAAGCATCCGCGATATCAAAAGCAAAGAGGTATGGCAGCTTAAAAAACTCCGGGCAATGGGCATTAACGGACTGAGCATCGGAGTGGAAAGCGGCGATGACCAAACCCTAGCCCTTGCAGATAAGGGGTATACTTCGGCGGATATTCTGGAGCAGTGCAGGAAGTTAGACGAAGCAGGAATAGAATACTACTTTGTTTATATGACAGGTCTTGCGGGAAAAGACGGTGGATACCGAAACGCACGGAATAGTGCTGAGCTGTTCAGTCAGCTGAATCCATATTTTATTTCCGTGGATTCTCTTACGCTTTTCCCAGACACAGAGCTGTATCAGATGGCACAGAAGGGGTTATTTGTGCCTGCCAAAGAGAAAGAGCGTATCCGTGAGCTGCAGGTGTTTCTCAATAACTTGAATATTCGTACACATTTATTTGCGGATACGGTTTCAAATTTTGCCCCAGTAACGGCGTATCTTCCATATGACCGTGAAAAAGTTATTCATAAATTGAAATATGTTATGGAGAATACGGATGAAATGGAGATGCTGGAATATAGAAAGAATTTGAAGTCATTGTGATGTAGAAACAAGGAGGCTGTAAAAAAATCTTGTGTCTACAAAAGCAGACCTTTCTGATAAGAGTTTAGGATAGGCAGGAATGGGTGAAGAGTCACGAACTTCACCCATTCTGTTCACATGCTATTTCAACTTTTCAATCACACATTCATGATGTTTGCTAAGTTTGTCGTAATTGATTCCAACAAGGAGAATTTCACCGGTATAGTTTTCAATCCATTGTGTATATTGTTTCTTTTTTATCTGTTCAATGGCTCCTGTGGCTGATTTATCCCATTTTAATTCTATGAGCAATGCAGGTTTATCAATATTTTTTCGTGGAAGATATACAACGTCTGCAAAGCCTGCCCCTGTAGGCATCTCACGGATCGGTGGAAGATAGTAGAGTTTTGCACTGTAGTAGGCAATAAACACGGAGCAGGTTAATGAATTTTCATCGTTATACTTTAACAAAGAAGTTGTATCCGTGTGTATGGCATTCATTTCATCAGCTACAGCTGCCTGGTCAAGCGCTAATGTGGCATCCAGCAATTTTTTTGAACGGGAGATTGCCTGAATAACACAATCCCAAGCCGGCTCATCTACAGCGTTTAGAAACTCTGCGGCAATCTCCTGATTGGGTATAAATGCCTCCTGCTTTTCCTTATCATAAGCAAGATATCCAAGATGTACTAATAAAGTTAATACATCGTCTTTGGTTTTGAACGTAGTCATATCATTTTGAAATTTTCGGGGGTTGAATGGATACGTGCCATTTCCAAGCATGATGATAATGGCGTCTTTTAATCCATCATAATCCATTTCAATATATATTTTTAAAGCTTCGTAAGTTTCAGTCTCTGTCCAGTAACTGCCGAATTCTTTTTTCAGCATCACATCCACTACGGATTTGGGATTATAAATATGCAGGCATTCCGAGAAATGATACCCGTCGTACCATTTTTTTACTTCATGAAAATTCATCTGGAATTGTTCACACAGTGTTTTTACTTCTTCTTCCGTAAAACCGGTATATGGCGCTAATTCTCCGGGATTCACCATAGAGTACTCATCAAATATATTAAGAGCAGAGTGAGTGCCGTATTTTTTGATTGGCAGAATTCCTGTCATGTATGCCAGGGTAACATATGTTCTGTCTTTGAATAAATCTCTTAAAAAATCCAGGTAATTTTTCTGGGATACGGTATCGTTGCGGGCAATGCGGAACAGGCAGTCCCATTCATCAATAATAAAAATAAACCCTTTCTCATTTCCTGTCTTTTTGAAATAAATAGTTGACAAGACATCTGGCAGACTCTGTTGCTCAGGTGAGATATAGTCAGGGTAACATTCATGGAGCTCTGCGATTACGTCCCTTTCAATCCTTTTGCTCAGATTGCACAGAGAGTCTGCTTTTCTGAGAAATTGCTGGATATTCAGGTGGATCACATCGTATTTGTTCAGATGCTTTTTGAAAGAAGGAGAATCTGCGGCTTTTAATTTTTCGAACAATTCTGACGAATCGCAGCCCCGGCTGTAATAGGCGGTAAGCATTTCGGCAGTCATTGATTTGCCAAACCGCCGGGGTCTGCTTACACAGATATATCTTGAGTTTTTATTTAATTTGCCATTTGCCCATGAGATCATTTCAGATTTATCTACATAGATATCGTCATTAACAGCCATATAAAAGGCGTCATTTCCCGGGTTCAAATAAAGTCCCATATATCTGTCTCCTCTTTTCTGCCTTTCCTAATTAAACGGCGTCCCCACCATATCATAAGGCGTAGCCTGATATACATAGTAATTCAGCCAATTGGTATAAAGATTATTAGCAGTAGCCCGCCACAGCAGATCCGGTTTGCGCGCCGGGTCATCGTCCTTATAATAATTCACCGGGATCTGAATGGGCAGTCCCTTGGCCAGATCCCGTTTATACTCCGTGTCCAGGGTAATCCGGTCATATTCCGGGTGTCCCATCACAAAAATCTGCTTCCCCTCATGGGCCATGGCAAGAAACAGCCCTGCCTCATCTGATTCCGCCAGCACCGTCAGATCTTTACACATGCGTATCTGGGCCATGGGAACGTCAGTATGTCTGGAGTGGGGCGCCAGAAACACATCGTCAAACCCTCTCACCAGGGGAATCTTCCGGTTGGCAACCCGGTGCCAGTACAATCCGAACAGTTTTTCATCCAGCTGGACCTTTGGCAGGCCAAAGAAATGATACAGCCCCGCCTGGGCCCCCCAGCACAGGAAAATGGTGGATGTGACATTTTTTACACTCCAGTCCATAATATCCGTCAGTTCTTCCCAGTAATCCACCTCTTCAAAATCCATCTGTTCCACAGGAGCGCCGGTAATGATCAGTCCGTCAAATTTCTGCTCTTTCAATTCCTCAAAATTCTGATAAAATTTGTTCAGGTGGCTGACAGAGGTATTTTTCGATGTATGAGTGCACACCTTCATAAAAGTCACATCCACCTGTAGAGGAGTATTGGACAGAGAACGCAGAAGCTGCAGTTCTGTATCCTCTTTCAAAGGCATCAGATTCAGAATCAGAATCTGGATAGGACGGATATCCTGGTGCATAGCCCGGTGTTCATCCATGACAAAAATATTTTCCTTTTCCAAAATCTCTTTTACAGGCAGATCGTTTTGTATTTTAATTGGCATATATCTCACCTTTCTTTCTACAGTCGCCAGTACCCATTTCATAACCAGAGTATGGGCAGCATAAACAAATAAGGAGCGAATTCAAGGCCTGCTGGCAAATCATTTGGCTCATGGGTATATCAATAAACCCATAATATCTCCTTGCAGCCATGATAGAAGTATGTTTGCGGCAAAATTACAAATAATACAATCAAAGTTCTGTCCACAGGCAGTATTGACAGCAGCACCATTGTGTGACTAGCCTGTCAAAAGGTCTCAGCAATGAAAGTGGACTTTCGACACTTTAACCATTATATATAAGGAAAGAACATTTGGCAAGGAAAAAAACAGGTTGAAGCCTGAATCACCCAATGCTATAATAGAAAAGAATATGTAAAAAAATAACAGTTGAGAATCGGAGGTTTCGAAGATGAGGACGTATCTGGTAACCGGCGGCGCCGGTTTTATTGGTTCCAATTATATTTACTATATGTTTGAAAAATATGACAGCCAAATCCGCATCATCAATCTGGACAAGCTGACCTATGCAGGCAATCTGGAAAACCTGAAAGGTGTGGAAGACCGGGATAATTATACATTTATACGGGCAGATATCTGTGACAGGGACGCAGTGAATCAGATTTTTCAGGAAAATGATATTGACCGGGTGGTGCATTTCGCGGCAGAATCCCATGTGGACCGCAGCATCAAAGACCCGGAAGTGTTTGTCAGGACCAATGTGCTGGGTACGCTGGTTCTGCTGAATGCGGCAAAGGCGGCATGGGAGCTTCCGGACGGCACCTATCAGGAGGGAAAGAAATTTCTCCATGTGTCCACAGACGAGGTGTACGGGTCCCTGGAAGAAGAAGGGGAGTATTTCTACGAGACTACCCCTTATGACCCCCACAGCCCCTATTCCGCCAGCAAGGCATCTTCCGATATGCTGGTAAAATCCTATATGGATACCTATCATTTTCCGGCGAACATTACGAACTGCTCCAACAATTACGGACCCTATCAGTTCCCTGAGAAGCTGATTCCTCTGATCATCAACAATGCTCTCCAGGGAAAGAAACTTCCGGTTTACGGCGACGGAAAGAACGTGAGGGACTGGCTGTATGTAAAAGACCACGCCAAGGGAATTGATCTGGTGCAGGAAAAGGGACGTCTGTTTGAGACCTATAACATCGGCGGCCACAACGAGAAGCAGAATATTGAGATTATCCACATTATTCTGGACACCTTAAGGGAAATGCTTCCGGAAAGCGACGCCCGCAGAGAGCTGGTCAGCGATGATTTAATCACTTATGTGGAAGACCGGAAAGGCCATGACCGCCGGTATGCCATCGCCCCGGATAAAATCAAAAAGGAAGTGGGCTGGTATCCGGAGACGAAATTTGAGGACGGAATCCGCAAAACCATTCAGTGGTTCTTTGAACATGAGGAATGGATGAAAAATGTCACCAGCGGAAGTTATCAGAAGTATTATCAGGACATGTATAAAATATAATGAGCAGATAAGTGCGAAAAGTGTTTCTGACTTCACGAGATTGGACAAAAGAAACAAAACGGAGCTCAAAACCGTTTTGAATTCGCTCCTTATTTGTTTCTTTTGCCCAATCTCTGGTTGTGAAACAGGCTTGGCATTTGTCTCAATGAATAAACTAAGGAGGCAGGAATTTATGAAGGGAATTATATTGGCAGGCGGGTCGGGCACCAGGCTGTATCCGCTGACGAAGGCAGTCTCCAAGCAGATTCTGCCGGTATACGACAAGCCGATGATCTATTATCCCCTCTCCACGCTGATGCTGGCAGGAATCCGGGAGATCCTGGTGATTTCCACACCAAGAGATCTGCCTGTGTTTGAGGAGCTGCTGGGAAGCGGGGAGCAGCTGGGGCTTTCTATGTCCTATGCGGTTCAGGAAACGCCCAGGGGACTGGCAGATGCATTTATCATAGGGGAAAAGTTTATCGGCCAGGACCGGACAGCGCTGGTGCTGGGAGACAATATTTTTTACGGGCAGAGTTTTTCTACTGTGCTCCAGAGAGCGGCGGCCCGTGAGAAGGGGGCGACCATATTCGGGTATTATGTCCGGGACCCCAGAGAATACGGAGTGGTGGAATTTGATGAGAGCGGGAAGGCCATCTCCATTGAGGAAAAACCTCAGAACCCTAAGTCCAACTATGCAGTACCGGGCTTGTATTTCTATGACAACGACGTGGTATCCATTGCCAAAGAGGTGAAACCTTCTGACAGAGGAGAACTGGAGATTACATCGGTGAACAATGTGTATCTGGATAGAGGCACACTGCAGGTGGAGACCCTGGGCAGGGGATTTGCCTGGCTGGATACAGGAAATCACGATTCCCTTCTGGATGCTGCGGATTATGTGTCAGCAGTCCAGAAACGACAGGGGCTGTATGTGTCCTGTATTGAGGAAATTGCGTATAAGAGAGGCTTTATCGACAAAGAACAGCTGGTGTCTCTGGCCCAGCCGCTGCTGAAAACTCCTTATGGGAAATATTTAATCGAGGTTTCAGAAGGATTATAAGTACGGAAATCCCGGAAAGCGGGATTCTTTCTTACAAATGAAAGGCAGTGTCAGAAAAGACATTGATTGAGGTATAAAAATGGGAAAAATAAGTGTAGAAACTTGTGAGATTGAAGGTCTGAAAGTGATTACTCCCGCAGTATTCGGCGATGAGCGGGGCTATTTTATGGAGACTTATAATTATAATGATTATAAAGAGGCTGGAATTGACCTGGAATTTGTCCAGGATAACCAGTCCATGTCGAAAAGAGGAGTGCTGCGGGGTCTGCATTTTCAGATTGAATATCCCCAGGATAAACTGGTGCGGGTGATTCAGGGAGAAGTATTCGACGTGGCAGTGGACCTGAGGAAAGGCTCTGCCACTTACGGAAAATGGTTCGGGGTCAGGCTTTCAGCGGAGAATAAGAAACAGTTCTTTATTCCGAAAAACTTTGCCCACGGTTTTTTGGTGCTCTCTGAGACTGCGGAATTTGCTTACAAGTGTTCGGACTTCTACCACCCAGGGGATGAAGGCGGTATTGCCTGGAATGACCCGGAGATTGGCATTGACTGGCCCCTGCAGGATGGGGTAAAGCTGACTGTCTCTGAAAAAGATCAGAAATGGGGCGGGTGGGAAGAATACCGGGCAGACCAGAATTAGGAGCAGACTATGTCAAAAATAAAAGAAGGGCTGCTGTCCATTCCCATTGAAGTGGTCAGAAACCGGGGGCTGATTTTCAGCCTGGCGAAAAATGATTTTAAGACAAAGTTTGCAGGGTCCTATCTGGGGATTGTCTGGGCATTTATCCAGCCCATTGTCACTGTGCTGGTGTACTGGTTTGTATTTCAGGTGGGCCTGCGGGCAGGGGACATGGGAAATATCCCCTTTGTCCTGTACCTGATTGCGGGGATTGTGCCCTGGTTTTATTTTCAGGATGCTTTAAGCAGCGGCACATCGGCTTTGATCGAATACAGTTATTTAGTGAAGAAAGTGGTATTCAATATCAGCATACTGCCTATGGTAAAGCTGATATCCGCCCTGTTTGTACACGGATTTTTTGTATTGTTTGCAGTGGTTTTGTTCGGGTGCTACGGCTATTATCCTGATGGATATGAACTGCAGATTTTCTATTATACACTTTGCCTGTTTGCACTTGTGCTGGGAATCTGCTATGCCACCAGCGCCATTGTAATATTTTTCCGGGACTTATCCCAGATTATTACCATTGTACTGCAGGTGGGGGTCTGGATGGTTCCGATTATGTGGAATCTGGAGATTCTTCCGGCGAAGTACCATTGGGTCTTTAAGCTGAACCCGCTGTATTATATTGTGAGCGGGTACAGGGACGCTTTTTATCAGAAAGTATGGTTCTGGGAACACTTGTCTATGACTGTCTATTACTGGGCTGTGACCTTTGTGCTCTTTGTGCTGGGGACTGCTGTGTTCAGAAGGCTGAAAGTCCATTTTGCAGACGTGTTGTAAGGAGGAAACATGAGTAATTTAGCAGTTCGGGTGGAACATCTGCAGAAAATATATAAGCTGTATAATAAGCCCACGGACCGGCTGAAGGAGTCACTGGGCCTGACCAGGAAGAAGCTCTACCGGGAGCATTATGCGTTAAATGATGTGAGCTTTCAGGTGGAACAGGGGGAGACTGTGGGCATTATCGGGACCAATGGTTCCGGTAAGTCCACCATTTTGAAAATCATCACTGGTGTTTTGAATCAGACTGACGGAGAGGTGGAGGTGAACGGGCGGATCTCTGCTCTTTTGGAGCTGGGTGCCGGGTTCAATCCAGAGTATTCCGGTCTTGAGAATGTATATCTCAACGGTACTATGATGGGATTTTCCAGAGAAGAAATCGACCAGAAGCTGGACAGCATATTGAAATTTGCAGATATCGGAGATTTTATCCACCAGCCGGTGAAGACATACTCCAGCGGTATGTTTGTACGGCTGGCTTTTGCCGTTGCCATTAATATTGACCCGGAGATTCTCATTGTGGATGAGGCTTTGTCTGTGGGGGATGTGTTTTTCCAGGCAAAATGCTATCATAAGTTTGAAGAGTTTAAGAAAATGGGTAAGACCATTCTGCTGGTGAGCCATGACCTGGGGAGTGTGAGCAAATACTGTGACCGGGTGGTGCTTCTCAACCAGGGTGAGAAAGTGGATGAGGGGGAGCCCAAGAGAATTGTGGATTTATATAAGAAGATACTGGCGGGCCAGGACCAGCCTGTGGAGGAAGGTCCCAGGACACAGATTCTTCCGGCAGGAAAACGGTGGCAGGATCATCTGCAGGTGAATCCCCAGCTTCTGGAATACGGGGAGAAAAAAGCGGAAATCATAGACTTTGCCATTATAGATGAGGCGGGCAGGATTACCAATGCGGTGGATAAAGGAAGTTACTGCCAGATACGGATGAAAGTGCACTTTTTTGTCCAGGTGCAGGAGCCTATTTTCGCCTACACCATTAAGAATCTTCAGGGTACAGAGATCTCAGGGACCAACACCATGTACGAGGATGCGGTGATACCGCCTCAGAACCCGGGGGATGAACAGGTGGTCACCTTCCGGCAGAAGATAGATCTCCAGGGGGGGGAATACCTGCTGTCACTGGGGTGTACCGGCTACCGGGATGGAGATTTCCATGTGTATCACAGATTGTATGATATCTGTAATCTGTCTGTGGTCTCAACAAAAAATACCATTGGCTTTTTTGATATGAATTCAGAAATTGAAGTGGGGTAGAATATGGAGTCGGAATTATTTGAAAAAATCGGGGGTATTACGCTGAATTACACGTACTATCCAGGGGAGGATCTGTACAGCGACGGAGACGTGGAGGATGAGCTTCTGGAGATTGCCAGGACTTGTCCAAAAGAAGAGTATAACCGTATGACCGCAGAGAAAAAAAGCTGGCCGGTGCTGTATCATTTTTCGCAGATCCGTGAGAATATCATAAGCTGGCTGCCTATAACAAAAGAACATAAGGTCCTGGAAATCGGCTCCGGCTGCGGGGCACTGACAGGAATTCTGGCGGAGATGGCAGGCAGTGTCACCTGCATAGAGCTGTCAAAAAAGCGCAGCCAGATCAATGCCTATAAAAACCGGGAATACAGCAATGTGGAGATCCAGGTGGGGAATTTTCAGGATATTGAGCCCAGCCTGTCCTGTGGGGAAGGGTATGATTTTATCACTTTAATCGGTGTCTTCGAGTATGCACAGGAATATATGGGCGGGCAGGACCCATACGTGGAAATGTTGAAAAAGACAGCCCGGCATCTAAAGCCAGGGGGCCAGATTATCATTGCCATTGAAAACAGAATCGGATTAAAATATTGGTCCGGCTTCGGGGAAGACCATGTGCGCACCTACTTTGAGGGGCTGGAAGGGTATCCCCGGACCACTCATGTGCGCACATTCTCCCGTCCGGGACTGTGCCAAGTGATATCCAGAGCCGGGGATTTTCAGACGGAGTTTTATTATCCCTTCCCGGATTATAAATTTCCCATGGCTGTGTATTCCGATGAATATCTTCCCAGACGGGGAGAGCTGGGGGAAGATTTTCCCAATTACGATCAGGAGCGGATTCTGTCATTTTCCGAGGGCAAGGTGATAGATACCCTGATTGAGGACGGCCTGCTGCCCCAGTTTGCCAATTCCTTCCTGGTGGTGGTGAGATCCCAGGCCCAGGAGGAACCTTCTGACAGGGAAAAAATTGTATTCGCCAAATATTCCAATGACCGGACAGCCGGTTTTTCCATACGCACGGATATTCTTCAGGACTCCAAGGGAAACCGGGCGGTGCAGAAAGTCCCCATGCACCCTGCGGCCAAAAACCATCTGGAAAATCTGTGCCGGTGGCAGGAGAGCCTGGATGCTGTGTGCAAAGCAAAAGGATTTGCCATGAACCGGGGACGGGCTCTGGACAATGGAGGAATCCGGCTGGAGTATATCCAGGGAGAGACACTGGAGGAAAGGCTGGATGCCCTGCTGGAGTGGGGCCGGGAGGAGGAAGCCGTCAGCCAGTTGAAAGCATTTGTGGAACAGGTGCGGAAAATGGCACAGGAGCCCTTTGAGATGACAGAACGGTTTGCACAGGTGTTTGGCCGGCCTGTACTTCCAAAGGGTGCAAAGAGTATGCCGGTGACAGATATTGATTTCATCTGCAGGAATGTGATACTGGGCCGCCCGGACACGGTGATTGATTACGAGTGGTGTTTTGATTTTCCCATTCCGGTTTCTTATCTGGTGTACCGGATTCTCTACTATTACATTTACGGGAAGGGAAGCCGGACAGTGCTGGAGAAATACCAGCTGTTTTCCTGGGCAGGGCTTACCGGGGAAGAAGTCTCTGTCTATGAGGAGATGGAGAGAGCTTTCCAGCAGTATATCAACCGCGCCCATGTGCCGCTGCATGAAATGTTCGAGGGATTTGGCGGCGGCAGACTGTCTTTGAAGGATATGGTGGAGCATGAGCGGTATTATATCAGTAACCATGTATTTCAAGTGTTTTTTGACAGAGGAGAGGGATTTTCCGAAGCGGATTCCCGTCTGATTCCCATGGAAAATGGGGTTGTGAAAGGGGAAATCAATCTGCCGGGACATGTGGCGGCACTGCGCCTGGACCCTGGAATGGACCCGGGTATCTGCAGGATTTTGAAGCTGCAGTTTGTCTGTGAAGGAGGCCGGGAGCTTCCGGCTAAATATCAGGCCAACGGCCACTGTCTGGAACCGGATGCCATTTATTTTGCCTGCCAGGACCCCCAGATTCTCATTCAGGAGATGCAGGAAGGGGCTGTGAAACTTCTGGTATCTCTGGAGATGTACCCTGCAGACGCCTACGTGATGGAAAAATTTCTGAAGAAAATCCGGGAGCAGGAAACAGCTGTGGAAAACTGCCGCAGGCAGATCCGGAGAATGGAAAATACAAAAGTGTGGAAAGCTTACCGCGCGTACCGGGAGCTGCGGGAAAGGAACAAATAGATATGGGAAAAGCGGATTTAGAAAAAATATACACAGCGGTGGACTGGGAGAAATACGCTTCCAGGGGAAAGATTGCCCTGACCGTAGAAGGCTGGATCGCATCAGTGGATTCCCGGCCCATAGAAATTCAGGTTCTGGCAGAGGGAGAACCTATCCCTTTTGAGAAACAGCGGAAACTGCGCCTGGATGTGGTTGAGAATGTGGTAGAACTGCGGGGGGCTTCTCCGGAAGTGGGGTTTTCCGTGATTATCCCCGGAGTGGACGATTTGTGGGAGCACTATGGAGAATTCGGAGTTTTCCAGATTTTGGCTGTTCGTGGAGAAGAAAAACAGGTGGTGTGGGAAAAGACCGGCGGGCAGATGAACAAAGACTACGGCGCTCAGACCATGAAATATAAGCTGGATGTGGTGCAGCCCCGGGAGGGCAGAATCCTTCTGCAGGGATGGGTGGTAGATGACATGAGAGAAGAAAAAATCTCTGTGGTGGATGAGAAGAAGAACCCCATTCCCTTTGAGATGGAGAGGGTGATGCGCCCGGACGTGATGAAGGCCCAGAATCTGAAAGACGGGTATGCCTACGGCTTTGAGATTGCCATTATGGCGGACCAGGTTCCAGGGGACTGGCTGGTTCTGATTCTGGAGAACCGCCTGACCCAGAAAAAATGCAGGGTGAATCTGAAAAAAATGTATTACCGCCACTCCAAGCGGGGGCGTCTGGCACGGGCGCTGCGCAGGGAGCGGATGGCTGTGAACCGGGCATATATCCGCCAGTACGGCATGGGTAAATTTATCCAGGAGCTGGGAAGAGAGATGGACCCGGATGCCAGTGAGGACCATGGATGGCTGAAAAAACACGGCGTCACCAGGCAGGAGCTGAAACTTCAGAGGCAGCATGAGTTTCCCTACCAGCCCATGATCAGTATTGTGGTGCCTTTATATAACACCCCGTTAAAATTCCTGAAGGCCATGGTGGAGTCCATTCAGAAACAGAGCTACCCCAACTGGGAGCTGTGTCTGGCAGACGGTAGCACTGATGACCAGGCAGGGGAGATGATCCGGAAAAACTATGGAAAAGATGTGCGCATCCGCTATCGCAGGCTTCCGGTGAACAAGGGCATCTCCGGCAACACCAACGCGGCGCTGGATATGGCCAGGGGTGAGTTTATCATGCTCTGCGACCATGACGATGTGGTAACCCCTGATGCCTGTTATGAGATGGTGAAAGCCTTGAATACGGATGAACAGGTGGATATTGTTTACAGTGACGAGGATAAGCTGAGCATGGACGGCCTGCGCCTGTACGATCCTCATTTTAAACCGGATTTTAATCTGGATTTGCTGCGAAGCAATAATTATATCTGTCACATTTTCATGGTGCGCAAAGCAGTGGTGGACCGGGCGGGAAAATTCCGCAGTGAATTTGACGGGGCCCAGGACTATGACTTTATTCTGCGCTGCTGTGAGCAGGCAAGAAAAATTTACCATGTGCCCAGGTCCTTGTACCACTGGCGTTCCCACCCAGCCTCCACGGCGGGGAATCCCTCCAGCAAAATGTATGCCTATAAAGCAGGGGAGGAGGCGGTGCGGGCCCATTATAAACGTCTGGGCATGGAGGCAAAAGTGTCCATGACCGAGCATTACGGCAGATACCGCACCACATTCCCGGTGAAGGGAAATCCCAAGGTCTCCATACTGATTCCCAACAAAGACCACAGGGAAGACTTGGAGCGGGTCATTGCTTCTATTTATGAAAAGTCCACGTATTCCAACTTTGAAGTGCTGGTGATTGAGAACAACAGCACCCAGGAGGAGACCTTTGCCTGTTACCAAAAGCTCCAGGAAAAACATTCCAGTCTGGAGGTAGCGGCGTGGAAAGGGGAATTCAACTACGCGGCCATTAACAATTACGGCGCCGGCTGTGCCAATGGGGAGTACCTGCTGTTTTTGAACAACGATATTGAGATCATCTCACCGGACTGGATAGAAGAGATGCTGGGATACTGTCAGCGGGAGGATGTGGGGGTATGCGGGGCGAAGCTTTTATATCCCAATAACCGCATCCAGCATGCCGGGGTGGTAGTGGGACTGGGAGGGCCTGCAGGCCATGTGCTGTGCGGGGCGAAAAACGGAGTCCTCACCTATGCAGGAAAGTCCAATTCCACCCAGGATCTCAGCGCAGTCACCGCCGCCTGCATGATGACGCCCAAGGAAGTCTTTCACCAGGCAGGGGGATTCGGGGAAGAATTCCAGGTGGCCTACAACGATGTAGATTACTGCTTGAAGGTGCGCCAGATGGGGCTGCTGGTGGTATACAATGCATTTGTGGAGGCCTATCACTATGAATCCGCCACCAGAGGGGCGGAGGATACCCCTGAAAAAAAGAAACGCCTGAAAAAAGAGGCTGGGCTTTTTACCAGTAAATGGCCGGAGATTCTGGAAAAGGGAGATCCCTATTACAATGTGAATCTGACCCTGGACAACGGAGACTGCCGTCTGAGGGGACAGGCAGAGGCTCTGCCAAAGATTGAAGATGTGCAGCAGGAGCTTCAGCAGGCAGAGAAAAAAGCAGATAGAAAGCAGAGGAGAGCAGTATGACAGGTGAGATTTTTGAGGTCAAGAGAGAGCGGTTTGACCTGCAGGACCCCCGGCAGTATCTGCTTCAGGGAAACTGGCCCAAAGAACATGAACCCCTTGCGTTTTTAGATGACCAGTCCCTCCCGGTGAGATTAGAGCCCTGGGAGCATACCAGCGCCCTGGAGCGGTTCAAGGACCTGGATTTGGTAAAAGGGGAAAATGTAACCCTGTCCGTGGAGCTTCCCGATGACGTGGGAAATTATAAAAAGCTGACCATATATGGAAAAAAAGGAGACAAGCAGGTCCGCTGGTTTACCATACGGGGGGCAGAGCTGGCTTCCCGCATGGGAAAACCCCAGTATTATATAGAAGAAGAAATTGTGGGCCCCCAGAAAAGCTGTCAGATCCGGGGATGGGCGGTGGATGAGAGTCCTGTGTCTGTGGGGGTTTTTGACCAGGATAAGAAGCCCATCCCCTGCAATATTCAGAAGAATACCCGGGTGGATGTGGCGGAAATGTTCAAAGAGTGCCAGATTGATGGAAAGTGCGGATTTTTCGTGGAGCTTGAGCAGCTGCAGGGGGAATGGATCTATCTGGTGTTCCACTCGAAAAGGGGAAACGCCGTGTACCGGGTCTACTTAAAACGCCGGGTGATTATCCAGAGGAAACTGAATCAATACAAAAAGAAAGCTATCCGGTACTATCAGGCCCACGGCTTTGGCGCGGTGTTCGCCAAAGGTGTGGGAAAGCTGGCAGCTGTCTCCAAACGGCCGATTGTGTACCAGAAATGGATACAGAAACACCTGCCCAGTCCCGGGGAGCTGGAGCGGCAGAAGAAAGAGACCTTCTCTTACAGTCCGCGCATCAGCGTGGTGGTTCCTTTATACCGCACCCAGCCGGAATATCTGGAACAGATGATCGAATCTGTGAGAAATCAGACCTACAGCAGCTGGGAGCTGTGTCTGTCAGACGGAAGCGGCGCGGATTCGCCCATAAAGAAAATCCTGGAACAGTGGGAGAAAAGAGATTCCCGCATCCGGGCAGTGTATCATCAGGAGCCGCTGAAAATCGCGCCAAACACCAATGAAGCCATTGGGATTTCCACCGGAGAATTTGTGGCATTTATGGACCACGACGACCAGCTGACGCCCAATGCCCTTTATGAGTGTGTGAAAGCCTTGAATGAGAATCAGGAAATCCACATGCTGTACTCCGATGAGGACAAAATGTCCATGGACGGGCATAAATTCTTCCAGCCCCATATGAAACCGGATTTCAATCAGGATTTGCTGTGTACGGTGAATTATATCTGCCATCTGTTTGTGGTGCGCAGGGATATTCTGGAGAAAACAGGAAATCTCCGGCAGGAATTCGACGGGGCCCAGGATTACGACTTGATTTTCCGGTGTACGGAAGCCGTGGATGAGTCCAGGCGCATGGAGCTGATTCATCATATCCCCAAAGTACTGTACCACTGGCGCAGCCATGAGGATTCCACATCAGAAAATCCGGACAGTAAATTGTATGCCTTCGATGCAGGACAGCGGGCGGTGCAGGCCCACTATGACCGCATAGGCGTGAAGGCAGAAGTGTACAAGGGGGAATATCTGGGGCTTTACCGGACCCGTTTCCTCAGGGACCATGACCCGCTGATTTCCGTGATTATTCCAAACAAAGACCACTGGGAAGACCTGAAATGCTGTCTGGATTCCCTGGAGAAAAAAGCTTCCTATTCTAATCTGGAATATATTATTATAGAAAACAACAGTGTACAGGAAGAAACATTCGCCTATTACCGGGAACTGGAAGCTTCCCATCCACAGGCAAAAGTGGTGTACTGGGAAGGGGAATTCAACTACTCGGCCATCAACAATTACGGGGTAACCTATGCCTCCGGTGAGTATCTGCTGTTCCTCAATAATGATACGGAAGTGATCAATGAAGACTGTATTGAGGAACTGCTGGGGTACTGTATGAGGCCGGACGTGGGCGCTGTGGGTGCAAGGCTGTACTTTGAAGACGATACCATTCAGCATGCGGGCGTGGTCATCGGCTTCGGCGGGGTGGCGGGGCACTGCTTCGTCCAGCAGCTGAGGGGATATACCGGCTACTGCCATAGAATCATCAGCGCCCAGAACTACAGCGCGGTGACAGCAGCCTGCATGATGGTTCCCAAGGATGTGTTTGAAAAAGTGGGCGGATTCAGTGAAGAACTGGCCGTGGCATTTAATGACATTGATTTCTGTCTGAAAGTGCGCCAGGCCGGAAAGCTGATTGTGTATAATCCTTACGCAGAACTGTACCACTATGAATCCAAGTCCCGGGGGCTGGAGGATACGCCGGAGAAAGTAGCCCGGTTTAATCAGGAGATTGCCGTGTTTGAGAAACGGTGGCCGGAGATTCTGAGAAAAGGGGACCCGTATTACAATCCCAATTTAACATTGGACAGCCAGGATTTCTCGTTGAAAAGAATTTAGGAGGGAGACTTATGCGTTTTTTAGTAACTGGTGTGAAGGGACAGCTGGGGCATGATGTGATGGATGAGCTGGCTCTGCGGGGCCACGAAGGTGTGGGTGTGGACGTGGAGGAGATGGACATCACCGATGCACAGGCTGTGGAGCGGGTGATGAGCAGTGTCCAGGTGGACGGAGTGATCCACTGTGCCGCTTATACGGCAGTGGACGCGGCAGAGGACAACCAGGACCTGTGTATGAAAATCAACGCAGAGGGCACAGAGAATATCTGCCGGATGTGTAAAAAAATGGATCTGCCCATCATGTATATCAGCACAGACTATGTGTTTGACGGAGAAGGAGAGCGCCCCTGGGAGCCTGAGGATGAGAAGAAGCCTTTGAATGTATATGGGAAGAGCAAATATCTGGGAGAGCTGGCAGTGCAGAAATACCTGGAAAAATATTACATTGTGCGCATCGCCTGGGTATTTGGGGTCAATGGCAATAACTTTATCAAAGCCATGTTAAACAAAGCCAAGACCACCAATCAGGTCTCCGTGGTCAGCGATCAGACAGGGTCCCCCACGTATACCAGAGACCTGGCCGTGCTGCTGGTGGATATGATGGAGACAGACCATTACGGGGTTTATCACGCCACCAATGAAGGTATCTGTAATTGGTATGAATTTGCCAAAGAGATATTCGCTCAGGCGGGAATTCAGATGGAAGTGACGCCAATCAGTTCAGACCAGTACCCGGCCAAGGCAACACGGCCCCATAACAGCCGTATGAATAAAGATAAGCTGGAGGAAAAAGGGTTTCGGAGACTGCCGCCCTGGCAGGATGCTTTGGGGCGGTATTTGGAGATTATCAGGGGATAGCTCTTTTGATATTGATATTTTACGGGAACGGGTTTCAAGAGTCACGAGTTTGGACAAAATAAACCAAAAATGGGATGATTATAGCATAGTGGAAAAGAGGGGGAGTGTATGTCATTGCTGCAGGAGCAGGCTGTTCAGATGATACATGGTTTATCGGATGATAATGTAAGATTTTTGATTGAAATTATTCAGAGACTTATGATTCAGGAATCTCGTATGGTAGTGGAGCAGCAGGCAGATGGCCAAAGTGGTATACAGGCGTTTGAAAGATTAAATGCTGCACGGGAAGAAATCAGGAAAGCTCTGCCGGAAGATTTTGATCCTGATAGAGAATTAGAGGAAGCGCGGGCAGAACGATATGAAAGTATTGATTGATACCAATGTAATTATTGATTTTCTAATTACGCGGGAACCGTTTTGTATGGCATCCTCAAAAATCATTGAAAAGTGTGCATGTGGAGAAATTAAAGGATATATTGCATTCCATTCTATTTCTAATCTGTGGTATATTCTGCGAAAATTTCCAGAAGATAAGCGCAGGGCTTGGATGAAAGACCTATGCAGTTTTATGCGTGTAACCGGAGCCAGTCACGAAGAAGTGGTAAAAGCGGTGGAAATGGAAACATTTAGTGATTTTGAAGATTGTCTGCAGGACAGGTGTGCGGAAAGTATTGAGGAAGAATATATTATAACCAGAAATGTTGTGGATTTTGCTGGTTCGGAGGTTACGGCTATTTCTCCAGAAGACTTTTTTAAAGTTGAATTTGGAATTGCACTGTGACAGTTATACCTATGAACCAAATGATTTGACAACAGTTATCAAGAGTCACGAGTCTGGAAAAAATAAACAAAACGGAGCTCAAAACCGTTTTGAAGAGGGGAGGCAGCTATGAAAACAGGGAAAAACAAATTTTTCATGCTCATGCCATGCATCATACTTCTGATAGGGTTTCTATGCAGCAGTGTACAGCCGGCCTGGGCATCTTCCGGTCCGTTTCCCGTCACCACTGACCAGATCCCCGGCTGGCCCCAGGCGCCGGAAATTGTGGAGACTACAGGGGTTCTCATAGAAGATTCCACAAACACCATTCTCTACAATAAAGGGATGCACGAGCGCATGTATCCTGCCAGCACCACGAAAGTGCTGTCAGCGCTGGTGGCCATCGAGAACAGCGATCTGTCTGAGGAAGTGGTATTTACGGAGACTGGTACTGCTGAGGTGACCTGGGAGAGTGCGAATATCGGCATGCAGGTGGGAGAGATCCTCACCATGGAGCAGTGTCTGTACGCCATGATGCTGGCCTCTGCCAACGAAGTTTCTACCCAGGTGGCGGAGCATGTGGGGGGCAGTGTGGAACAGTTTGTGGAGATGATGAATGAGAAGGCCCGGGAACTGGGATGTGAAGACAGCCATTTTGCCAATGCCAACGGATGGCACAATGAGGACCACTATACATCGGCATATGATATGGCGCTGATTCTGCAGGCGGCTATCAAGAATGAGACGTTTTTAACCATCAGCGGCACCCGCTCCTATACCATTCCCCCCACCAATATGAACGGGGAAGCCAGGAATCTTCATAACCATCACGCCATGATTGTGAAAGGCCACTATTATTATAAAGGGGTATTTGCCGGGAAGACGGGAAGCACCGATGAGGCGGGCAATACCCTGCTGACTGCCTGTAAGAAAAAAGGAGTAGTCTTAATCTGCATGGTGATGCAGTCCCAGGAGGCGGCTGTGGTAGATGATACGGCGAAGCTTTTTGATTATGGATATAAGAAATTCCGGAAACTGCAGATGACAGACCCTGGGCTTACAGAGGAAGGCGGATACGCTTACGTGCCAAAAGGCGTGTCAGAGCAGGACGTCACCAGCCAGGATACGCCCCAGGAGGATCTGGTATTCAGCCAGTACCTGTACCAGGATGTTCCAGTGGGGACGGCTCTCGCCGCCACCCCAGAGCCCACCCCTGTCCCGGACACTTCCACAGAAGAATTGTCCAAAGAACAGGAGACGGCGGGGGATGCTTCCTCTGAGAAAGGGGGAAGCCATCTGATTTCCTATGTGATTATGGGAGTCTTAGCCCTTTTGATTCTTCTTGGGCTTTCCCTGATAATAAAAATAATATGTAAGACCAAGAAACACTGACCAGCACAAGAGACTCACTGCCAGGCCCTGGAGGAATCCGGGAGCCTGGTATTTTAGTTCCACTTGATGGGTTCCTTCTTTCACCTCTATTCCCTGGAATCCCAGATTGGCCTTGAAAATTTCCTGTTTTTCCCCGTCCACATAGATGCTCCACCCTTTTTCAAAGGGAATGGCGAACATTACATACCCGTCCTGGGGGGCTTCTATGGTCCCTGTCAGATGGTTGTCTTTTCGGGGAACCTCTATGGACACAGCTTTTGCAGAGGCCTTTCCCGTTCCATGTTTCAGCGCATCTTCCGGCTGTCCTTCCAAAACCACATGTTCCATTATGTAGTCCTGGGCTTTCTGCCGGCCGTTTTCCTCAAGATACTGGTCAAACTCCTGGCGGGAAGCGGCGTCTGTATAGAAACGCCCCAGGGAAGTGTCATTTTTGTTTTCTTATACCTGGATTTTTCCAAATTCTTTCACCAGCCGGTAGTCCTTTTTATCAAAGGGGTCGTTTTCTTCCCCGCCCCGGGACAGGAGATAGCGGATTCCGCACAAATCGGCAAATTCATGTTCCTCCTTGATCATACGGAACCGGTAATGATTCTTATCGCCGGACCAGAAATCCGGGTACAGATTGGCGGTAAAATCCAGAATGTACCGGTTTATGGTGGAATTGTAGGTGCTCACACCCCGGTATCCCTGGGCCAGAGAGTCCATACAGATAGAACCCACATCAAAATCCTTCTCCACCCGGTAGAACTCAGGGTCTTTTTCTTCTAACCAGGCCAGGGCCTTCTGTACATCTGCATCGTATAAATCTCCCCAGTACTGGGCATTGTCTTTTCGCAGGGTCAGCCGTTCCAGGGTAGAAGTATACCCTTCGGACACCATGTTTGCGATCACCAGACAGAAAAGGGCGGCCCACAGGCCGGTCTGTGTCCTTTTTTTCCTGCACATTCCCAGGCACAGCAAAATGATAATCATCAATACGCCTGTGACTGTGAGAATCAACAGGTTTCGTTTGTGGGACAGGAATACCACAGAAGGGTATTTACTGATACATACAAAGATAATCAGCAAGAACGCACCGGCAAAGCCCAGCCGGCTGTACAGCTTCTTTTGTATCAGAGTATGCAGCATCTGGGCCATGATCAGACAGAAAAAAGGCATCATCAAAAATGTATGGCGGTTGATGGTGGAGGCGAAGCCATTCATCACCAGGCCAGTAAAAGGCAGGGCCGTGCAGAAAGCCAAAAGTCCCAGCAGTCCAAAACGCAGTCCTTTTTGCTTCCGGGACAGAGACATGCGGGGCAGGCAGCACACATACTGGCATCCCATCACCAGAAACAAGGTGGAGCAGAACAGGTTGGGGTCTTCATAATAATTGGTAGAGCCTGTATAGAAAATATTGTTCTCCGTTACCTGTGTCAGCCCTTCCAGATAACTGGAGAAAAACTTATAAAATAAAACCTTATAGTGATGGGGCGTATAGGGCAGCAGGCTGTGTCCCAGCCGGGCGGGCAGACTTCTCTGGCTCTCCATTCTGCCGGAAATGCCGAAGATGGTAAAGGCTGTGGGGAACATGGTCACAGCCCCCATGCCGATGCCCAGCAGCATGGAGCCATAGAGAATCCCCAGCATCCGCCATTTCCCCCGGGCCATCTGCTCCTGCATGCCGAACAGCCGGACCAGAATATAAAAGCCCAGACACACAAACATCATATACCCCAGGTAAGTGCTGTACACGGTTACCAGCCACACGGCCAGCACCATGGGGGCATGGAAGCGCTGCCGGCGCAGACACCGCTCCACAGCCCAAAGAAGCAGAGGCAGATAGACTACGGCCATGCCGAATTGATAATGCTGCCCCCACACCATGAGGAAGCCGTTGAGTCCATATATATACGAAACAATACATTTTGTTTTCTCTGAAAAAGAAAAACAGGACAGGTAATGGTAAAAAACAATTCCTGCCAGCACAATACGGATCACCTGCATATATACCAGATACCAGGCAATATGTTCCGGACCGAAGACGGCACCCAGAGCGTAAATAATCATCAGGGTGGGGTCAAACATATTCAGGTTGAACATATTGGTTCCAAAACCGTTATTAAAATCCCAGAAAGTGAAAGTGCCCTCCCGGATATGGCTGACAATGGTGTGGTAATGCTGCAGGTACTGCTGGACCGTATCAGAACCAATATCAAGTCCTACAAATACCCAGAGTTCATCGCCGAAAATGTAGCAGCGGTAAATAAACAGGGCGCTTGCCAGGAGTAAAAGGCCTGTGAGGAAAGGCGCCCGTTTCTTTCCGATTAGAATTTCTTGCATAAAATGCTCTCCCCCTTTATTTGCTTTATCAACCCATCATATCACAAAAAGAGGGGTTATACGAGAGATATTGCAGGATTTTTCCATTGTATATATTGACAACCAGGGGATTTCAGTCTATAATTTAAAAAAGAAATATATTCGTAATAAAGTATTAATGAATTTCAGCTGATTCGAAGATAAAGTTAATATGTAGTAATAATTTAGAAAAGGATGGGCATAAAGAAGGTTATGGAGAAAAAGATTATCAAGTGGAAATTATGGGGAATTCTGATTATTGCACTGCTGATGGCAGGGGGAGCCATGATGCACATCACTGCGGTGGATGTCCATGCCGCTGTGAAAAATGGATGGGTGACAAAAAAAGGAGTCCGGTATTATTACAGAGATGGCAGGAAAGTCCGGGGAGAATGGATTCAGGACAAGAACAAGTGGTATTATCTGAAGCCGGGGACCGGACAGATGGCTGTCAAGGAATTTATCACATCCGAAGATGGAAAAAAATATTACGTCACAAAAAAAGGTGTAAGAGTTACTGGCTGGAAGACATTAAAAAAGAAGAAATATTTTTTCAGAAAAAAAGAACCAGTGGGCGCCATGCATTATGGATGGGTCACAGAGAAAACCGGAGGGGTAAAGAAAAAGTATTTTTTAAATAAGAAGACAGGTGTGCTGCAGGTTAATACTTTGTTTAAAGTGTCAAAGAAAAACTATTACGCAACAGAAGACGGAAGTCTGCAGACCGGATGGAAGAATCTCAACAGCAAACGGTATTATTTCACTCTCACAGGTACTTACACCGGATGGAAAGAGATAAAGAATAAGTGGTACTACTTCATGGATGACGGTTATATTAAGACCGGATGGCTTACATACAATGGGAACAAGTATTATCTGTCGAAAACCAAGGGAAGTAAAGGGGTCATGCTTACAGGGGTGCAGACCATCAGCGGCAAGACCTATTATTTCAATAATACCGGGGTGATGGAATATGAGGTGAAAAATGACGGCAATTCCAGCTTAGACAAACCAGGAGAAGACCATACAATTAAAAATTATCTCCTGGGGTCCCTGCAGCCAGTGGGAAGCACCCTGTATGTATGGGGAGGCGGATGGGCACAGCCCACAGCAACTTATATCGGCGTTTATCCGGAATGGATCAGCTGGTTTAATTCTAAAGGTGGTTCTTATAATTATGCAAATTATATGGATTTGTCTGCCGCTACCAGGGCGAAAGGACTGGATTGTTCCGGTTTTGTAGGCTGGACCACTTATCAGATTATGCAGACAAAGAGCGGCGTGGGAAGCGGCTACGCGGCAGAGGCTTCTACAGTTGCCAGCGTATATGCGGGAAAAGGGTATGGAAATCTGCGGTCACAGAGCAAGCTGAGCCAAAATAATTATCTGAACCAGTTTAAAGCCGGAGATGTGGGCAGTATGTCCGGACATACATTTATTGTCCTTGGACAATGTTCAGACGGCAGTCTGGTAATCGTCCATTCTACCCCGCCATGTGTGCAGATTAACGGAACAACTACGCCGTCGGGAGCTTACGACAGTGAGGCTATTACACTGGCAAAACAGTACATGAATCAGTATTATCCGGCGTTGGTACAGAAGTTTAATCTGGGGTGCAGTGTGGGAACCTCTTATATTCGGGCCAGCAATACGCTCAGGTGGAACACGAAGACCCTGTCAGACCCGGATGGGTACAAGAGCAAATCAGCAGGTCAGATTCTGGCGGATCTGTTCAGCGGCGGTACAGCAGATCCGGATCCGGTGGAACCAGATCCAGACCCTGATTCTGATCCTGTAACCCCATAATAAAGATAGAGGCGATGAAAAACATAGGCAGGTGATAAAAAGGAGATAGCCGGGAGAACCGGGTATCTCCTTCTTAATGTGCGCCTAGCGGCGTACATATCCAACAGGTGTAAGTCTCGAGTCCGCCCGGTGGTGGGAAGGAAACGTGTGGTACCTAGTACACCATTTCATAGATACTCAAACACTAAGCACCCGCTATTTGCACCATTGCCGCGTTGGCTTCAATCGACGATGCCACCGCATCGCCTCATTCAGCCGTCTTGCACTGACACAAATATCAGGCACTTAGTATCCGAGTATCTACGAACCGGTGTACTAGCACACCGGCTCCTGCTTGATCCCATAATTTTTCGGATTTCCAAATGAAAAATTACAGAAATATTACAAAAATATTGAGTTTTTATCATTTTACTCTTGAATTGCAAAAAGAACTGTGTTATGATGTATCAAGAGTTAAATAAGGGCGTATGGTACTGATTGTCATAAAGCCGTACGAAAGGGAATAGAAAGAAACGAAGGGTGAAGTATCATGAAGAAAAGATTGATATGTTATATGTTAGCACTTGTTGTTACTTTTTCTCAGGTAGTCAGTGTGGGAGCCACCAGAGAAGACCAGCTGCGTATTGAGCAGGAGGCCACCAACAACAGTCTGAATGAAGCCTATGCAGCAATTGACAGCCTGGAAGCCCAGAAGGAGGCTTTGAGCGCGGAGATTAATGAACTGGATCAGGAACTTGTAAATGTGATGGTCACAGTCAATGTACTGAAACAGGACATTGACAAGAAAGAGAAGGCCATTAAAGATACAAATAAAGACCTGAAAAAAGCCAGGAAGGATAAGAACAAGCAGTATACATCCATGAAGAAAAGAATCCAGTACCTGTATGAAAAAGGCGGGGATTCGGCATGGTTCCAGATGCTGCTGGAGTCCAAGAACCTTTCTGACATGTTAAATAAAGCAGAGTATACCCAGAAGATGTATGATTATGACCGCAAGAGCCTGAAAAAATTCGAGGATACGGTCAAAGATGTGAAAAAGCTGGGAGTACAGCTGGAGGCTGAGAAAGCTGAGCTGGTAGACATGGAAAAGGAAAAAGAAGCCCAGCAGGCATCCCTGGAAGCTCAGCTGTCAGAAAAACGGGCGGCTTCTGAGGATTACGAGGCACAAATCGCCACGGCACAGTCCCAGGCTGAAGAATATGCATATCTGTTGCAGCAGCAGACAGAGGAGATTGCCCGTTTGGAAGCAGAGCGTCTGGCAGCAGAAGAAGCGGCCAGGAAAGCGGCAGAGGAAGAAGCCAGGAGACAGGCTGAGGCAGAAGAAGCAGCGAGAAAGGCTGAGGAAGCCAGACTTGCACAGGAAGCGGAAGAAGCGGCCCAGCGTGCGGCGGCAGCTCAGAGTGCGCAGGAAGATACAGCTGATGACACCAGCGATGAGGACCTGGAAGGATTCGGCGGTGAAGATACCACAGAGGATGTGGTTGAATATGAGGAAGAAGTGCCTGCAGATGACACATCTGCCGGTCTGGGTACAGATACAGGCGATACAGGATATACAGGCGATACAGGAGAGGCTGGTGATACCGGTACACAGCAGACGGACGAATACGGCAATGTGATTGACGGGTCCAGCGGTACAGGAAGCAGTACAGCCCCAGTTGTCTCCGGCGGAGGAGCAGGCCAGGATGTGGTCAATTACGCATTGCAGTTTGTGGGAAACCCCTATGTATGGGGCGGGACAGACCCGGTCAATGGCGCAGACTGTTCCGGATTTGTACAGAGTGTATATGCTCACTTCGGAGTAGCTTTGAATCGTACCTCTGAAGCTCAGCAGGCCAATGGCTACAGTGTTCCTTATTCTCAGGCGCAGCCGGGAGATTTGATTTGTTATGGAAGCCATATCGCTATTTATATGGGAAATGGACAGATTGTACATGCGTCCAACAGTGCTCCCTATCCGGCGGGAGGTATTAAGGTAAGTGACAATGCAGCTTATCGGACAATTTTAGATGTAAGAAGAGTAATTTAGATAATCAGGCTGTTCTGAGAGCGGATGCTTTCAGGACAGCCTTTTGGGGGCTTATTGGAAATTGAGGGGCTTGTTGAAAATTTTGGTATTTTATACATACTTACTTTGGTTGTGAAATATAGGCGTTTTGAAATCTTGTATTTGTGTCATATGAGAGAAAGGAGAAAGAGTTGTTTTGAAGGCTCTTGAGGTACGTGATGAAAAAAGAAACTGGAGAAAAAACACACATGCAGAATCCGCTGGGAACCCAGCCCATCGGCAGATTGCTGCCCAAATTTGCAATTCCAGCGATTATCAGCATGCTGGTCAGCGCGCTTTACAACATTGTGGATCAGATTTTTATCGGGCAGGGGGTAGGCATGTATGGCAATGCGGCTACCAATGTGGCATTTCCCCTGACCACACTGGCAACTTCCCTGGGACTTCTTCTGGGGATCGGGGGCGCGTCCAACTTTAATCTGGAGATGGGGCGAGGAAATGCGGAAAAGGCCAGGAAGATTGCGGGCACAGCCTTTGGAAGCCAGCTGATTGCCGGAATCGCAGTCTGCATTCTTGTGCGGCTGTTTTTGAAACCTATGATACTGGCCTTTGGAGCTACGCCGGAGGTGCTGGATTATGCCATCACTTATGTGGGGATTACTTCCTTTGGCATGCCGTTTTATATTCTCACCATCGGTTCCAACCATATGGTACGCGCAGACGGAAGCCCCACTTACTCCATGATCTCCATGGTCAGCGGAGCGCTGGTGAATACGATTCTGGACCCTCTGTTTATTTTCCAGTTCCATATGGGCATTGCCGGGGCTGCATGGGCCACTGTCATTGGACAGGTTCTGTCAGCTGTCATGGTATTTTGTTACTGGCCCAGGTTTAAAACTGTTAAGCTCGGCATAAAAGATTTCATTCCCCAGGGAAGACACCTGGCATCCATTGCCGCCCTGGGAGCTGCTGCATGTTTTAACCAGCTGGCCATGATGGCCACGCAGATCGTGATGAACAATATACTGCGCAGTTATGGGGCAGCTTCTGTGTATGGCAGCGATATACCCCTGGCCGTGGTGGGTATCGTGGCGAAGGTGAATATGGTGTTTATGGCCATTGTGATTGGTATCGCCCAGGGTGCACAGCCTGTTTTTGGTTTTAACTACGGTGCAGAGCAATATCAGAGAGTGCGGACCACTTACCGCTATGCCGGAGCGGCGGCTACGGTGGTAGCAATTGTGTCGTTTCTGGGATTCCAGATTTTTCCCCGGCAGATTACCAGTTTATTTGGATCTGGAGAGGAATTGTATTATCAATTTTCCATACAATATTTCAGGGTTTTTATGTTTTTTACCTTTTTAAACGGTATACAGCCCCTGACTGCGAACTTTTTTACATCCATCGGAAAATCCACAAGGGGTATTCTGCTGTCCATGACCAGACAGCTGATTTTTTTAATTCCTCTGGTGGTAATATTTCCCATGTTTATGGGAATTGATGGGGTGATTTATGCAGGGCCTGCAGCAGACGCGGCGGCGGGAATTCTGGCAATCTATATGGTTTGGCGGGAATTCAGACAAATGCCGCGGGAATCGGCGCAATGATAATTAAGATAAATTCTTAATCATATTATGGAAAAAAACGGACATACTGTAAGAGACAAAGCATTTATATTGTATGATGAGAGTGCCAAAAGTCCACGTTTTACCTACAGAAACTTTTGGCGGGCTGATCATATCATACCAGGAGGTCAGTATGTCAATTAAATTCTGTGACAGTGAAACTAGAGTAAATCTTATGCGGGCGTTTGCCGGGGAAAGCCAGGCGAGAAACAGGTATGTATTCAGTGCGGATTTTTCAAAAAAAGAACACCTGCAGGTGATCGAGCAGGTGTTTCGTTTTACCGCAGCCCAGGAACAGCAGCATGCCAAGATATTTTACGACCATCTTCAGGAGCTGAATGGAAACACAATTGTCATTGACGCGGGGTATCCGGTGGATAACTACAAAGATGTGGATAAGCTGCTCCGGGCCGCTCAGCACAACGAATATGAAGAACACGACGACATATACAGTCATTTCGGAGAAGTGGCGGCCACCGAGGGATTTGCCTCAGTGGCAGACTCTTTCCAGAGAATCGCCAAAATCGAGAAAATCCACGGTGACCGGTTTGGCCGTCTGGCACAGCTTCTGGAAGATAAGAAATTATTCGTATCCGATGTGGAATCAGCCTGGATGTGCCTGAAATGCGGACATGTATACCAGGGTAACGAAGCGCCCAAAGTGTGCCCCGTCTGCCGCCATGACCAGGGATATTTCATCCGGATGGATCTGATGCCGGATCTGTCAGTGGTGCATTGATCTGGGACTTTAACAGGACAATCTTTACAGGGAACTACGGCCAGCTGCAATCCGGCGCAGTTCCCTGCTATTTTTTCTGCCTAGGAATGAAAGCCTCCATCACAGCCTTTTCATTCAAATCCTGTCCGATTACCAGGAACAGGCCCTTTTTCATGGAGACAGGCTTTATGTAAAAACCATCCAGGGAACAGTTGATCTCATACCAGTTCCCGGAAGTATCGGCAATATGTCCTTTCACACGCAGAACAGTGCCGTATCCGGGGTCAGACAACAGGCTGCGCAGCCGGACTTCCAGATCCCCGGCATTTTCACACAGATTGGCCATCACCCTGGCGGTGAAGACACGGCCGTGCTGCATAAATTCCCGTTCATGCTCCAGTATCTGACAGCCGCAGGAGGCGAACGCGTCAAAATCCTCATCTGTAAACTCCTCCCAGTCTTTCCGGCATACATCGCCGCCCAAGACACGGGTGCCGCCGTGTTCCCGGATAATCTGATTCCATCTGGATATGGTTTCCTCCTGTACGCCGGCGTCGGCACTGCGTGTCTTACTCATGATCACCATTCCTGTACATAAAAGCTGGGAAAACATAATGTACTGAGCCTCAGACGAGAGCTTTTCGTCAAACCGGGCGTCTGCGATGGTGAGTATGCTCCCGATTTCACAACAGTCCTTCACCGGTTCCGTCAGCATGGTTTCAAAAAACTCATCCACATCATAAATACCCGAAGGTTCCACAAGAATATGGTCATATCCGCTGGCAGCGGCATCCAGCAGCATATTCTGAAAGGCAATTTTGGCGGTGCAGCACATACAGCCTCCGGCAATCTGACTGATGTCACAGTCTTCATCCTTCAGCATAACCGCGTCCACATTGACGCCGCCGAACTCATTTTCAACAATATTG
Source organism: uncultured Lachnospiraceae bacterium (assembly GCA_910588825.1). Lineage (GTDB taxonomy): Bacteria > Bacillota > Clostridia > Lachnospirales > Lachnospiraceae > MGBC164599. The sequence goes on from CAJURF010000011.1 coordinate 50,272, forward strand.
ATTCTCTGTCCTTTTCTCATGAAGTAATCCGCGTATCTGCGGATAAAAGTGGTCTTTCCTGCTCCCAGGAAACCGGTGATTAAATCTACTTTGACCATGTGTCAGACCTCCTGTTTGTTTGATATTGCAGATTTTGATTTTTTAAAAAAGTTTGGCGGCTGCCCCATCAATTTTTTGAACAGCCGTGAGAAATAATTGGCATCCAGAATGCCCACTCTGGCGGCGGCATCCGACACCAGCATTTTGCCAGATTGAAGATATTCCAGAGCCTTTACCACGCGCAGCCAGTTTAAATAGTCCAGGGGAGATAAACCGGTGGCTTCTTTGAATACAGTGCGGAAATAGCTCTCTGACAGTGAGGACGCGTCTGCAATTTCTTTGACCGTCAGAGGCGATGAGTAATTGTTTTCCAGAAAAATCAGGGAGTTCAGAATTAACTGTTTTTTCTGGGCAAAAGGCGCAGGCGGTTTTTGAGGCATGCAAAAGCGGGTGCGCTTAAAAATGACGAGTATCATCTGTAAAGCCGCAGATTTCATGTACTCAGATTCATATTGAAAATTAATATGTTCCTCATGGATGCGCATGAGCAGAGCCTCCACATCCATGGCAGCGGCAGGGTCCAGATGCAGAACCCCCTGCTTGGAGAGATTGTCCGTAACGACAGAAGACTTTGGCATTTTTTTTGAATCGGTGCGCAGGGAAATGGTCTCCAAAAGACTGTCCCATTGCTGTCTCACATCACTGAGGCCGGCTGGGACCGCAAGTTCCTGGAATGTTTCTCCGTGGACATATTCTGTGAGCTGCCCCAGCCGTTCCGGAAAGAAATAGCAGTTGGCAATACTGGTATTGGGATGAACCGTGTAGCCATGGGCCTCATGAGGCGGAATGATAAACACGTCGCCTACAATCAGAGGGGCTTCTACGCCGCGGAAACTATGGGTGCAGGTCCCCCGCGTAACCAGCGCGAATTCATAAAACCGATGCATGTGGGCCTCGATATGTGTCAGGGTATGATAAGTCTCAAAAGCCACGGCAATGGATGAGGTATCCGAGGCGGGAAAATCATAATAAGTCATTGAGGCGTCTCCTTCATTCAATTCTAATTGTATTCCTTTTGAGCATAAAAGTAAAGTTATAAAATCGAATTGTGCTAAAATAAAATCGTTTTCTTCTTCTATCCCAGGTCTGTCAGGAGTTACAATACGAGTATCAAAGGCACACCACAAACAAGAACAGGAAAAACGCGGGAAAGCAGGAGCGTGCAGAGGAGGAAAAAGATGAGAATTGATAAAGGATATTGGGGAAACTGGATCACAGAGGGCTGGCCATTAGAGGAAGTAAGAATTTCAGAGAAAGATAAAGGGATTTTGCAGGAGCTGGCAAAAAAATTCCGCTCCCTGTGTGAGCGGCCCTGCGAGGCGGAAAAAATCAGACTCTGGAAGGACCACAATGACTTAAAAGAAACCAGGCCGCTTCTGCTGGTGGACATGGAAAACGGATGGAATGAGGCGGTGAGATTTGACAGGGATATCCAGTGTGAGGGGTATATGGCGCAGGATTGGGAAATGTGGTTCCGGAAAGAAATCTTCTGGGCAGAGAAACTCCAGGACGACAAACCCCTGACTTCGGTATTTTACCTGCCTCACAGAGCAGTGAATACAGAATGGGGAATCGGGGAAAACAAAGTGGAAATCTGTGAGGATGACAAGAACAAAGCATATTCCTGGACAGCCACAATGAAGGACATGGATGATGAGGAATTTGAAAAGCTGGATATGGAAAAGGCCATACAGGACCCGGTTGTGGTGGTAGACGAAAAAGCATCCGAAGCGGCCTTTACGCTGGCAAAAGAAATATTTGACGGCATTGTGGAAGTCAGAATGAGAACCTGGTGGTTCTGGTCCTCCCATATGGCGCTGGCGTATGCAAATTTTCGGGGACTGGACGGTATGATGTATGACTTTTATGATTTCCCGGAAAAAGTACATGAGATCTTTGCTAAATTGACCAGCGGATATATAAAGAAGCTGCAATTTCTGGAAGCTAATCATCTGTTATATCAAAATACAGACAATACCTTCGTGGGGAGCGGGGGGCTGGGTCTCACAGACAGCCTTCACACAGACCGAAATCATGTAACCCTGAAAACCATGTGGGGGCTCTGTGAAGCACAGGAATGCGGCGACATTTCTCCGGAAATGTTCCATGAGTTTATTTACCCCTATCATAGACAGGTGGCAGAATTTTTCGGACTGACCTGTTACGCGTGCTGCGAGGGAATTGATGAAAAATGGGAATGGGTAAAGGAGCTGCCAAATCTGCGGAGAGTGTCCATATCCCAGTGGTCAGATATGGCAAAGATGTCCGATTATCTGAAAGGGGACTTCATTTACTCCTATAAGGCAAATTCCGCCCATGTGACAGTACCTGACATGAATGAAGCAGTCATCCGGGGAGAGCTGCGCCGGATGTTTGAAAAAACTCGTGAAAACCATGTGGAAGTGGTATTGAAAGACCTGCATAGCATCAGTAACAAACCGGAACAGGTTATCCGCTGGGTGCAGATAGCGAGAGAAGAATTGAATCGGGTTTATTAATTGTTGCCGCCGCAGGGTCCGCCTCTGCGGCATTTTCTGGTCTGCATTCCAGTTAAATTTAAAATTTATGGACAGTTCCTTAGGGTTAAAAAAGGTCTGAAGAACACAGAGATGTTTTGTGCAAAATATTAATTGACAAAACACATGATCTGTGTAATAATTTATTCATCTATTATTTTCTATTAAAGTTCTTGTCAGATCTGACAAAAGAACCCTGTAGCGCATTATACATGAATGTAAGTAACTGTATGAAAATAACCTATGCCATCTGCTTGTCTTTTTGTCTGACAGAGCCCGCCCCAAATCAGTTACATAGCCCGCTATGTGCCTGATATTGGGCGGACACTCTCAAAGAAAAATCCGGTGTACCTGTCACAGGTTATTTACATATGTTCACTAAATAATTGAGAAACGGAGAGATGTGCTTATGAAAAATCGCTTAAAAGATTACTTTCCATCTATCTGGACAGCAGAAGAATGGAATGAAAAGATGCAGGAGAATCAGAACCTGCAGGAAATATTTGAAAGCTGGCAGAGCGGCGTGCAGAAGGAATTTCTGGATTTCTGTACAGGTGTCCAGGGAATTGACTTTCTGCAGGGGGCCTTTTTCCGGCTTGCTATGAAACGGGAAAGACTCAGTGCGTTTCTGTCATCCCTGCTGGGCAAAAAGATCAGGCGGCTGTATCGGGAAGAAGGTGAAGAAATTCCGGGCTACGCCTGCCTGGACAGCAATTTGTACCTGGAATTCGAGGACGGGGAAAACGCCGTAGCAGAAATCTGGAAAACAGGGGCAGAATTTTCCAGTCTTCCATATGCCTGCCGTTCCTCCAGGGCACTGGTGTCCCAGTGGGAGAAAAAGCAGAAAAAACTGGGAAAGAAATTCAGGAACCGCAGCATAGGAAAAGTCTGCATGATTGTATTATTTGAAGACTGTCCTATTAAATCTGAGACAGACCCGGAAGCCTATGTACACAGAGGGAAAATCTGTTTTGACACAGACATCAGCCTGGAATTTTTACAGGAATATTACCTGCTGAATCTGGACTTTTGTCAGGATATCCGAAGAGAAAAAAGCATACAGACAGAACTGGAAGGCTGGATGACTTTCCTGGGCTGCCGCCAGCCGGAGAAAATCGTACAGCTGATCAAGACATACCCTTATTTCAAGGGAATATACCAGGAACTTTATGGAATCTGCCGGGACAGTGAGAAAATACTGGAGATGTTTGAGGCAGAAGTAAAAAGCAGAGAAGAAAATCTGGACAAAAGAACCATGGAGGAAATGGAAGAAACCATCGACAAACTCACCAGACAGCATGAGGAAGACCGGAACTCTCTGGAAACATTGAGAAAAGAAAACCGCCAAAAAGAAGAACAGATTACCAGACAGTATCAGGAAGCCATACGGAGGATCGAGGAGCTGGAGAAAATGATAGAGCATGTCTGAATATATCAGAAAATTATGTTGAGTATGATGAAAGAGTATGATAAAATATAGCCGCATGAAAAATAAGAAGGAGACAATGAATAAACTTAAGGGAAGTATAGAAACACTCAGTGCTCTGCAGCTTACCCAAGATATCCAATGGCTAGATGAGCAGAGCAAAACGGTACTGCATAGTAAAGAGGTTTTGGCAGTGATTCTTCAGGGGACAATAGAAGAATATAAAGGATACAGCCGGAAAGAAATCATGGAATTTATAGAGATAGATTCCATAGATGATGCCAAAGAGGTGTCTGTGGGGAGGACAAACACGCAAATTCAGGGGGAACATGCAGAATTTGTGCAGCTGAACGAGAAAACATCAAGGTTTGATATGGTGTTTCGGGCAAAAAATCCTGCATTGTCCGATGAAAATGTATTGTTCAGTCTGCATGTGGATATTGAGCCGCAGAAAACATACAGGCCGGGTTATCCCATTGAGAAAAGAGGAATTTATTATCTCGCCAGGAGATTGTCATCCCAATTATCTCTGATTACAGAAAAAACAGATTATAAACAGCTGGAAAAATGCTATAGTATATGGATCTGCCGGGATGATATTCCGCCAAAAGCACGGTACAGTATATCCTTTTACAGTATGGCCAATATAGAAAACATAGGGGAGAATACGGCATTGCCGCAGGATTATGATTTGATGTCTCTGGTGGTCATCAAGCTGGGGGAGAAAGACTACAAGGGAACGAAAGAGGACCCAGAATATGAACTTCTGCACTTTTTAAATATAATCATGTATCCCCATAAAGCAGATTTTATGGATGAAATATCAAGATATATAGATTTTTCTGAAAATGAAGAATTGTGGGAGGAGGTAACAGGAATGGAAGGTTTAGGACAATGTATATTGGAAGAAGGAATTGAGCAGGGAATTGCACAGGGGGTGGAACAGGGAATACAGGCTATGATTCTTGACCATTTGGAAGAAAAAGTCCCAAGAGAAAAGAGCATTGCCAAGCTGCAGAAGCATTTTGGACTGGATGAAGAAGAAGCAAGGCGCTATTATGAGAAATATGGGGTTGGAAACCAGTGTCCTTAGGGGAGGGAGAAGGCGGGGCAGATGTATGCCCCGCCTTTGGTATAAAACGTTTTTCAAACATGCTGGGGAGTATTACCGGTTATCCACTTTCTCCGGATACAAATCATGGTGTGCCAAACGTTCCCAGGCAGTCTCCTCCCAGCGGGTGCCAGGTTGTCCGTAATTGCAGTAAGGGTCGATGGAGATGCCCCCCCGGGGGGTGAATTTCCCCCAGACTTCGATATATTTGGGTGACATCAGCCGGATTAAATCTTTCATAATAATATTGACGCAGTCTTCATGAAAGCCGCCGTGATTGCGGAAACTGAAAAGATACAGTTTCAGAGACTTGCTTTCCACCATCTGTTCACCGGGGACATAGGAAATGTAAATTGTGGCAAAGTCCGGCTGCCCGGTAATCGGGCAGAGGCTGGTGAATTCGGGACAGTTGAATTTCACGAAATAGTCGTTCTCCGGATGTTTGTTAGGAAATGTCTCTAAAACATCCGGGTCATAGTCCTGTGGGTAACGGGTCTTCTGACTGCCCAGAAGGCTGATGCCTGGGATTTTATTTTCATTAGGTTCTGTCATTAATAGGCTCCTTTCGTAAAAACATGAAGGGAATTTTTGTAGTCCATTTCTGTAATTGGTGGATTATGTAGCTCCTTTATCACAACATGTCTGAACAGACTGCTGTACTGGAGTACATCTGTCCTAGTATTATACACGTACACTTCTTTCATAAAACAGACGTTGGAGCACCTTCACCAGCAGTACACCGCAGATACCGGGGACTGTCTGTCCAATACATAAGCTGAGAGCCAGGGCAGGGTAGGGGATATTCAGTAAATAAGACAGCCAGACAGCAACACCCAGGCCGGGAACAGCGATAATTGGAATCGCGATGAAAGCCGTGTTCCAGCGGAAACGCCGGATGAGTACAATTAACGTTGTGGTTAGAAGTCCCACAATACAGCCGCCCACAATATCTAAAATGCCCAATCCGCCAAAAAGAAAATTCGCCAGCATGTTAGCCAGTCCCATGGGGATGATCAGGAAGGGACAGAGATAACTGACGGCATACAAAGACGTAGCGATACGGATTTGATAGGCGCCGAATGAAAAGCTCTGTGTGGTATAGAGAACCACAATGTACAAAGCCATCATCAGGCCCGATATGGTGAGTTTTTGAGTGGTAGATAAATGCTCCAGATTCATGATTTGTTCTCCTCACTTTCCAGGACAAAAAAAGAGCGCACTAAGGCGCTCACAAATAGTACGGGAGAATACTCCCGCACATGCCCTTAGTTTTGTTTTAAGACAGGATGGTTACGAACTGTCTGTTATGTAGTTATATGGATTTTTTTATAGTATAGCAGATTGTGTGGGGAGATGCAAGAAGCAGATGGGAAAAAGTTACTTTTGCGTATGGCGGCGTATGATTATGGCATAGTGCGTATGACATAGATTACTGCGCACAGGCAATGTCATTTACCAGAGATTGTTACTGTTCACGGCCTGACCAGTAATCAGAGATTATATTGCTGTAAATTTCCATGCGGATTTTGTCGCAAAATGTATACAATAACTGTATAATAAGGGAAAAAGATTGGAGAATGAGACGCTAAAGAAATTAAAGAAATTCTGCTATTTGCGTGTAGTGTGAATATTTGATAACTTGTTATTTCCTGGGGATAATGTGGCAAAAAAATCAAAACATATGGAAATCCAGAGAATAGCAGGTTTTGCAAGCGATTAATTCAGTAATCTTAAAAGTTGACTTTTTCTGATAATAATGATATGATTGTATCGTTTAAATTTAGAAAAATTACTTCAGGGAGTTCTTGAAGCAGGGGCACTTGAATTTCAGGGAGTATGACATATCCGGCAGGCTTGGAAGCAGAGTAGTGGAATATCCAGGCTGAATCAAGGGGACTGTGCTGTACATATATTGCACAGATGGCGAAGCACACCCAAAAATCAGTGAAAAAGTACATAAAATGCTCCCGGAAATCCAAACACAAAGACTTCCGGGAGCATTTCCATAATCTGGAGGGAAGAACGAGTTATGAAAGTGGGAGAGACGGACATGTATTATGTCTTACAGGTGGCACCAGGAGAAGAAGATAAAACTGAAAGACATATAATGGTGATTATTCCGGATGACCTCTACAAACAGTGTTTCCATCCGACAAGACACATGAGGAAAAAATTCCATGGAAAATGGGTAGACACCCATGAAAAGCTGTTGCCGGGATATGTATTTATTACCACAGAAAATGCAAAAGAACTGTTCCTGGAACTGAAAAAGGTGCCCATGCTCACTAAGCTGGTGGGGCGGGATGAAGAGTATTTTGTAAAACTGCCAGAGCGGGATGAGGAGTGGCTGGTGAAGTTTATGGGGTGTGATGGGCAGAAAGATTCACGGGATGCTGGTGGGAAAGCGGGGATGGGAAGCACTGAGATGAAAGCGGATTCTCAAAAATATGAAGTGGGCCTGTCTCAGATTAGTATAGATGAGGGCAATGAGATTCGGATTGTCTCAGGGCCTTTGAAAAATATGGAGGGAATGATTAGAAAGATTCATCTTCATAGACGGATGGCTGAGGTGGAAGTGCCGTTTATGAATCAGAGGACGGTGATTTATTTGGGGATTGAGTTGTTGGAGAGGAAGTAGAGAGTTTAGTGCTTGTATAGTGTGAAAAAAGTCAGTTGTTTATGCTAATGTTGGGCGACTGTATATATTTGAGGAGTTCGAAGAACCCATTTGTTTGTTAATTCCAGGATTTTGGAAGGCAGGCAGATGGGTTTTTTGTGTATATAAAATTTTATTTTATATAGTATTTGAGAGGCTGGGGAGCCTTTGGATGAACTTAAAAACAGAAAATTAAGGAAACAGAAAAATGTATGATTACAAATCAGATTCTAGATTTGAAGGGATAGAGCCTTTCAAAAATAAGATATGGCTTTCTTCTCCGACAATGCATGGGGATGAACTGAAATATATCACTGAAGCCTATGAAACAAACTGGATGAGTACAGTAGGAAAAAATATTAATGAGATGGAACAGCTGATATGTGAAAAAGTTGGGGTAAGATATGCCGTTGCATTAGCTTGCGGAACAGCAGCACTGCATCTCTCCATCAGACTGGCGGCAGAGCATCTCTATGGCATGCCGGCTGCTGGCCAGGGAGCTTTGGCAGGACATAAAGTTTTCTGTTCTGATATGACTTTTAGCGCTACGGTTAACCCGATTGCCTATGAGGGCGGGGAAGCAGTGTTCATTGATACAGAATACGATACATGGAATATGGATCCGAAAGCGTTAGAGCGGGCTTTTGAGATTTACCCAGATGTTAAAATAATAGTTTTTGCACATCTTTATGGTACGCCGGGGAAGATTGATGAGATTAAGCTTGTCTGCAAGAAATATGGAGCTTTATTAATTGAGGATGCAGCAGAATCTTTAGGCGCCATGTATAAAGGAGTCCAAACAGGAAATTTTGGTGATTATGCAGTTGTCAGCTTTAATGGAAACAAAATTATTACTGGAAGCAGCGGGGGAGCGTTTCTTACAAACAATAGGGCTGATGCAGAAAAGATTAAAAAGTGGAGTACACAAAGCAGAGAAAACGCTTCCTGGTATCAGCATGAAGAACTTGGCTATAACTACAGAGTGTCTAATGTGGTTGCCGGGGTAGTATGCGGACAAATGAAATACCTGGAAAACCATATTGAGCGCAAAGAAATTATTTATAAACGATATGAAAAGGGATTGGACGATTTACCAGTTAAAATGAATCCAATTGATTATGGTAATAGCAAATCAAATTTTTGGTTGAGTTGTTTACTGATTAATCGAGAGGCTATGTGTGAAAACATAAGGTCTGAAAAAGGGTATTTATATACTCATAGTAAAGGTAAAACCTGTCCGGATGAAATTTTGGACGTATTGAAGGGGTTTAATGCCGAAGGCAGGCCTTTATGGAAGCCGATGCATATGCAGGTTCTTTATCGAAAGTGTGAGTTTATCACAAAAGCGGGGACAAGAACTGGTAAAAGAAATACATATTTTCAAAATGATCAGAAGGGATTGGATGTAGGCGCTGATCTGTTTGCCAGGGGGCTGTGCCTTCCCAGTGATATTAAGATGACTGCTGGGCAACAAGAGAAAATAATTGATATAATTCATTGTTGTTTTGAATAGGGAAAAACAATTTTTACTCAAACCATTCAGTTGTCTTTGGAAATCCCTGTATCGTTAAATAAAAGGCACATATAGCGGTATGATGTTACAGATAGAACTGTGTCAAGTAAATGGTATTTTATAGAAAAAACGAAGATCATGAATAATAAAAAATCAACTATAATGGCTGTTGTCCTGGGAGTCTGTGTGGGGATTATGGGATATGTCTTGGGAAGGAAAAAAAAGAAGGGGATTCAGGGAATTTCTGGTAAAAAAGACTCTTTGCAGCATACATTTACAGCATGTGGACAAGGAATCTACGAAAGGCATATAAAGCGGCTCTTCGATATTTTCTGCTCTATTATGGCATTTACCTGTTTCAGCTGGCTTTACCTTACCATAGCAATATTTGTGAAAATAAAATTAGGTACTCCTGTTCTGTTTACACAGCCAAGGCCTGGTAAAGATGAAAAAATCTTCAAATTGTATAAATTTCGAACAATGACAGATGAGAGGAATGAGAAAGGAGAGCTATTGGAAGATGAAGCAAGGTTGACAGATTTTGGAAAGTGGCTTCGGTCAACCAGCTTGGATGAACTGCCGGAGGCTTTTAATATTCTGAAAGGGGACATGAGTGTGATAGGCCCAAGACCACAGCTCGTAAGGGATATGGTATTTATGACCAAGACACAGCGCAGAAGGCACAGCGTAAGACCAGGGCTTTCCGGTCTTGCACAGGTTAATGGTAGAAATGACATAGATTGGGAGGAAAAACTGGATTGGGATTTAAAATACATAAAACATATTACATTTTTGGGAGACATGAAAATTATTTTTCAGACCGTGTTGAAAGCATTTGTGAAAAGAGAAGGAATTACCGAAGATGATATGGCTACGGCTGAAGACTTTGGAGATTATCTCCTGAATAGAGGAAAAATAACTCTAGGAGAATATGGAAAAAAACGAGAGAAGGCAGAAAGACTAATTGCAATTAGCAATGTGTATTCGGAAGATAATAGCAGTGAGAGAAAATGGAAAAAGTAATTCGGAAAAATGATTTGACAGATATACAGAAAAAATTATTTTTAATGCTGAAATGGTTTCATAGCTTTTGCAGAGAAAATGATTTGAGATATTTTGTTTTGGGTGGAACAATGTTAGGAGCAGTTCGCCATGAAGGATTTATACCATGGGACGACGATGTTGATGTTGGTATGCCACGTAAGGATTATGAGATATTTTTAGAGTTATGCAAAGGAAAATTTTTTGGCAACTATGTTGTTGAGACCATTGATACAGATCAGTCTGATTTTTTTTATGGGTACTCAAAAATTTATGATATAAGTACAACATTGGTGGAATCTGCAAGACACAACGTTAAACGGGGAATATATATGGACTTATTTCCGCTGGATGGGGTGTGTGACTCAAAAAATGATATACCTAAAATGTTTCGGCCGATATATTGGCGGTACAATTTGCTTATGGCTAGAAACTGTGCATACAGCAAAAAAAGGAAATGGTATAAAAATTTATCAATATTCTTAGGAAGGCTTATTCCAAACTTATTAGTCAATAATAAGAAACTTATGACTTCAATTGATAAATTGTGCCGTAAAAATGATTATGATGACTGCAGATATATTGCGAATTATTTGGGAAACTGGGGAATAAACGAGATAGTACCCAAAAAAGTAATGGGTAAACCAGAGCTTTATCATTTTGAAGATACTATGGTTTATGGTGCGGAAAATTATGATGCTTATCTAACCAGTTTATATGGAAATTGGAGACAATTACCGCCAAAAGAAAAACGAATTACACATCATGAATATGTATATATAAAATTAGATAAATCGTTTCTTGAAAAATGAGGTGAAGATTTGTAAAAAAATGTATTTTGACCAGCATTTGGGCAGGGTAAAGAAGACACAGTATTAAAATGGGGCAGGTAAAGCAATGGAACATATTAAATTTTCAGTGGCAATATCAATTTACAAAAATGATAAATCAAAATATTTTAAAAGGGCAATGGATAGTATTACTATTGAGCAGACAGTATCACCATCAGAAGTCATTCTTGTTGTTGATGGGCCAGTTTCTGGAAAACTTGCAGAAACAATAAAATATTACGAAGATGAAATTACGTATTTAAAAGTTGTTCATTTGGAAAAAAATGTAGGGCTGGGGGAAGCATTGCGTGTTGCTGTAGAGCATTGCAGTTATGAATGGATTGCCAGAATGGATGCGGATGATATTTCCTTACCGACCCGGTTTGAACAACAGTTATCTTATATAAGACATCATCCAGAAATTTCTATTGTCGGAGGAGATATCACTGAATTTATTAACAGGGAAGAAAATATTGTTGGCCGAAGATGTGTGCCACAAAAGGATTTTGAGATTCGTGAATATATGAAGAGAAGATGTGCATTAAATCATATGTCGGTGATGTATCGAAAAGAGGCGGTTCTAGCTGCCGGTGGATATCTCAGCTGGTATCATAACGAGGACTATTATCTTTGGATTCGTATGTGGCTTCAAGGGGCAATATTCGGCAATACAGGGACAGTACTTGTTAATGTCCGTGTTGGTGATGAGATGTATCGGAGGCGTGGTGGCCGCAGATATTACGAAAGTGAGAAGGCATTGCAGTTATATATGATAATTCATAAAATGATTGATCGAAGACTATACGTATGTAATATATGCAAGCGATGGATTGTGCAGGTATTGTTGCCGAATCAGATACGTGGATGGGTATTCCAGAAATTCGCACGGAAATAAAAGAAAGTGGAAAGAAAAGGCGATGAAAAAAATCAGGTTGCTTTATATAGTTACAAGATGTATGAAAAGTGGGCCGATTAAAGTTATTAATCAAATCGTAGATAATCTGGATAAAGATCAATTTGAATTATATTTAATCAGCATTAATGAAGAAGATCAAAATCGCTCTTTATTAGAATTAATGAAGAAAAAATTTTATTATCAGTATTGTCATATAAATAAAATCGATGTGATTTTTGGAAGATATAATAGATTAAGAGAGGAAATTAAAAAAATTGATCCAGATGTGATTCATTCTACTGGAGTTATTCCAGATTATCTTGTCAATCGAATATTTCCGCAAAAACAGGTTGTCACATTACATGCGAATTATAAGATTGATTATACAATGCAATATGGAAAAATTATCGGAGTACCCCTCGCATTTTTTCATATTCAAGTTGCAAAAAAAGCAAAAAAAGTAATTGCATGTTCTAAAAGTCTCAGCGAAATCTACAAAAAGACAAAAAATTTTGAAGTAGATTATATTCGCAACGGTATAAACTATGATGTATTGGATATCCAATCTATTCAAGCATATAAAAGGAAATTTGATATTCCCTGTGACGTCATAACTTTTATTTATGTAGCTAGTTTTAATAAGAGAAAAAATCATACCTTTTTAGCAGATAGTTTCGTAAAATTACATGAACAAGGAAAAAATTATCAACTTCTATTTGTTGGTGACGGGCCATCTTATCAAGAGTGCTATAATACTTTCTCTCAATATCCTTATATTCATTTTGAAGGCAGAGTGAGCAATGTTGACGACTATCTACGTGCGGCAGATTATTATGTTTCTTCCAGTATGCAGGAAGGTATGCCGATCGCAGTTCTTGAGGCTATGAACCAGGGACTGCCATGTGTTTTGTCCGATATTGATCAACATAGAGAAATTTATGAAATTAATAATGTAATTGGTGTATTGTATCGTCAGAATGATTTTGAATCTCTTGATGAAGCAATAGAAAAAATAGTAAAAATAGATAGAAAAACTGTCGGAAATGAGATTAATCACATTGTTTATGAGCAATTTCAAGCTGTAAAAATGAGTGAAAAATATGCACAAATATATATTGAAATTGCAACTAAGAATAAAAAGGAATATATATGAAAATATCTTTTTTTATCGGAAGCACGTCGGGGGGTGGTGCTGAACGAGTAGTATGCAATTTGGCAAACCGCCTAGTCTTAGATGAATATGAAGTTCAGATTTTAACAGTAAATAATAGTGACAGCTATGGGCTGGATAGCAGAATAGAATGCATTTCTTTGGAAGAAAGGTGTAAACAGAAAAATCGTTATTTGAAAAAAATAGAAAAACTTTATAGTTTAAAATTATTTTTAAAGAGAAACAGAACGGATTTATATATTGTTTTTTTGCCAGTGGAAGTTTGTATGTTTATGCATTATAGAAAATGCACAGATACGCCGATTATTCTTTCGGAAAGAAATGATCCCTCCAGTTATTCAAAACTAATGCAGTTATTATTAAGATATTATGCATCAAAAGCAAGGGGGATGATTTTTCAGACAGAAGAAGCACGACAATGGTACAAACTGGAGGACAGAGTACATACTGAGGTTATTCCTAATCCGATTGCCATAGAATTTATTGCAGATCAAGGTACATATACAAGAAATCATAATGGCAATATTATAGGTGTGGGCCGACTGTCACCACAGAAAAACTGGTCAATGCTTTTAAATGCCTATGCGAAACTGCCAGATGAATTCAGATCACATAAATTGGTGATATATGGACAGGGTAATGAAGAAAAGAAATTGAAACAATTGAGTGAAAGGTTAAAAATTGAAAAAGATGTTTGTTTCCCAGGATTTTGCAGGTCAATTAAAGATGCATTAAAAGAAGCTGAGTTATTTGTTTTATCTTCTAATTATGAAGGAATGCCGAATGTACTTATGGAGGCAATGGCTATGGGATTGCCTTGCATTGCGACAAATTGTCCAATAGGTGGAACATCATTTTTAATTCGGCATGACGAGAACGGAATGCTCGTAGAGGTTGGAAATACCAGAGAACTAACAGCGGCCATAATGACACTGTTAAGTGACAAAGACAAGGCAGATCGTATGGGGATAGAAGCGAAAAAGATAGGAGAAAAACTGCATCCTGAAAAAGTTTATTCTATGTGGAAAAACTTTATTCAAGAGCAGTCCATTTGATAATATGAATTCTGTAATTAGTTCTCGTATAAAATTAAAGGATTTTATTGATATGTTGCTTGCGGCAATTTGTTGTGTGAGTTGTACATTATTAGTACATATAAATAATTCTTTATATAAAATATTAATAGTTCTTTTTTGTGTTTTGGCAATGCTTGTATGTGCTCGAAGAAAAGTAAAGATTGAAAAACTTGGATTTGTGGTTAGATGGGCGGTATTTGTTTCCTGGAGTCTTATTTCTTTTGTGTGGTCATACCAGATTACCGAATATCAATTTAATTCAGCAATTGTTTTTTTATTAATTTTGGTTACATGTTTTGTAGTTAGTATTTATATTGAATCTGCTGAGCAGGTCTATTTATATTTTAGGATGCTAATCTTTTCAGCGATTTTACTTGAAATTTACATTTTTAAATTTTATGGGGAAAATATGCTGGATGCTAGGTTCGACAATACAGTGCTGAATTCAAATAGAGCTGGTATTATTTTTGCTGTGGCATTATTTTTTTGTGTGTATTTTTATGACTATTATCGAAAGTTAATGGATCTGATTCTAGCACTCTTTTTATGTGCAGGAGTTTTATTTTCTGGTTCGAAGTCGGCAATTCTATTTACTATATTCTCAGTTGGAATATTTATGATATTGAAAAATAGAAAAGATATATCTAATTTAATAAGAAATATCATGATTGTTGTGGCTTTCATTCTTATTATATTCTTTATTATTACAAAGAGTTACAATTTTTATAATATCATTGGAGAAAGGTTGATTGATTTTCTTGGAACTTTGGTTGGAAAGCAATCGAGAAGTGTTAGCACTATTATGAGAACATACTTTTTGGAACAGGGAATTGAGCTTTTTAAGGAACGCCCATTGCAGGGATGGGGAATTTATAATTTCAGATATCTTAATAAATATGGAGATTATGCGCATAGTAATATTATTGAAATATTGGCAGACTTTGGTATAGTGGGGGCTATATTTTTTGTAAGAATTTATACCGTTATTATTAAGAAAATGTTGCATAATAAAAATATGGTAGAAACTGACAGAGCATTTGTCTGGGCTTATATGGTGGGTATGTTGTTTTTAAATTTTACACATGTATATATGAATCAATTGTTTGATATTATCATTGCATGTTTGCTCTATTTATTTGTTGTGCTAAATAGTAATACAGATTTTAAATGTAAAAAATCTATAAAGAAGTGATTTATTTAAAATAAGTGTTGAGAAAGTTTTAATTTATGTAAATTTTAGTTTTCAATGCAATATTTGAATGAAAACTGGCATTTTTGGAATGGCAATAAATAATTATTTTGAATTAAAGGAAAAATAATGAATATAAAGAGATTTGCAAAAATATTAAGGAAATATATAACGAATTCTGATTATAGATTTCTCTTAAATGCAAGAATAGGCATATACAATAGGATGCCGGATAAAGAATATTTGAAAAGAGAATTTAAAGCATCAATGGGATATGAACTTGATTTGGACAATCCTAAAACATTTAACGAAAAACTACAGTGGCTAAAACTCAACTGTACAGAACCATTATATACTAAACTTGTAGATAAATATGAAGTTAAGTTTTATGTTTCAAATAAGATTGGTGCAGAATATATTATTCCGACAATTGGTGTTTGGGAAAAATTTGAAGATATAGATTTTGAAACTTTGCCAGATCTTTTTGTGTTGAAATGCACACACGATTCAGGGGGAGTGTGCATGATTACGACTAAGGATATAAAGAAAAGCAGGAAAAAACTAGAGCGATGTTTGAAACATAATTATTATTATTACCACAGAGAATATCCATATAAAAATGTCAGGCCTCGGATCATCGCAGAGAAATATATAGAGTTGTCTGCTCCTGGTTGTGCAGAATATAAATTCTTTTGCTGCGATGGCAAGGTGCAATGGGTAATGGTTTGTACGGGAATAGGCCATACAGAAAATAGAACCAATGATGGATATACAAGAGATTTCGTACATATTCCGGTCACTTTTGCTTGCAAAAACTCGATAGAAAAGCTGGAGAAGCCTGCTGAATTTGAAAAAATGGTAGAAATAGCGGAGAGGCTCTCAAAGGGAATGATACAGGTAAGAATAGATATGTATTTACTTAATAGAAAAATTTATTTTGGTGAATTTACTTTCTTCCATGATGCAGGAACATCTCCTTTTAAACCAGAAAAATATGATTTTTATTTTGGACAATTTATTCATTTGCCAAAGAGATAGTCCAGCTAATAAATGTCAATAGAAAAATGAAAAAAATTTTCTCCTAAAAA
>CAJURF010000012.1:0-3208 GCA_910588825.1 uncultured Lachnospiraceae bacterium
CCACAACACCCGGGTATTCTTTTCTTATATGCTGTAATTGTAATACATATTCTTCGCTCATATTCTTCCCCCGTGGCCATATTTATTGCCAGAGGCGGTCTTATAACCGCCCTGGACTGATTCTTTTCAACTTCCTGTTATTATTACATACCTGCCTGGATATCTGCAATGTTTTCTTCTGTGATCAGTGAAGTCGGTCTGTAAACTTCATGATTGTCACCGGAGAAATCATCCCCTGCCAGAATTTTTTCAAACATTTCCAGACATGCTGCTGCAGTATCTGTGCTGGAACCTTCGAAACCAACGATTGATCTTACGGCTTCATCTCCTGCTTCCAGAGAATCTAACTGCTGCGGAGTAACGTCAGTTGTGATAACACCAACATTTTCCGGAATTTTGCCTGCTCCGCCGAATTTCTGCAGAAGAGCTTCGTTTGCACCGATCATAGCGCCAGCTCCAACGCCTACGTATACGCTGCAGTCCGGATGTGCGGAAAGAGTAGTCTCAACGTTTGCCTGAGCCTCATTAGCTACCAGACCGTCAATCTCCGCTACGATTTCAAAATTGCCCTCGTCACAGTTTTCTTCCAGACCAGCCTCAATACCATTCTGTCTTTCCAGAAGAACTTTTGTTGCCGGATAACCGATTACACATACTTCAGCAGGTTCATCTGCTGTATAATGCTCATTGATAAAGTCTGCTGCTGCTTTTCCGATATCCTTTCCAAGGGCTGTATTATCCAGAACCCAGTTAGCTGTAGTGTTTTCCATGGGGTCATCCCAGCACATTACTTTGATTCCTGCATCCAATGCCTCGCCGCATACTGTTTCTACCGCTTCTGCATCAGAAGGATGAACCATGATCAGATCACAGCCTGATGTGATAAAGTTTTCGATCTGACTGATCTGTGTTGCAGAGTTGTCTTCACAGTCAATCAGTGTGTAGTCATAGCCTTTTTCTTTCAGCATTTCTTCCAGCTTGCCCATAACGCCTGCCCAGTAATCATTTTTCAGATTCTGGATGGTGATGCCGATTTTAGCGGAACCGTCTGCACTGCCGCCTTCATCGCTGTCACTTCCTGCATCACTCTTGGCCTCTGTACCGGAATCTGAGCTTCCTGTACCAGGTGTCTTAGTTGAGCATCCCACTAACATAGATGCCGCCATTGCTGCACAGAGCATTAAGCCTAAAACTTTTTTCTTCATAATTACTTGTCCTCCCTTTAATTATGATATATTTTTTTATAGCTTGGCTATTAAGCTATCGTGGATTATCAGGAGACGCCTTAATCTGCCCATAAAAATGCAGGCGCCTCATCTGGGAAACATTTAAAAAAGTAATTCGCAAAATCATTTTATAAAATCATTTTATAAATCTAATTATAGTTATAATGACTTCTCTACACAAGTGGCAATATTCCCCAAAGATTTTATAGATGTTTTATGCAATTTTTACAATTCTATTTTTCGCATCAAGCTTTTCTTATTTTTTCCGGTTTCCGTTGGAAGTTTATGCTGGGAAAGTCCAGTATCTCATCTATATATTTCTCAATCTGGAAGATTGCCGCTCCCAGGGCTGACGCTTCTATCCGATATCTGCAGGCCCGCACGTACTCTCCGGTATGCCCAAAGATATTCCGCTTGGCACATCTGGCCCGGATTCCATCCATGTAGTGTTCCATATAACTTCCCACATAACCACCCAGCACCACATCTCCGTCAAAACACATTCTCAGATTATCCACTGCCAGTACCAGATGGTCCAGATATTCTTCCCATATACTGCGCCATTTCTGATTCCCGGCCTCCATCTCCTCAAAAAAACGCCCCAGGTTCCCGTCTGTCAAATCGGCCAGTCTCAGTGCTGAACAGTAGACATCCAGGCATCCTTTTTTGCCGCAGTAACAGACCGGGCCGTCCGGGTGGATTTCCATATGCCCAAACTCACCTGCTCTCTGGTTATCGCCCCTGTAAATTTTCCGAAAAACACTATCCTGCATGTCCAGGAGGCCCTCTGGCAGAGGGTTCTGCCTGAATACAATAGCCCCGCCCACACTGTTGCTCAGGGACAGGTAGATCATGCTTCTGGGAACATCTTTACCGGAACACTCCGCTATGACTGCCGCATTGGCATCATTGAGCATGGTGCAGGGATAGGGGATGTATTTCACAAACCGGCTGCCATCCACATGTTCCAGGTCCAGCGTATGAGAATAGGAAATATTCCCCTCCTGGTCCACAATTCCCGGAATGGACAGCCCCACCCCAGTCACTTTCTGCCGGGGCACTTTGTTCTCATCAATAAACGCTTCCAGCAGGGCACCTATTTTTCGAAAATAATTGTCACTGCAGGTGAACGGCTCCCTGATGCGTACATGCTTCAACACCTTTTCCGACAAATCGGTAATTACCAGGCTTAAATGATTGCGGGTGATATCCAGCCCCGCTGCATAACAGGCGTTGCGCACAGAAGCAATGGCCTTCGCTTTCCTGCCTCCAGTGGAACGGAATTCCCCTACCTCCTGGGCTATCTGCAGTTCTTTCAGCTCCCGGATAATCTGAAGGACCGTGGGCCCGCTCATTCCCAGAGCTTCTGCAATATCCGGCATAGATGTCCTCTCCCGGCTGTTCAGATACCGGAACACCCTGTTTCGGTTCAGTCTTTTAACCTCGATACTGCTGGCCCCCTTCTTCATATCCCTTCCCCCTTTTGCCTTTTGCTGTCCACTTCCTTCCAAAAAATATAACTGCATTTCTAATTCTTAATACTTTATTTATGTATTTAATTAAGTGTTTAGATTATAACATTGATCTCCATTACCGTCAATACTTTATATATATTTGCTGGAATTTTTCAAAAAATTCCAGCTTTCTCTATTTTACAACTGTGCTTCTTAGTCTTTTATCGTAATTGATGCCCACCCATCATCTTCAATAGCATTTACATATTCACTTCGCACCTCCTCATTAGGTATAAAAACTCTCTGAGTCCTTTCATCATAGGACAGATACCCAAGATGCACCAACAGGGTCAAAATATCGTCCTTGCTTTTAAACGAGGTCATATCATTTTCCTGGGTTCAGATAAATGCCCATGTTCCTCCTTCCTAAAATCAATGTACTCTGAGCCTCCATGTGTCTGATTTTCAGCCGCTTCACACCACCGCTTCCACAAGAACCTTATCCCCCAAAAGAATCTCCGCAACTTT
>CAJURF010000012.1:3308-63450 GCA_910588825.1 uncultured Lachnospiraceae bacterium
TTTCCCGGTAAACAAAATCTGATACAGAATGGTTCCTAGTTCTGGGTAATCCTCCTGCCCCGCCACACGTTCGTCCATTAATTTGCAGATTCGTGATACTAAAAAAGGATAGCCTGATGTATACTCATAAATCAGGCCAGCCATTTCTTCCACGTCCATTCCTGTACAAAAATCCGCCTCATATTCCCCCAGCATTCCGGCAATGTCCGCCGCTGAAAAACTCATATCCACCCGAAAATCCGCCGCAATATTCCAGGGGCTGTTCGCTCTTTGTCTGTCGTTTGGCCGCAGCTTCTGCTTCAGATTTTTCACATCATACACACCTGCCAGTATGACAGACTGAAAAGCCGGTATTTCATCCCGTTCAAGGTAAACCCTTTTGAGCTGGGCAAGAAAATCCAGAAACACCTGATTATTTGTGGCACTGTCAGCCTCATCAATCATAAAAACAATCGGTTTTGCCGATTCATGACACCACCCGTTGAAACATTCAAATAACTCTGCCAGCCCCATCCCCTGCATCCCACACGCAAACCTTCCCAGAACATCCACGGTCTCATGGGGCAGTTCATTTTGTAACAGGGGCTTTCTTTTGATTTCTCTTGCCAGCGCCTTCACAAAACAGTTCTCTGTCTCAAAATCCTGATGGCTCAGCCCCTGAAAATCCAGGCTTACCACCACATACTCTTCCCGAAGATAATACCTTAGAGCCTTTAATGTAGTGGTTTTTCCATACTGCCGGGCACGATTGATAGTGAAATAATCCCCCCGGTCCACCATTTCCTTTATCTCTGCCAGTCTGTTTTCAATATTGACCATATAGTGAAGCGTTGGCCTGCAGTCCCCGCTGGTATTAAATATTTTCCCCAAAATCCCACCCCTCTTTTTACGAAAATGCGTACCAATCTTATGTATTTCACCCGCCCTATACCATCATTTTCCCAGCCACACGCCGCATACCCGGCAGCAATTCTACACACTTTCCCCTGTACCGGAAGCTGCCTGTACCACCTCGGTGGAAGTCTCCTCTGTCTGCACATCTGCCTCAGACTGCCCATCCTGGGAAGCCCCGGTTTCGTCCTCTACGTCCTCTGTCTGTTCCCGCGTCTGCTCCACGCTCCCCGGGACAAACCGCAGAAAATAGGCATAGATATCCACCACAGCCTTATAGAGCTCTTCAGGAATCTCTGTTCCCAGATTCAGCTGGGACAAAACCGTGGCCAGCGAATTGTCTTCATATACAGGAACACCGCTCTCATTGGCAACCTCTACCATTTTCTCAGCCACATACCCCATTCCGGAGGCAACCACTATGGGAGCCGCGGATTGGCGTTCGTCATATTTCAGTGCAACTGCTTTTTTATTGAGCAAATCATTAAATCGTGACATTTACCGCATTCTTCCTTTCAAATATTTTGGGGAATGCCTGGGAGATGGATATGGGCTCTGCTGCTTTCTCCAGAACCAGTGAGCGGAAAGAAATGCCGTTATCCGCCATAATCATCTCCAGTGAATTCTTAATCTCCCCCTCTTTATCCGCAAGTTCTTCCGGGTATGACAGATACATATCCATCTTATCCTGCCCGTACAGCAGAATCATATCGAAAAATCCCACATCTTTGATATCAAATTTGATCAGTAATTTCGCTTTGCGCCCTTCCCCGTCTGCAGCCCCGCTGTCATCATCCGGGTCGATCCACATTTCAGAAAACATGGTCTGCCCATTGAGCTCCACGGGAAGCATCAAATGCAGTACCGGCATATACACGCTCTCATTTAAAAGCACTGCATTCATCAGATTCTGGAACACCTGTTTGTTTTCCAGTCCCGCCTCTCCCTGAATGCCGAACTGTACCATTTTCAGGAACTTATCCGCCCAGGTATTTTCCCTGGTTGCTTTGGCATACTCTGTATGGCGCAGAATCTGGGGCAGCATATCCGGGGATACCGCCTGGAATTTTGACCGGAACCCCTGAAAATTCAGCAGTTTCGCAAAGCTGTCAATCACTTTATCCAGATTGCCATTCTCGTATCTGGACACATTGAAAGTCAACACCCCGATCAGATCCCGTATGGTGCCAAAATCCCTGGTCTTTGCCACGTACTGCCCCAGCATGGGAATGATCTCATTCTTCAGCAGCATCCCGTTGCTTTTTGTATCTCCTGCAAGGGCCGTCATATCCAGCCGCTCCATCAGCTGGCGCAGGGGCTCCCGGTCTGAACGCATCATATACTGCGTGATCAGGTCCAAATTGCCTTTTATATTTTCTAACAGATGGGAACCGGACGACATATCATTGATCTGCTTTAACAGGTCCAGAACGCCTGCTTTCAGCTCCACCGACTGAGTCTCATTCATAACCTGCCGGAGCATATTATAAAAAGTCCCTGTATAGCGGACAGCCCCATGGGCCTGGTTTTTCAGGAAATCCACCAGCTGGCCGTCAGACATTTTCATCATTTCCATGAATTTTGCAATTTCCTCGGCAAATTCCGGACCGATGCCGGACTCCACCATGTTTCCCATGCCCTGCAGAAACAAGGTGGAAAACAACTGTGTCAGCTGAGGCGCATCGTTGATCTGCTGAATAAAATTCCCGAAATTCGACTGTGTATTCATTCCCAGTTTTGTCTGCTGGGAGTCCCCCGCGTCACCGCGGCCGTCGGGCCGGACTACCTTTCCCGGGTCTACCGGATTCTGTATCTGTTTTTCATTTGTTGTCAAAGGATTGTTTTTTACATTATTATTTTCCAGGCCCGTGGGAGGCGTGGTCACTCTCAAAATATTCGGCATTTTTTCCACCTGCTATATTAATTTTTTCATTCACTGTGTCGATATACGTACTATATACTAAATTTTAAAAAATTACAAGGCGGTGTTAGAAATTATGGATAACGGTACAGATAGCATGCTTGATATGTATCTATTCGAGACAAATTCTCTTATGGAACAACTTGATGAACTGCTTATAGAAGCAGAAAAAGTCGAGGAATTCAGCACGGATGACGTAAATGAGATTTTCCGTATCATGCACACCATCAAAGGTTCCTCGGCAATGATGGAATTTGGGTCTTTGAACCAGATCGCCCATCACATTGAAGACCTGTTTTTCTATATCCGTGAGAATGGCATGGATGCCATTGCGCCGGAACTGAAGAAAAGCTTATTCAACCTTATGTTCAAATCCACGGATATGCTTCGGTCTGAAATTGAGAAAGTGGAAAATAATGAACCACTCCTTGAAAATGTCGACAACATTGTTGGTGAAATTAATAGTTTCCTGAATAAAATCAGTGACGCCGAAGATACTTCCCCGGCCAGCCAGCCGGAGACAGCAGCCACACCGGAGACTCCTTCTGTGGCAGAACTGAATATGGAACTGGCCCACTGCCCGGATGATGACGCTCCCTTTTTCATCAAATTATTGTTTGAAGAAGGCTGCGGCATGGAGAACCTGCGGGCATTTATGCTGATTACCTCCATGCAGGACCTGAACATTGATTTCCGCTTTTACCCTGCGGACATAGAGACCAACAGCGATACCTGCCAGGATATCGTTGACCACGGCTTTTTCCTGGCTGTGGAGCAGGAAGAACATATTGAAAAGATGATCCATGTGATCACAGATGCCAGTCATATCCAGTCCTACGAGGTCATTGAAAATGCCCGTCTGAAGAAAGAGGAGGCAGCCGCCGAACCCCAGACGCAGCAGCCCGAAGCACCTGCACCGACTGCTGAAGTTTCATCAACAGCATCTGAAAGCGCAAGTGAATCGGCTCCGGCCAAACCGGCAGCCAATGCCAGAGCCCACAGCGGCCCGGTAAAACAAAGCCTGATCAGCGTGAACCTTTCCAAACTGGACGCGCTGGTGGCCATTGTAGGCGAGATCGTCATCACCGAATCCATGGTGACATCTTCCCCCGATATTCAGGGGCTGAAGCTGGATAATTTCATGAAGTCCACCCGTCAGCTGCGCAAGCTCACCAAGGACCTTCAGGACATTGCCATGTCTCTGCGCATGGTTCCCGTATCCGGAGTATTCCAGAAAATGAACCGGATCGTGCGGGATATGAAACAAAAACTCAACAAAGACGTGAGACTGACCATTATCGGAGAAGATACCGAAGTGGACAAGTCCATTGTAGATAACATCGGCGACCCGATCATGCACATTGTCCGGAACTCAATGGACCACGGTGTGGAAGATTCCCCCGAAGAACGCGTTGCGGCCGGCAAGTCTCCCCAGGCAGAGATTATCCTCTCAGCTACCCATACCGGCAGTGAAGTCATCATCAAAGTGGAAGATGACGGCCGGGGCATGAATCCCCAGGCCATTCTGGCCAAAGCCGCCAGGAACGGACTGCTGACAAAACCGGAAAGCGAATACACAAAGAAAGAAATACTTTCTCTTCTGCTGCTTCCAGGTTTTTCCACCAACGAAGAAGTAACCGAATACTCCGGACGTGGTGTGGGAATGGACGTAGTGAAGCGGAACGTAGAATCTGTGGGCGGTACTGTGACCATTTCCAGTGAACTGGGCCAGGGAAGCTGCACAACTTTGAAAATACCTCTGACCATGGCCATTGTAGACGGCATGGAAATTGCAGTGGGCAGCTCCATCTTCACCGTACCCATTGCCAACATCCGGCAGTCTATTAAGGTTTCCAACGAAGATGTGGTATATGACGCGGAAGGAAACGAGATTGTCAAATGTCTGGATGAATTTTATCCGATCATCCGTGTGCATCAGCTTTATAATATTGATACAGAGATTACCAGTATCGAAGACGGTATCTTAATCTGGGTGGAAGCCAGCGATACCTCTTACTGCTTATTCGTCGACGAGCTTCTGGGTGAACAGCAGGTGGTGGTGAAACCTCTTCCTTCCTATCTTAATAGTTTTAACATCAAAAACTCCGGTATCAGCGGATGTACCATTATGGGAGATGGGAATATCAGCATTATCCTGGATATCCTGAAGCTTTATGAAATGGCCCAGTATTAAAAACACATGGAAATTGGAGGACTAGAAATGGCTGAAGAAACAAAAAATATCATAGATGCCGATCTGGACGAAGTGGTTGAGGTGGAAGTGGAAAAGGAACGTTTCCTCACATTCCATTCTGATGAGCTGACATTTGCGGTAAACACCAAATATGTAATTGAGATCCTCACGAATCATGCAATTACCACACTGCCCATGGTGCCGGATTATATTAAAGGAATCATCAATATGCGCGGACAGATCATCCCTATCGTGGATATCCGGTCCCGCCTGGGCAAAATGCCCGTTGATTACGGCGACAACAACTGCATCATTGTCCTGGAGATTGATTCCATCTCCCTAGGAATCCTGGTGGACTCTGTCTCCCAGGTAGTAGACAGCGAGCTGAGCAAGATTTCGCCTGTGCCTGTGAATAAACAGCAGGAGCTGGTGAATGGGATGATATCCCTGGATGCCAATAACGTGGTATTGCTTCTGGACTGCGAACAGCTGGTGAATGAACAGATGATGATGTAGGAGGAACCCATGTTAAATATTTCTGACCAGGATTTTCACCGTCTGGTAAACTATGTGAAATCAAATTACGGCATTGATCTAAGCAAAAAACGCCAGCTGATATCCGGGCGGCTGTCCAATACGATCACAAATATGGGCTACTCTGATTTTACCGGATATGTGGATCACATTGTCTCTGGCAAAAACGCCAAGGACAATGAGATTATGCTGAATAAACTGACTACAAATTACACTTATTTTTACAGGGAAAAGACTCACTTTGATTATTTCAGGGATACCATCCTGCCTTATATTGTGAAAACAAAAGAAAAGAACCGGGTTATGAGTATCTGGAGTGCAGGCTGTTCTTCCGGGGAAGAACCCTACACCATCACCATGTTAATCCGGGAATTCCTGGGTGCTCAGGCCAATGCCTGGGACACCCGGATTCTGGCTACTGATATCTCCCACCAGGTTCTGGCCAAGGCCAAAAACGGTTTGTATGAGGAAGAATCTCTGCGGGAACTGCCCCCGGACTGGAAGCGCAAATATTTTATTCCTGTCAAGGGAGCCCCTGGAACCTACGAAGTCTCCAAGCCTCTGCGTTCCAATGTGATCTACCGCACCTTCAATCTGATGAGTCCGATACACTTTAAACTGAAATTTGATGTAATATTCTGCAGAAATGTAATGATATATTTCGACCAGGACACAAAAGAAGCCCTGGTAAAACGTTTCTACCAGGCATCCAATCCGGGAGCTTACCTGCTGATCGGCCATTCTGAAAACCTGAATAAGGAACGCACACCTTATGATTACATCATGCCTGCTACCTATCGCAAAAGCGAAGACAGCAAATAACGGAAAGGCGGTGAGCAAATGCTCTCAGGCAAAAAAATACGAGTGCTTGTTGTGGACGATTCCATGCTGTTCCGCAAACTGCTGATTGATAATCTGTCCCAAAAGCCCATGATTCAGATTGCCGGTTATGCAGTGGATGCCTTCGACGCACAGAATAAAATTGCGCAGTTAAAACCGGATGTGGTCACCTGTGATGTGGAAATGCCGCGCATGAGCGGCATTGATTTTGTCAAACGGGTGCTGCCCAAATACCCGGTTCCCATTATACTGGTATCTTCCCTGAATCTCAGCGTTTTTGACGCTCTCCAGGCAGGGGCAGTGGACTTTGTCCGCAAACCGGATATGACAAGAAACAACAATGTAGCCAGTTTTATCAACGGTTTGGCCGGTAAAATCAGCATTGCGTCCAGGGCCAAAGTCCGGGTGCCCGGAACTGCATCCGCACTGCCCACTATGCCGAAAGGCAGCGCATCACTGACCTGTAACATGTCCGCGCTGTCCCAAAACAACACAGTGATTGCCATAGGCGCTTCCACCGGAGGCACGGAAGCCACCCTGGAGGTAGTCCGGAATCTTCCGGCCAATACGCCGGGAATCGTTGTAACTCAGCACATGCCTGAAGGTTTTACCAAAATGTACGCAGAACGGCTGAACCGCATCTGTAAAATGGAGGCGAAAGAGGCAGAAAATGGGGATAAAATTCAAAAAGGCCGCATTCTGGTTGCTCCTGGAAACCTGCAGATGCGCGTAGTAAGAGTAGGTGTCTCCTACACAGTAAGCTGTGCCTCAGGACCAAAAGTCAGCGGCCACAGGCCCTCTGTGGATGTGCTGTTTCAGTCCATGGCCAGTTCCGTGGGAAAGAACGGCATCGGTATCATACTCACTGGAATGGGTAAAGATGGAGCCGCCGGCCTGCTGGAAATGCGCAAAAGGGGCGCTTACACCATCGGTCAGGACAAAGATTCCTGTGTGGTATACGGCATGCCCATGGTGGCACACAATATCGGCGCGGTCTGCCAGCAGGCCTCCTGTGCAAACATTGCAAATGTTCTGTTAAACCATTTGAATA
This sequence comes from uncultured Lachnospiraceae bacterium, assembly GCA_910588825.1. Classification (GTDB taxonomy): domain Bacteria; phylum Bacillota; class Clostridia; order Lachnospirales; family Lachnospiraceae; genus MGBC164599. The sequence goes on from CAJURF010000012.1 coordinate 10,740, forward strand.
AGTTATAATTTCCCCCGCTTTGTCTATTAATATTTTCCGTAAAATGGCGATACTTTATATAGGCGAAGTAATCCAGCAATTGTCGAAAGGAGTATGAAGCATATGAAAATTTCATTAAATAATATCTCAAATTACCATCTTGAGCTTCCTCCGGTTAACAAAGCCGCTGCTAAAGCCACGAATACGGAAAAGGCTAATCGTAACTATGATGCCATCATCATTCAGTCTGACTCCAGGCAGATTGCTGAGAAAACCTTTTCATCTTCTTTAGCCAGAGCAGTATCCGGTGAGGTCAGGAATACACAGGCTTCTGAAGAAAAAATTCAAACTATCAAAAATCAGATTGACAGTGGAACATACCGTATCCAGTTCGAGGAGATTGCTTCACGCATGATGCTGAGCAGGGAGGTATAGTCCATGCACAATTTCAATGACTTCAAAACAGTAGTGGGAGACCTGATTATACTGATTGAAGAATTCGACCAATTGGAAACTGAAAAACTGAAAGCCGTACAGCAAAATCGGGTTACCTTCGTGGAGGAAGCCATGAAAAAGGAGCAGGCCGCCATCATGAAACTGCGCGGTCTGGATAAGAAAAGGGAAGCAATACAAAAGGACCTGGGATGGGAGAGATTGACTTTTCAACAAATCCTGTCGCAGGTCTCTGTCGTTGAAAGAGAAGAACTTGAGCCTTTGTTTGCCCAGCTCTCGGCAAACGTCAGACAGTTTGACGATACCAAGGACAGCGCTCAGAAAGCTTTGGAAATCAGTCTTCATCATATCAATGCGGCGATTGCCAAAAAAGCAGCCCAGGGAAGCCAGGCATATACCAGTGATGGGACTCCCAGCAAGCTGAATCAGTCCAATAATCATCATTTAAGGAATAGAAAAGCGTAAACTTTATTGAATGGAGGGATGACATGTTACGAGCAACTTTTGCCGGATTCTCTGTTGCCCGGGGTGCACTGACTGCAAGCCAGAAGGCCTTGGACGTGACAGGACAGAATATATCCAACGTTTATACAGCAGGCTATACCAGACAACGGCTGGATCAAGTCAGCATGAGCATGGGATACGGAAATTATTCCTATTCCAACTACACTGCCCAGGTGGGAAACGGTGTATTGATCACCGGGATTTCCCAGATCCGGGATCCTTATCTGGATATCCAGTACCGGAATCAGATGGCGAATGTGGGCGCATCAGACGCTAAGAACTCAATCCTGGAGCAAGTAGAAGGCGTTTTTGACGAGACCATGAAAAGTTCCATCAAGGATGCTTTTTCTGACTTGGAAAGCAAACTGCTGGACCTGGCCAACTCTACCGGTTCTGAATTGGACGATTCCATTGTCCGGGCTTCCATGCAGTCCTTAGTCAATATCTTCCATGCCAACGCCACCAATCTGGCCGACAAGCGGGATCAGATCACCGATGACTTTGAGAATAATTCTATCCGGCAGGTCAATGCATTACTGAAGGATATCGCCGAATTAAACAAATCCATTAAGAACAGCCAAGTTCTTGGATACCCTGCGCTGGAGCTGCAGGATGACCGGAATAACAAGCTGGATGAGCTGGCCAGTTATATTCCTATTGAGATTATCCGCACAGATGAAAAACTCTCCAGTACAGAGAAGGTTGAGAATGTGCAGGTTAATATTTTATTAAATAAAAACCAGAAATTTGAACGTTTTACACTAATTGATAATGATAAGTATGGCAGTTTTGAATCCGAAACCGCAGATAAATTTACAGAAGTAACTTTGAATCATCTTCAATATAACGGCAATACAGTAGTCACCAATCCTGACGGTACACCTGCTACAGCTGAGACAGCGATCACGGAAAAAACTGGCGATACGGTAAACATTTTCATTGAGGGCGGTACATTCAAAGGTACGCTGGATATGTTAAACAGTTCCGGGGTATTTGACGGCGACGCTGCCACTGAAAAAGGTCTGGGGTATTATGAGCAGGCATTTGATTTACTGGTTGATAAATTTGCCACAGTTATGAATGAGTTGAACCAGAAGGCCAACGATGCCAATGGTCAGCCAACAGGTGATGGCGGCAATTTATTTACCACCAACACCGGGGCGACCTCAGGTTTTACCGCTGCTAACATTAAGATCAATGAGGACTGGATTCGCGGAATTGTAAAGCTAAAAGCCAAACAGGACCCAACTTCCGGTTCCACACAGAATGATAACATCAATAAATTTATAGATAACCTGAATAAAGACCAGAAATTTGAAGTACCCATTCCTGGAGCGACTAATACAACAAGTACCATATACACAGGTAATTTCTACAACTACTATGTAAATACCATCGAATCTACGCTGGGTATCGAACAGCAGTCCACAAAGAACCTGCTGGATAACCATGTTACCGTTATCAATACCATCGCCCAGAGTAAAGACCAGGTATCCGGTGTCTCTCTTGATGAAGAAGGTGTAAATTTGATGCAGTATCAGCAGTCCTTTACTGCTGCATCCAGGCTCATGACTTCTCTGGATGAAATTCTCGATAAACTGATCAACGGAACCGGCGTCTGCGGCAGATAATAGAAGGAGGTAAGCAATCATGAGAGTAACTACAAGCATGATGATCCGTAATTACCAGACAAATCTGAGTAAAACATCGGAAAATAAAATGAATCTGCAGAATAAAGTACTGACTCAGCGGAATTTTTGCAGTGTAAAAGAAGATCCTTCTGCAGCCGCAAAAGCGTCCAACCTGACCCGCCAGTATTTGAAAAACAGCGACTATATGGATATGGCAAAGGATCTGAGGTCCAAGATAGATGCCCAGGAAGACAGTGTATATCAGGTTGTAAAATACGCGGAAGAACTTTATGCTAAACTTGGTAAAGAATCCCTGAACGGGACTAATTTATCACAGCGTGACACCTATGCCAATACTGTTTTGTCCATCCGTGACTCCATTCTTCAGAGTTTGAATGCTACTTACAGCAATACTTATATTATGGCTGGCGCAAATGGAACGGAAGCGCCGTTTGGAATTAATGAAAATGGCAAATTAACCTATCGGGGCAAAGTTGTGGATGATCCAGCCAGTTTAACAGATTTAGAGAAGTTTAATCAAGAAACTCTATATGTGGATATTGGTCTTGGTTTGGAATTCAAAGAAGCCACAACCGCCGGGGCATATGACGAAATTATTTCCTCTACAGCATTCGATGTTGCTTTCTCTGGTCTGAAGGCTGTTTGGAACGGCAAAGCTGGAGAAAACATCGAAAATTTAAATGGGACTCTTGCTGACTACCGCGATAAAAATAAAGACGGCAAAATGGCCAACAACCTGGTAGATCTGTGTACCCAGTTAGCCAAGGAACTGGCCCAGCCTGATGGCGATTTCGACTACCAGGCATGCGACGCCATGGTGACTCAGATCAAGGAATACCATATCCAGGCTGACAATGCCCTCACCGGAATCGGCGTAAAGGAAAATTTCCTTGAGAAAACCGTTGACCGTCTGGAGGCCAATGATTTATCTCTGGCCACTCAGCTGGAACGGGTGGTTACACCGGATATGGCTGCCGCCATTACCAATTATTCTTATGCTCAATATGCCTACAATGCCGCCCTGCGTATAGGTGTAAACCTCTTATCACAGTCTTTTCTTGACTTCATGAGATAAGGGACAGGATAAAATATAAAAGAATTTGACAAGAGCGTGTTTGAAAATTGCTTTATGTCAACCGTGCGTCACAATTTGTACCCAAGGGTATGATATGGGAGATTTGTTCCGCATGAGGGCGCTGTAGCGGGCTACAGCAACCGAATAAGGGGCAAATCTGCCGCAAAGTGGGGCGTACGGGTGGCGTGAATGAATTTTCAAACACGCTCTAGGAAAGGGGGGAAGTTTTATGAAACCACTGCTTCAAATTACTACGATACCAATTGCTTATCAGTTAAAAGTTCAAAGAGCTCAGGTAGAACGGCGCCATGGAAGTGCGGAAATAGAAATCTCCCGGGAAAAAGGGCGCGGATTTCAGATTCAGAGTCAGCCCAGCAAGGTAAGGATTGATACTTTCGACGCGCGCAATTCCATGATTCCATCTACGCCTACCAGCATTCAGCAGGCCGCAGCCAAGGGCAAGCAGGCCGCAGCTGATATTACTGCGCAATGGGCATCCGAAAACCATATTATGATGAAGGCTAAAATTGGTGAAGATGCCACCGGAAAAATCGTAGAGCAGAATTTTATGAATAACCTGAAAACAGGAGAATTCGGATTGCGGTTTATTCCAGAAGCACCACCAAATATCCAATGGACAAAACCTGATATTTCGTCCCGTTATGAGATGGACCGGCTTCGCTTTAATCTGAAAGTCAATAACGGCGACTTCCAGTATATCCCTGGTGATGTGAGCCTTGAGATTACTCAGATGCCGGATGTGAATATTGAATACATCGGCGGTCCCATGTATGTACCGCCCAGCGCAGACCCGAACTATGAAAGAGTAGATATTCAGGTATAGGCAGATATTAATCATGGAATTACTATAAACAAGGCATTGAGGCTGTGTTTCCTAATATATTGACAGAGAATCCCGCATAAGCGGGATTCTTTCTATACAGTCTCCCAAAGGAGGTATAATGCACAAATGCATATAGATACAAAACATTTTGGAATAATGGAGTACGACGCAAAAGAAACCGTCCATTTTCCGGACGGTTTGTTTGGCTTTGAAAGCTACAAAAATTATTTTCCCATTCCTCTGGAAGAGGACAGCGACGCAATTATCTGTCTGCAGAGCCTGGATGATAAGGATATAGCCTTCATAACCATGAATCCCTTCCTCCTCACCCCGGATTACCATCCCGAAATCTCCAATAGCGACCGCAAGGCACTGGGAAATCCCAAGGACGACGATATTTCCTATTACTGTATCTGTGTTTTACAGGATGTCATGGAAAACAGCACGATTAATCTGAAATGCCCCATTGCTGTCAACACCACAACCCGGTCAGCCCGCCAGCTGATTCTGGATCAGCCAGAATACAATTTCCGCCATTGTATGAAAGATATCACAAAGGTTAGCGAGAGGGAGGTCAAACATGCTGGTACTGCAAAGAAAGAAAAACCAGTCACTGGTCATAAACGGTAATGTCACCGTCTCTGTTCTTGAAATCGGCAGTGACTGGATCAAACTGGCTATCGAGGCACCCAAAGATGTGAAAATACTCCGTGCCGAATTATTAGAGGCAGCACAGGCCAATCAGGAGGCCGCGGGAGAGCTGAGCAAAGCCTCCGTCAACGCCCTGAAAAAACTTGTACTGCCCCATTCTAACACTTGAATCTACCCTTCAAAACCATTGGGATGTCCAGACTGCCACTTCCAGGAATCCGCACACATTTCTTCTATCCCTCTGGCAGCGGACCATCCCAATTCTTCTTTCGCCTTGGATGGATCAGCATAGCAGGTGGCAATATCTCCTGCCCGCCGCGGTTTTATTTCATAGGGAATGGTTTTTCCACAGGCTTTTTCATATGCATGGAGTACTTCCAGAACGCTGTAGCCCCGTCCGGTGCCCAGATTATAAATGGAAACCCCTTCCTTCTTTTTCAGCTTTTCAATGGCTTTCACATGGCCCACAGCCAGGTCTACCACATGGATATAGTCCCTGACTCCTGTCCCATCGGGAGTGTCATAATCATCCCCAAATACACCCAGTTTTTCCAGCTTTCCTACCGCCACCTGGGCAATATAAGGTGTAAGGTTATTGGGGATTCCCTTGGGGTCCTCTCCCATCTTTCCTGACTCATGAGCTCCTACAGGATTAAAATACCGAAGCAGAACCACATTCCACTCTGGATCGCTCACATGAATATCTGTCAGAATCTGTTCCAGCATGCCCTTGGTCTGTCCATAGGGATTGGTAATCTGTCCCTTGGGGCAGTCCTCTGTGATGGGCACAAAGGCGGGATCTCCGTACACAGTAGCCGATGAACTGAACACAATATTCTTCACCCCAGCCTCACGCATGGACGCACACAGCGTCAAAGTACCGGAAATATTGTTAGTATAATACTCCAACGGTTTCTGAACAGACTCTCCCACTGCTTTTAAGCCTGCAAAATGAATCACTGCATCAATATTTTGCTCCTGGAAAATCTTATCCATTCCCGCCTTATCCATCATATCTGTCTCATAGAAAGTTACCTTCTTACCGGCAATCTCCTCAACCGCATCCAGTGCCTTCCTGCTGGAATTACACAGGTTATCCATTACAACCACTTCATAACCAGCCTGAAGAAGTTCCACACATGTGTGGCTCCCGATATAGCCGGCACCGCCTGTTACCAAAATTGTCATATCACGTTACCTCCTGCATAAAATATATTTTTATAATGATCAGCCTGTCACTCACCGATAAAAATGGACTTTTGACACTCTAATCATGTAATGCCGTTCTAGGGTACTCCCCTGCTTCCTTCATTTTACGGAGAGCCTCTGACACTGATTTCTTATCTTCCTGATACGTGACACCATGCCATTGATCTGTAGATTTCAGTACCTCCACAGATGCCTTTCCCTCTGCCAGCAAATCTCCTACCACTGACGGAAGAAAATATTCGCATTTCAGTGGATTCTCCTGGAACCCCTGTTTGAGAAATGCCGGAAAGCGTTCTTGTAACTCCTTGAGAATACTCATGGAAAATCCCCACATATTCATAGACACAATGCTGTCTGTATCAATCTCCTTCCAGGAACCCCCTCCATCTTCTGTGTAAACTGCCCCGCCAGGGCGCTTTTCTATATGCGTCCGCTCCTGGATTCCCTGTAAAAAGCCTCTGTCATCCGTACTGCACACCCCTCGTGCCACATGTCCGTTGTCAGTGAGAGTATTCCCCAGAACATATCCCACCATACAATAACGGTATTTCTCATCGTCAGAATGTGTGGTCAGATATTGATACAGCTGTTCAAACCCCTGTCTTCCATAATAATCATCTGCATTGATCACAGCAAACGGCCCCTTCAGTTCATCCATACAGCACAAGACAGCGTGTCCTGTTCCAAAGGGCTTCACACGGCCCTCCGGCACTTCGAAGCCTTTTGGCAGTGCATTCAGATCCTGGAAAACATAGGATACTTCCATATATCGGCCAATACGCTCTCCAATTGCCTGCCTGAACGCCTGCTCATTCTCCCTTTTGATAATAAATACTACTTTTTGAAAACCTGCCCGTCTGGCATCGTAAATGGAGAAATCCATCAAAATGTCTCCCTGCTCATCTACTGGGTCAATCTGCTTCAATCCTCCATAACGGCTTCCCATACCCGCTGCCATAATCACCAACGCTGGTTTATCCATCTTCTCACCCTCCTCTATTCTTATTCCTGCCCGCTGTCCATGCAGGGCACTTTAAACCAGAACTCTACGCCTTTTTCCCTGTTGTCCACACCGCATTCTCCCTGATGAAGCCGGACAATCCGGCGGACCAGGTACAGTCCCATTCCCATGTGCTTTTGCTCCAAAGTTTCCTCTTCTGCATCTTGTTTCGGACGCTGCACCACATATCCCTGCCATATCTTTTTCATATCTGATGTGGGGATATGATCTCCCTGATTGTAGACAGATACATGAGCCCATCCATCTTCCTGATAGAGACGCACCCGTATACCGTTGCCCTGGGCCGTGTGAGAGAACGCATTCATAATATAGTTGTCAACAGCCTGTTCCAGATAATGGGCATTTCCCCAGACACAGCACTTTGTCTCCAGAGAAAACTCCCCCTTAATATGATTCTGGCGAAAAAGCGCCTGGTATTTTAAACGGATATACTCCATAATATCTGTCAGATTGATCTGGCATTTCTCCATCTCCTGGAGCTTTTGTTCAAGAAGGGACAAATCCATCAGCTCGCCTACCATATCTGACATCCTGGACACTTCCTCCACAATTGAGCTGTAATAATAACTCCGGTCAATCTTGTCATCCATACACTGCAGCATCTCCACCTGACTGGAAATAATGGCCAGCGGAGTCTTCAGCTCATGGGAAATATCCGCCACCACATCTTTCCGGATATTTTCCAGCAGCTCCTTATTACTGCCCATTTCCGCAGAAGGCTCACCTTTCTGCTTCTCCATATTCTGAAGCTGTGCAGCCATCCAATTAATATTCTTAGCCAGACTGTTTAATTCCCGATAAACCCCGTCCTCATTCAGATTTACATAAAAATCCCGCCGGGCAATTCGATTTGCTCCCTCCAGTATTTCCTCAAAGGGCTTGGTCAGACGTCTAAAATAAATATACAATATAGGAAGGCTGATGGCAAGTGCCATAAGAAATACAGCCAACACAAGTTCTGTATTTCGAAAAACCAGTTCACCAGATGCCTTTTTTACACGAATGCTCACATAAAATGTTTCCCCGTTCTGCTCAAGCATCCCCATCAGCTTTACAATTGAAAACTGGCCGCTCTGGCTGGAAACAAGCTGGGGCGTCATGGAGAATTCATCCACATTTCTGACAATATGGCGGTACACCTGATGCTCCATATTCTCCGACCAGGTTGTATAAACAGGATAAAATTCCTCATTAGAAATGGTAATCCTTAAGTTCTGTTCCTCATACTGCCAAAGTGTGGATTCATCACTGTATTCCAGCATATCCAGGTCCATTTCATTCAAGGTATGATAGGCCTCCCATATCAGCTGGTTTCTCTGAAAACTATGATAAAAAGGCGCAGCCAGATAATAAATCAGTGCACCTCCCCCTATTACAGCCGCCAGAATGGACAGCTGCATCCACATCAGTTTTCTTCTAATTTTCCCCTTCATCCGCCTCCGCCTCAAAAATATATCCCACTCCGTATACAGAACGTATATAATTACATTCGTCCGTCAGTTTCTTTCGCAGCTGCTTCACCATTGTATCCACAGTGCGGGTCTCCCCGGCATAGTCAAACCCCCATACAGCATCCAGAATATGCTCCCGTTTCAGCACCCGTCCCTGATTTTCCACAAAATACTGCAGCAGCTCATATTCTCTGCGGGTAGTCTCCACATACTCGCCTTTTCTGTACACCTTCTGGCCAGGCAGATCCAGACGCAGTTCCCCTGCCTCCAGAAACTGGTCCATTTTCCCGGCCCTTTTCAACACTGCCTCCACATGAGCTTTAAGCACCGCCAATGTATAGGGCTTGACAATATAGTCATCAGCGCCCTGTGAAAAACTGTACAGCTGTTTTTCCACAGAGGAATTCGCAGTCAGCATAATCACCGGAATCTGGGAATTCCTCCTTATTTCATTGAGTACTTCATTCCCGTTCACCAGAGGAAGCTTAATATCCAATAATACCAGATCAATTTTATTCATATTGTTGCAAAAGATTTCCAAAGCCTCCTGTCCGTCTGACGCCTGAAGAATCTCATAACCCTGTATGGTCAGAAAATCCGACAGGGTGCGCAGAAGTTTTTCTTCGTCCTCCACAACCATCAATGTTTTATTGTAATGCATGTGAACTCTCCAGAGGTATGGTACAGGAATCTTCATACCCTTTCAGCAGGATGGTTCCTGTCTCCTCATATTCCTTCTTATATCGATAGTAGTCTTTCTCCCTCTTTTTCAATACTTTCCCACAATTTTCCAGTGTCACATGTACACCGAATCCTTCATATCCGGGATTTCCCATAATGGTCTCCACCACTTCGTCCCCCATCTCATAATAGAAATGTTTCGGGTCATAAAAGTTATATGGGTTCATATTCACATCACAAAAAGCGCTGAAATCCCAGTAATCCGTAATGGCGGCCAATTCAGCCAGAAAATCCCAGTATTCTGGTTCTTCAAAATAAGACCTCTCTGAAATGAAAACCGGCGCCACGATTACCAGTAATTCCGTTTGGGCCTGATCACACATCTCCTTAATCCGCCGCATGGAATCCAGATTTTCCCGATAACAGGTTCCCTCGATGGACCTGGTAAACAGTGTCTTTAAATAGTTTTCATAATAACGCATGGGATACCGGGCTGTTTTCCGGTCCCTGTCCTTAAAAAACTGCCTGTAATGGCTGGTCAGATTCCTCTCGCCCGTAAAATATTCAAACTCCGGCAGTATCTGATCCTGCTCCAGCTTTTCAAAGGCAGCTTTCACATCCTTCAGCAGAAAATCAATATATTCCAGCACCCGGGATTCCCCCGTCATAACGGCTGGGAACTGATTCACCGCCGCTCCGTCTGCCTGCAGGTCGTATTTGGTAGATTCACGGCCGCTGATATTCAAAACGATTTTCTTTGGGTCATCAATCTCCAGCAGATACCTCACCGTTTCCTCATACTCATGGAAAGTTCCCAGAGACTCATGCATATTATAATAGCGGTATCCATCCATTTCCGCCAGCTTCTCGGTCCGATAAGACCCCGCCTTAGAACCTCCCAGTATATACCCTTCATACTGGTCTGCAAATTTTTTCACATGGGTAAGCTTCAGCAGACGGACATAGCCTGTTTTTCCGTCCACTGGTGACAAGTCCTTATAATCTCCGCTCACATAAGCAAAATAATCATAGGGGTCTACAAAATAATTCAAAGAACCAATACCTGCCAGCACCAATAAAACAAACGCAAGCATCCCCAACATCCATCTCTTATACTTCAAGGACTCCCCGCTCCTCTCTTAAAACTGGAAATACAAAAATTCTACCACCTGATTCATCCTGGCAAAACAGACAGCCAGCAAAACAGCGGTAAAAATAAAATGTTTCACATCCGGCTTAAATCGGTCTGCCATATGTCTTGTAGTAGGTGCAAACCAACAGATCAACAAGCCGGCCAGACTAATCAGCATCAATTGATAATTTTCATAACCAAATGCCAGACAGGCGGAAGATACCTGCGCCCATCCCATTTCCATCAGGCTTTTCACATCGAACATGGCTTTATAGACCACCATAGTATCGTGCATGTCCACTGCTACAAAGATCACACGGGTCAGCACAATGAAGATAAAGGTGAAAAACCATCCCACCAGAAACGGCGGTTCTTTCTTATGATATGCCAGATATGCACTGATACACACCAGAACCCCATTCATAATACCCCAGATAATAAAGTTCCATCCTGCACCGTGCCAGATACCGGACACCAGGAATGTGGCCATAGTGGCCACATAATAGTTGCGCCATTTACACCCCTTGCGGAATACATTCTTAAATACGTATCCTCCCAGAAACCGGGACAGCGTCATATGCTGCCGCTGCCAGTATTCCTTAAAATTCCTGGAACGAAAAGGTGCATTAAAGTTCTCCGGAAGACGAATATTAAAGAACAGCCCCAGACCGATGGCCATGTCTGTATACCCAGACAAATCAAAATAATAAGAAATAGAATACTCCAGGGTATAAAACCACGCCTGCCACATGGTTACCTGATCACCCACTGCCCCGTAAAACTCCGCTGCATTATTGTTCAGCGGGTCCGCCAGCAGCATCTTCTTCCCCAGGCCAATGGCAAAGATGAATATACCCAGGGCAATATTTTTATAGTTTAGACGCATATTGCCCTCGTCTTCAAACTGAACCGTCATCTCTTTATGATGAACAATGGGGCCCACAATCAGCTGGGGGAAAAAGGTGATAAACAGCAGATAATCCAGCACATTGTATTCTTTCGTCAGACCCCGGTAAGAATCCACAAGAAATGCAATCAACTGGAAGGTAAAAAACGAAATTCCTATGGGCAGGGCAATATTTTTCATTGCAAAGTCCAGCCCTGTCAGTGTGTTTACATTTTCAATAAAGAAATCGTAATACTTATAATATCCCAAAAGGGCCACATTGGCAAGGACTCCCACAGCCATCAAAATTCTGCGCTGAGCCAGATAAGAATCCTCCTGCATTTTACACAATGTGGTGCCCACCACATAATTGGCCGTGACGCTTCCCAGAAAGAAGACGAAGAAATCAGGGCTTCCCTGGGCGTAGAAATAAAACGAAGCCACCGCCATCCAGATTTTTGATAAATGATAATAGCGAAACCTGTTTAATATCCAATATACAGCAAAAACAACCGGGAAAAATCCCAGCACAAACTCATACGATGAAAAAATCATAACCCCTTCTTACTCCCATTGTTTCCATTTACTGGTACGATTCTCCAGCACACGGAACAGGACTTCCTCCATAAGCATCATGATAATCCCGAGACTGATAATCGTAATAATCGTAACCGATGTATTGGCAGTATTCCTGCCCACACTGAGCACATACCCCAATCCCTTTGGCACTCCCACCATTTCCGCGGCAATCACAACCCTCCAGGCAAACCCCAGCCCCAGACGAAACCCGGAGATTACATATGGCACAATGCTGGGCACAATACAGTGGTAAACCACCTGCCACCCATTGGCTTCCATCATATGCAGCGCATCGTACAGACTCCTGTCAACATTCAGCACCCCCTGCAGGGAATTGATAATAATGGGTGACAGGGAGCCCATCACAATGATAAAAATAGCTGCCCGGTCCCCCAGTCCGAACCACAAAATGGCCAGCGGCACCCACGCCACTCCTGGAATGGGGGAAAAGAAGCGCACCAGCGGATAGATGAAATTGCGCACAGTGACGCTCATTCCCATAAAAATCCCCAGGGGCAGTCCAATCAGCACCGCGATGCCGAACCCCACCAATACCCTCTTCATACTCACCCAAATATTAGAGAGCAGATATCCGGATTTAAGCAGCTCCCAGAATTCCTCACATACCACCTGGGGCATGGGGAGCAGCAGCTCGGCATCTTCGGGGTCCATTTTCCCGAAAATGCCTGTCTTCGATGCCAGCGCCCACAGGCCCACCAGGGCCGCTATGGCCAGACACCCCTGCAGAAACGGTTTTATCTTACCTTTCATGTGATTTATAAAACCTTTGTAACTGTCCAGTACCTTCTCAGTTACAAGCCTTTCCCATTTTATTGTACTTCATAAAACAAATCTTCCGCGGCTGGGACTTCTTCAATATATCCCATATCTTTTGACCACTGCAGTGTCTCCAGGGAAGCCTCCTCATCAATTTCATATGTGTAATCTACCCGGTCTCTGGCCGCCTCCACAACGCTCTCCTCCATCTGGAGTGTTTTGGCAAGAACACTGTTCGCCTCTGGGTCTGTGTTGATGAAGTCTACAGTTTCTTTGTATACTTCCATAAATGACTTCAGCTGATCCATCTGATTGTCAATAAAATCCTGAGAAGCCACCACTACATTGACAGGATAGAAATTATCGGAGCCTGTCTCATCTTTAATCTCTTTACCGCAGTCATAAACCACCTGAATGTCATCTCCGTAATCGGCCTCCGCCTGAGCGGCAAAAGGTTCCCAGGTAATCATAGCGTCCACTTCCTTGGTTGCCATGAGCACGCTGGCCATATCCGCCGGTTTCATACCAGGGATCAAGGTAAGGTCCATTTCCGGGTCAAGCCCTGCCTCCTTCAAAATCTTACTTCTCAGCATAGCGTCTGTCACTGTGGCAATCCCCGGTTCGGCTACCATGTGGTCTTTTAAATCTTCCACTGTCTCGATCCCCGTCTCTTTCCGGGCCATCAGCACATGGCCGCCGCCGTTGGCAGATGCCACGATCTTCATATCCACACCTTTGGATATCCAGGTGGCCACCGGTCCGATTCCCACAATGGCAATATCCAGTTCACCTGCCGCAAAAGCCTCCATCAAAGCCGCACCGTCAGAAAACTCGGACACTTGAATATCCAGCCCGCTTTCCTCCAGCAGACCATTTTCCTGAGCCACAAAAGGCGTCGCTGTGCCCATGGCACGGTTGGAACCCACACGGATGGCTTCTGCGTCTCCGGCCAAATCTCCATCCTTATCTGCAGCCTCATCCTGACTCTCCTCATCCTCAGCGGCCTCCTGGGTTTCTTCAGCCTCAACAGCCTCCTGGGTTTCCACTGCCTCTGTACTGGTCTGTCCGCTTTCCCCGCTGCCAGAAGAACCACATCCTGTCAATACTAACGTGCACAGCAATCCTGCTGCCATGATCTTTCTCCAATTTTTCATAATTATTCAAACTCTCCTTTCTTATATCTCTCTACAAGTTTCAACCTTTGAATCTTACCGTTTCCCCCTTTTGGAAGATCCTCCAGAAAATAAACTTTTCTGGGAACTTTATACGATGCAATCTTATCCTTGCAGAATTCCTGAACCATCTTGGCGTCCAGTACAGCGCCGTCTTTCTTCTTAATAAAAGCGGCCACTTCCTCTCCATAGACTGCATCCGGCACCCCTGCCACAGCGGCCAGCTCCACGCCCTCCATCTGGTAAAGAATCTCGTCCACTTCCCTGGGTGGAAACTTCTCTCCTGCCCGGTTAATCAGTTCTTTGATTCTGCCGTCCAAAAACAGATACCCGTCCTCATCCTGATACCCCAGGTCACCTGAATGAAACCAGTCCCCGCTGAAAGCCTTCTTCGTTTCTTCTTCCTTATGATAATATCCGCAGGTAATATTATCTCCCTGCATCAGCACTTCCCCCACCTGGCCGCAGGGAAGCTCCCTGCCCTCATTGTCCACAATCTTTATCCGGTTTCCAAAAGGCAGTCCCACTGACCCGGATTTTCGAGCCTTGGGCGGCATGGGATTGGTGGTAATCTGGCTGCATCCTTCCGTAATCCCATAAGACTCAATCACAGGTACTTGACAGATACTCTCAAACTTTTCCAGCACAGATACCGGCAGAGGGGATGATGCAGACCTGGCAAACCGCAGGCTGCTGTAATCTCTATCCTCTGGAATTCCCTTTGCCAGCAGATGGGAATACATGGTGGGAACTCCGCTGAACCAGGTCACACGGTAATTCTCAATATCCTTCCAGAATCTGCTGACGCTGAATTTCCCTCCAATGACAATCTGCCCCCCACTGTACAGGGGCGTAATCAGAGTAATCACAAGACCATTAATATGAAACCAGGGGAGTACACACAGACACACATCCTCCTGGGTCAGCCCATGGGCCTCCTGAATATGCTCCGCCTTTGCCAGCAGGTTCCCATAGCTTAAAATCACACCTTTGGGATTGCCTGTGGTCCCAGAAGTGTAGAGGAGCATGGCCGTATCCTCCCGCTGGGAGCAGGGAGCATTCCCGTCATCCTGGCACTCCTTTAATAACAGTACCTGTATCTCCCTGCCAAAAGGTGCTGCTTCATGGACTGCCTCCACCAGATCCCCGGCGCTTCCCCGGAGAATTTCCCGATATAGAGGTTCTGTGATCACCGCCCTCACCTGTGCATCCTTAAGTAAATAGAGCAGCTCTTTCTCTTTTAACAGTGTATTGGCGGGAACAGCCACTGCCCCGCACCTGGTCACAGCAAAGTATAACACCGCGAACTCCACGCTGTTGTCCATAAACAGCAGAACTTTATCTCCTTTTCCCACACCCAGCCTGCGAAGCTGCTCTGACTGTTCCTTCACAAACCTGTCCAGCTGAGTATAACTGACTTTCTGACCTGTTAAACTGCAGGTGATAAAACAGCGCTCCCCATAGCGCTGTGCCTGCTCTTCAATTAAATCTGCAAATCTGATTTCTTCCATTATGACAGCCGTTCCTTTTCATTTTTCCAGGTTTCCATCACCAGTTCCTGTACCTCGTCCTTCAGCTGAATAAATCTGGGGTCCGTCCGCTTCCTGGGCCTGGGCAGATCCACGCAGACCACATCCCGAATCCGTGCAGGAAAATCCGTAAACACTAAAATACGGTCTGAGAGATAAACCGCTTCCTCACAATCATGGGTAACCAGACAGGTGGTAAACTCCTTCTTATCGCACATACGCACCAGCTCATCCTGAAGCCTCATCCTGGTAAATGAATCCAGCGCCCCAAAAGGCTCATCCATCAACAGAATCTTCGGCTCCATCACCAGCGCCCTGGCGATGGCCACTCTCTGCTTCATGCCGCCGGAAAGCTGATGGGGATAAGATTTCTCAAACCCGTTAAGCCCCACCATCTCAATGGCCCATGCCACCTTATTGTGGATGTATTCCTTATTATTTTTCCCCAGTTTCAGCCCCAAGGCGATATTATTCCAAACTGATTTCCACGGAAATAACACATAGTCCTGAAAGACCATCAGACGATCCTTCCCCGGCCCCTCTATTTTCTTTCCATCTATTTCCACCGCTCCTTCATCTGCCTTCAGAAAACCTGCGATAATCCGAAGCAGTGTGGACTTCCCGCATCCTGACGGTCCCACAAAGGAGACAAATTCCTGGTTTTCAATTTGAAAAGAAATGTTCTGGAGGATAGACAATCGTTCCATTTCTTCATTTCGAAACGATTTGGTTATATTTTGTACTTTGATAGCCATAGCAGTACCTCTGTTAATATTCTACTGAACAAACGTGATGAAAATTTGTAGGTTTTGTAATATTGTTCATATTTATGAAATATTTACTTATTATTTTTCTGATGTTCACTTCCTATAATATTAATATTGCATAGAAATTTCGTCAAGACTTTCTTAATCTTTTTTAACCATGAAATGGAAAAAACTCCGAACCGTTATTCTCGTAATAGAATAATGGGGAAAAAGGTATGCCTTTTTCCCCAGAAATAGAAAGGATTTCCAATGTATTATGTTATTTAATTCCATTCACTTTCTGCTGTTTTTTCCAATTGTCCTGTGTGTGTATTTTATCATTCCTTCCAGAGTCAAATATATCTGGCTGCTGGCTGCAAGCTATTATTTTTATATGTGCTGGAACGCCAAATACGCCCTGCTCCTGCTTTTTTCCACAGGGGCCACCTATCTGAGCGGTTATCTGATAGAATTCTTTGACAAAAGATCACAGGAAAAATATAAAAAATATTGTGTGGCCGGCTGTTTTACAGCAAATCTTATGATTCTA
Source organism: uncultured Lachnospiraceae bacterium (assembly GCA_910588825.1). Lineage (GTDB taxonomy): Bacteria > Bacillota > Clostridia > Lachnospirales > Lachnospiraceae > MGBC164599. Next base: position 27,631 of record CAJURF010000012.1, read on the forward strand.
TTCCTATTTAAATACTTCGATTTCGCCGTACACAATATAAACCGGCTCCTGGCAGGGTTTCATTTTTCCCTGGTTACACCTTCTTTTGATGTGATACTGCCAGTGGGGATTTCGTTTTATACTTTCCAGGCCCTCAGCTATACCATGGATGTATATCGAAAGGATATCCCCGCCGAAAAGAACTTTTTTAAATACGCTCTTTTTGTATCTTTTTTTCCACAGCTGGTGGCAGGTCCCATTGAGCGTTCCAAGAATCTCCTATCCCAGATCAATCAGGTTCACCGTTTTGATTTTGACCGTGCCCGGGCGGGATTCCTTCTTATGTTATGGGGGTATTTCCAGAAACTTATCCTGGCCGACAGAATCGCTGTCATTGTAAATCAGGTTTACAGCCAGACTTTTGACTATCCCGGAAGCTGTATGGCTCTTGCCAGCGTTTTATTTGCCATACAAATCTACTGTGATTTCTCCGGCTATTCCATGATCGCCATCGGCGCTTCCAAAGTGATGGGCTTTTCATTGATGGAAAACTTTAACTGCCCCTATCTGGCAAAATCAACGGCACAATTCTGGAAACGGTGGCACATTTCCCTCACCTCCTGGTTCAGAGACTATCTGTACATTCCTCTGGGGGGAAACCGCCGGGGAACAGCCCGCAGATACGTAAACATTATGATTGTATTCCTAATCAGCGGTTTATGGCACGGGGCCGCCTGGACTTTTATCATATGGGGCGCATTGAACGGATTCTTCCAGGTTATTGGAAGCATCACGAAAAAATACCGTGAAAGCCTGTATGCAAAAATGGGACTGCATACAGACAGTGTGGGCCACCGCTGCCTCCAGATACTCACCACTTTTCTGCTGGTGGATTTCACATGGATCTTCTTTCGGGCAGAAAGTATGTCCCAGGCATTTTCTGTCTTAAAGAAGATTGCCTTTTCTTTTAACCCCTGGTATCTGGCTGACGGAGGTCTCTATACCCTGGGGCTTAGCCAGAAGCAGTTCGGCGTCATGATACTGGGCATCATAATTTTAGCCGCAGGAGATTTATTAAAGAATAGAGGTCTGTGCGTGTCAGAGATTTTACTCCGCCAGGATTTATGGTTCCGCTGGCTTTTGTTCATAGGCTCTATTGTCTTTATCTTAGTCTTCGGAATCTGGGGCGCCGGATATGACGCACAGGCTTTTGTATATTTTCAATTTTAAGGATGGTGCATCATGAAATACAAAAAAATAAAACGTATGGCAGCCGTTCTGTGTTTTTTCACGGTCTGCACACTGACAATACACTCTGTCTGCCGTCTTCTGGAGCGCAAAGAAAGCCATGTGGAATACAGCCAGTTCTGGGAGAATCCCGGGGATTATGACGTATGGCTTCTGGGCACCAGCCATGTGCGTCGCAGCATGCAGGTCATGGAGCTGTGGAAAGATTATGGCATTTACTCTTACAGCCTGGCCGCGGCCAGCAGCTACATCACCCAGACTTACTGGACCTTTATGAATGCCCTGGACTATGGAACGCCCAAGGTGGTTGTGATGGACTGCTATAAAACCGGAAATGACGCGAAAATAAGCAGTTCTTCTATTGTAGAGAGAATGCACACAGGGATGGACAGCATTCCATTCTCCCGGACAAAAGTACAGATGGTCATGGATTTATTTGAATCACCTGCCCAGAGAATGGAATTTTTATTTAATTTCTATATTTACCATAACCGCTGGGAAGAGCTGGGTCCGGAAGATTTCCGGCCGGAAAGCTCCCCTTTTAAGGGATGCAGAATCATAAGCAATGTGCAGGATTTGTCCGGCTATCATCTCATCGACCAGTCAGACCGTTCCTGTGAAGATACCGTAGGCTTCCGCTATCTGAGAAAAATCATCGAGGAGTGCCAGAAACGGGACATTTCCATTGTATTAACCGCTGTGCCCTGCTGTCTGGAGGATGAGATACAGCGCTCCATGAACGGCGCCGCAGACATGGCCCAAGAATACGGGGTGCCCTTTTTGAACATGAGTTACGATGAGGCTCTGGACCTGGACTATCAGGTGGATTTCTCAGATAAAAGCCATCTGAACTGGCTGGGGGCCCAAAAATCCACAGATTACATGGGTAAGTATCTGACCACCCATTATGACCTGTCCACGCCTGATGCTTCCCAGGACCGGGAATCCAGATGGAGCCGGGACTACATCCGCTATCAGGATGCCAAGCGGAAACTGTTACAGCAGGAACCCAGGCTGGACGCCTATCTGGTATGGCTGTCAGACGAAGCCTATACCTGTGACATTTACCAGACTGACAGTCAAATCCTCCAGTCAGACCCGATTCTGGCAAAGCTGCTGGGAAAGGTCCACAGCAGTCACAGCATCACCCGGCAGGAGGCCAGAAACATGCTGGGCAAAAAGATAACAGGAGACGTTGTTTTCTGCGTAAAAGATGCACAGCATGGGTATATTGTAGATAAAGCAGTTTTCAAAGACCGTAGGCGAAGATAAGGAATGTCTGTATGAAAAAGTTCAAATATATGAAGCCCCTGTGCTTTTTTATCATATTAGCTCTCACCACAGGCTATGCCTTCCACTGCTATTCGTTTCCCAAAAACTATATTTCCCGCAGCTATGAGGCATTCTATGATGAGCCAAAGAATCTTATAGACGGCGTGGTATTTGGGACCAGTGTGGTGGCAAATGGCTGGTCCGCTCCTGTGGCATGGCATGAATATGGAATGCCTGTCTATCAGCTGGGCGGCACAGTCCAGCCTTTCGGGCCCCTTCCACAGCTTATTGATTTTGTCCGGTCCCGACAGGATATTAAATATGTGATCATCGATATTCACGCCCTGCGGACAAAGACCATCAAGAAAAGCGTCAGACCCGAGAATGCCCTGCGTGTGAGCAATTCCCTCCACTTGGGCACCCACCGTTACCGAGTGCTTCAGTCCTCCCTGGACTACGCTCAGAAAGTCTATGACTTTTACGGAATGCCCCAAAACCCGGAGCATATCCTATATCCGGATAATATCTCCAACTACGTCCCCTTTATCAACTTTCACAACCGATGGGCTGACGGGCTGGAAAAGGCCGACTACATCAGCGTACCCAGTGAATATAAAGGTGCATTGGATGACGGGTCTGCCTTTGCCGTAAAAGATGTATCCGGCCTGGTGGATATGTGGAAAGTCAAACCAGCACAGGCCGATGCCTTCCAGAAGGAAATGCTGGAGGAATGTTTCCGCTATCTTCAGGAAAACAATATACCGGCGCTGTTTATCAGCTATCCTTCCTTTAATACCAAAAAGGAACTGGGCCAGTTAAAAGCCATTTCTCAGTATATCAAGGACCGGGGCTTCCCTATGATAGATATGTGCAGCATTGAAATGCTGGAGGAGATAGGACTGGACACCCGCAGTGACTTCCGGGACGAAAGCCACCTAAACTCCATCGGCGCCGGCAAAGCCACCCGCTATCTATGTGCCTATATAAAAGAGCACTGCTATTACAAAGATCACCGGGGAGACCGCCGTTACGGAAGCTGGGATAAAGCCGTGTGCGATTACGCAGAATTTCTCCGCAATGGGTGGGCCGTAAAAGGCATAGACTTCCACTTTATCATTTAAGAGGTAAACAATCATGTTGACAAATATTTTAGATTACCTGAAACACAGCACCGAAAAATACGGAGACAAAACTGCCTTTTCCGATAGCACAAATTCTGTGACATACCGGGGATTGGACGCTCTCTCCGACTCCATCGCCTCATTTCTCATGACAAAGATTCCGGGGAAGAATGAACCTGCCGCAGTCCTAATCGACCGGAACATCCAGAGTGTGGTGTCTTTTATGGGCATTGTAAAAAGCGGAAACTTCTATGTTCCTGTGGACAGCCAGCTTCCGCCAAAAAGAATCGCCCTTATATTCGAGACTTTGAAGCCAAAAGCAGTGATCTTTTCTGAAAAAAACCGCCGTCTCCTGGAAAGTCTGGATTATGAGGGAACCGCCGTCTTATATGAGGATGCGGCAGGCTTCCCCCCTGCCAGAGAAGCCATTGCCGCAAGGCGCAGGGGAGCCATTGACACTGACCCCTTGTACGCCATTTTTACCTCAGGCTCCACAGGCGTGCCCAAGGGTGTGGTGGTGTCCCACCGCTCTGTCATCGACCTGATCGAAAATTTTGCACAGATTTTTGATTTCCAGGAAGATTGCGTATTTGGCAATCAGGCTCCGTTTGACTTTGATGTGTCTGTGAAAGATATTTATTCTACACTAAAATGCGGCGGACGTATGCACATCATTCCCAAACTGTTTTTCTCGTTTCCCGGAAAACTGATCACCTGCATCAATGAGCAGAAGATTAACACCATCATATGGGCCGTATCGGCTCTGCGGATCATAGAAAACTTCCAGGCATTTGAAAAAGAACGCCCCAAAACTCTGCGCACCATCATGTTCTCCGGCGAGACAATGCCCTGCAAAGTACTCAATTACTGGCAGAAAAATCTCCCGGATGCCCACTACGTGAATCTGTACGGGCCCACGGAGATTACCTGCAATTGTACTTATTATAAAGTGGACAGGCATTTCCTGGATACGGATGTGCTTCCCATCGGGATTCCCTTTCCCAATACGGACATTCTGCTTCTGGACAAAAACCACCTGGTCACAGATCCTGACGTGACAGGGGAAATCTGCGTCAGAGGCACTTCCCTGGCTCTGGGTTACTACCAAAATCCCGCAAAAACAGCTGAAGTCTTCTGCCAGAACCCCTGCAACAACAATTATCCTGAACGAATTTACCGGACAGGGGACCTTGGCAGACGGGGGACAGACGGTCTGTATTATTTTCTCTCCCGAAAAGATGATCAGATCAAGCATATGGGCCACCGCATCGAGCTGGGCGAGGTGGAAGCTGTGGTCAGCGCCCTGCCCTTCATCCATGCCGCCTGCTGTCTGTACCACGAAGAAAAGGAAACGATTGTGCTGTTCTACCAGTCTGACGGGCCCTGCCAGCGGGAAATCCTGAAAGAAGGGGGGAAAATGCTGCCCAAATACATGCTGCCCAGCCGTTTCGTGCATTTTCACAGCCTGCCCATGACAAAAAACGGGAAGATTGACCGTACAGCATTGAAAGAGGATTATCTGTAAAATGAAAACATTTGAGAGTATACGTCAATACAGCCAGGAAACCAGTGCTTTTCAAAAAAGGCATAAGAGATTTTACACAAACTGCTTTCTCATGCCAGAGGAAATCGCCAGATTAATCGAAAAGAGAAAGCTGCGCTTTTCCACTCCCAGGGGGGCACTCCTTCTCTTATGTGACAGAACCGATTATCAAAATCTCTATTTCTATCTTGCACAGGAAGCCCCAATCCCCGATCTCTCAGTTCTCTATGGGGGAACCCGGGGAAATGGGAAAATATTTTTTGACATGGTATATTCGAAAAACAGGCCCTGCAGGGAACCGACTCCTCTGGCCCAGCTGATTGGCCAAAGGAACATCCGCAGATATAAATGCTACCAGCGTATGGGAATCCGCCTTGCCGGCCTGCAGCCCTCAGATTTTCCCTGCAGCCTCTGCCCTGGATACCGCCTCAGAAAGGCCCCGCCGCCCTATGCACAGATCCATTCTCTCTGGGAGGCAGTTCTTGATGAAAAGAGCACGCCATTGCCGGACCTGGAGCAGCTGAAAGACCTGTCTGAAAGGGGAGAACTGTTCTGGGTGGAACACACCTCTTCCGGACAGCCGTGCGCGGCAGCGGCCGTGCACATCCAGGGTAAACAGGGAACCTTACAGCACCTGGCTGTTCTGCCCAAGCACCGAAGGCATGGCCTGGCAGAGTCTCTGTGCCATATGGTGATTCGAAAGGGGATTTCGTCTGAACTTAAGGTAATAAAACTATGGGTGGATAAGGAAAATCACCCTGCTATTGCACTGTACACAAAGAAAGGGTTCATGCCGGAGGGAATGGTATGTGACCAGTATTTTATTGAAAGGAACATTTGATTATGAGAGAACAACTGATGGAAATTTTAAAGGAACTGCGCCCTGATGTGGACTTTAAAAAAGAAAAGGCTTTAGTCACCGACGGGATTCTGGATTCTTTTGATATCGTATCCCTGGTGGGGGAGCTGAATGCCCAGTTTTCCATTGCCATTGGGGTAGATGAACTGGAACCGGAAAATTTTGATACTGTGGATGCCATCCAGGCTCTGGTGTCCCGTTTGGAAGATTGAGCATATGACACTTTTATCCATTGATTTTGTCGTTCTGCTGACAGTAACAGCTGCTGTCTATTTTATCTTTCCATTGAGACAGCGCTGGACAGTACTGCTGGTATCCAGCGCTGTCTTCTATTTTTACGGTGGTATTGGAACGGGATGTTTCATGATTTTTACCATCCTGTGCATCCATATCACCGCCATCCGGCTGGACTGGATCAATCAAGGGCAGAAGGCATACCTGGAAAACAATCCCCAGTTATCCCGGGCAGATAAAAAGGCTTACCGGGATACCATTCAGCACAAGAAGCGGCTGATTCTGACCCTTGGACTGATTGTCTGCCTGGGCTTTCTGGTATTTTTGAAATATTTCAACTTCTTATCCGGCGGGGCGTTTTCCCTGCTGGGGCTGCTGGGCATCTCCGGCACCGCTCCCCAGATTGACCTGGCCCTGCCTCTGGGAATCTCTTTCTACACCCTTCAGGCGGCAGGATACATGATTGATGTATACAGGGGAAAGAGCCCGGCTGAGAAGAATCTGGCTAAGACCGCTCTGTTCGTCTCTTTCTTTCCACAGATCATTCAGGGCCCTATCGGCCGGTATCACCATCTGGCACCCCAGTTATACCAGGGGCACAGGTTCGATTCCGTCCGCTGTAAACATGGTCTGGAACTGGCCCTCTGGGGTCTGATCAAGAAACTCACTTTTGCCGAATATGTGGGAACTGCCGCAGATACCATTTTCAATTCCTATGCTGATTATGAAGGGTTTATGATACTGGCCGGGTCTGCGGCATACGGACTTCAAGTGTATGCTGACTTTTCCGGCGGCATGGATATTATACGGGGAATTGCACAGATATTCGGCATTGACATGGCTGTAAACTTTGAGCGGCCGTATTTTGCCCGCTCCATCGCCGAATTCTGGCGCAGGTGGCATATTACACTGGGGGCCTGGATGCGGGATTATGTATTCTATCCCCTGTCCCTCTCCCAGTCCTTTGCAAAGCTGGGGAGACATACAAGAAAAATATTCGGCAGTTACATGGGGAAAATGCTCCCCACATTCCTGGCCTCCTTTATTTCATTTATGCTGGTGGGAATCTGGCATGGCTCAAGTTGGAAATACGCGGCCTACGGTCTGTGGAACAGCACTATCATCACCTCCAGCATACTCCTGGAACCTGTCTATAGGAGGATAGAAGAACGGCTCCATATCAACACCCAGTGTTTCAGCTGGAAGTTTTTTCAGATTGCCCGGACATTCTTTCTCGTCAGCATTGGCCGGATATTCTCCCGTGCGGATTCCTTTTTGACCGCACTTTGGATGATCCGAAGTATGTTCGCCACATTCAATCCCTGGATATTCACAGACAAAAGCCTGCTTCAGCTGGGCTTGTCCATCCCGGAGATTACCCTGGTGCTGTGTATGCTGATTGTCATATTCACAGTCAGCCTTATGCAGGAAAAAGGAATTCATATCATCCAGGCACTGGACAGACAAAACTTTCTGTTTCGATGGCTGGTTATCATAGGGAGCATCCTGTTCCTGCTCATCTACGGCGCTTATGGAGCCTCCTTTCAGGCATCTGATTTCGTTTACCAGCAATTTTAAATATGCTCTGGGGCGTGCAGATGGCAGGAATGATTTTTAGGACACGCTCTAATCCAATAAAAAACCGCTGTGACAGGAAAATACCTGTACAGCGGTTTTTTCAGCTTTTCACAGCACATTATTTCAAGTTTACTTTTGCGCCTTCTGCCTCTAATTTTTCCTTGATCTCATCAGCTTCAGCCTTGGATGCGCCTTCTTTTACTACCTTCGGAGCGCCGTCTACCATTTCTTTGGCTTCTTTCAGACCTAAGCCGGTGATTTCGCGAACAACCTTGATAACTTTAACTTTGTTCGGGCCTACTTCTGCCAGTTCTACGTCAAATTCATCTTTCTCTTCAGCCTGTCCGCCTGCGCCTGCTCCGTCTGCTGCTGCCACAACAACTCCTGCTGCTGCAGATACACCGAATTCTTCTTCACAGGCTTTTACCAGATCATTCAGCTCCAATACAGTCAATTCTTTGATTGCTGCAATAAATTCTTCTGTTGTCAATTTTGCCATTTTTATTTCCTCCTAAAATAATTTCTAAAATTAACTTTTCTCTATTCTGCTGCCGCTTCTTCACCGGAACCTTTGGCTGCCATTGCTGCTTCACCGCCGCCAGCCTCTGCCAGCTGATTAAGCACACGGGCGAAGTTGGCAATTGGGGACTGGATGCTTCCCAGCAATTTTCCCAGCAGTTCGTCCCTGGACGGGATGCTGGCCAGTGCCTGAACGCCTGCCTGGTCATTATAATTTCCTTCTACTACACCTGCAATCAATTCCAAAGCCGGATATTCTTTTGCAAATTTGCTCAAGATTCTGGCAGGAGCTGTTGCATCGTCCGCAGAAATAGCCAGGGCGTTTGTGCCGTGCAGATGGGGAGTCAGGCTTTCACAGTCTGTTCCCTTAAATGCGAAATTCATCATTGTGTTCTTATATACTTTATACTGAACACCAGCCTCCCGCAATTGTCTGCGCAGTATCGTGTCCTGTTCCACCGTAAGGCCGCTGTAATTAACCAGAATTACAGACTGTGCGTCCTTGACGCTGTTGGCAATTTCTTCCACGATCGGTCTCTTCAGTTCAACCTTTGCCATGATCTAGCGCACCTCCTTCTTTATTTCAAACATTCGATTATCGTGTCCATGTAAGAAAGTCTTCTAAGTTTCCTAATACGTAAATAAAGCCCTCTTACTCCGAAGATGTAAGAGGGCATACGATGTCTACATAATATATAGAAACATACCGTTCCCACCTCGGCGGGCAGTCTTACCTTTATGCCTTTTGGTATGCGCTGCCTGCGGCAGACCTCATATCCTGCGGCACCCACTGTCTTCGGCGTGATACATAATAATCATTTTATAACTCTAGCATACTCATATGGCTTTGTCAAGAAGCCTTATGACCTTTTTTAAACCAGTTTTGCCGGATTCACTTTCACTCCAGGTCCCATTGTGGGTGCCAGGGAGATGCTTCTGAGATACTGGCCTTTTACTGCACTTGGTTTTGCCTTCAGAATAGCCTCCATCAGAGTCTGGAAATTCTCCCTCAGCTGATCTTCTGTAAAAGAAGCTTTTCCTATGGGTACATGTACAATATTGGTCTTGTCCAGTCTGTACTCAATCTTACCGGCTTTGATATCAGAAATAGCCTTTGCCACATCCATGGTCACGGTTCCTGCTTTGGGGTTAGGCATCAAACCTTTCGGTCCCAGCACACGGCCCAGACGGCCCACAATACCCATCATGTCAGGTGTAGCCACAACCACATCAAAATCCAGCCAGCCATCATTCTGAATCTTCGGAATCAATTCGTCTCCGCCTACATAATCAGCTCCTGCTGCCTGTGCCTCCTCCAGTTTTGCATCTTTGGCAAATACCAGAACACGCACTTTCTTACCTGTTCCATGAGGCAGAACTACGGCTCCACGAATCTGCTGGTCGGCATGACGGCCGTCACAGCCAGTACGGATATGTGCCTCAATGGTTTCATCAAACTTTGCAGTTGCTGCCTGCTTCACCAATTTAACAGCTTCTTCCGGCTCGTATAAAGAGGTGCGTTCAATAGCTTTTGCCGCTTCCTGATATTTTTTACTTCTCTTCATAACCTTACTCCTCCACTGTTATTCCCATACTCTTGGCTGTTCCAATGATCATGCTCATGGCAGCCTCCAGGGAACCCGCATTCAAATCTTTCATCTTCGTCTCGGCAATCTCCTGAATCTGGGCTTTTGTCACGCTCCCCACCTTCACTTTGTTGGGAGTACCGGAACCAGACTTTATGTTACAGGCCTTTTTTAACAACACGGCAGCTGGCGGAGTCTTTGTGATAAAGCTGAAGCTTCTATCCGCATAAACTGTAATCACCACGGGGATCAGCACGTCCCCCATATCTGCGGTTTTTGCATTGAACTCTTTCGTAAACTGTACAATATTCACACCGTGCTGCCCCAGTGCCGGGCCAACCGGCGGTGCTGGCGTTGCCTTGCCAGCAGGAATCTGTAATTTAATATATCCTTCTACCTTTTTTGCCATTCTAGGCACCTCCTTGTGGTCTTGGCGGGAGCTGTTCTTCCCTCCCACTGTTAACATCTACATTTTTTGTACGTCAGAAAAACTGATCTCTACAGGTGTCTCACTGCCAAACAGTTCCACACCTATGGTGACTAACTGTTTCTGGGGATTCACACTGCGGACAACGCCGCTGGTATCTTTCCAGGGTCCTCCCATTACCATAATCAGATCGCCCTCTTTGTAATCCACCTCGACAGCCCTTGTCTCAATCTGAATGCCCAGGGATCTCATTTCTTCTTCTGTCAGAGGAACCGGCTTGGACCCCGGCCCCACAAATCCGGTCACGCCCCTTGTATTTCTCACCACGTACCAGGTATCGTCATTCATAATCATATACAACAGGACATAGCCCGGAAACAACTTCTTCTGAACAACTTTCTGCATGTCGTTCTTCATCTCCACCACGTCCTGCAGGGGAACGCACACCTCCAGAATCTGCTCTTCCAGGTGCCGGTTGGCTATGGTCTTTTCAATATTTGCTTTTACTTTATTCTCATAGCCGGAATAGGTATGTGCCACATACCATTTAGCTGTTTCTGACATATTTTCACCCTTTTCACATTCGCCGCTTATTTCACCAGAAGGTTAATACCTTCCAGGATCGCTGCATCAAAAACACTGATTAAAACTCCCAGGACTGCTGTAATCGCCACCACGGCAACTGTCTGTTTCAACAGAGTCTGCCTGTCCGGCCAGATTATCTTCCTGAATTCCGCCTTCAGTCCGTCAAACCAGCCCAACACTCTGCCGTTTTCTTTCGCGCCGCTTTTTCCCTTCTTCTCTTTTTCTGCCATAACTCTGCCCTCGCAAATGCTGATTACTTAGTTTCCTTGTGCAGAGTATGTTTCCTGCAGAATTTACAATACTTTCTGGTTTCCATTCTCTCAGGATGGTTTTTCTTTTCCTTGGTCGTATTGTAATTACGCTGCTTACACTCTGTACATGCTAATGTAATTTTTACACGCACAACTTACACCTCCAGTATAATTCCTCAAACACACTGCACCGTCTCCGGAACAGGTATTTTTGAGCATAAAAAAAGACCTGATTATCGTCACCTTTGAAGTATAGCATACAAAATGGATGAAAGTCAAGGTTTTTCGCATATTTCCGTCACTTATTCATCACCGGCCCTGCTTAACAGCAATATTTATTCATAAAAAGGAATACAGGCACAAATATGCCAGCCTGTACTCCTCTCCTGCCTGTTCAGCCTGCCGGGTTATGCAGCCAATAATCCATCCGCTCAATCAGCTGGGGAATATCCAGCGGTTTGGCCAGATGTCCGTTCATTCCGCACTCTCTGCTGGCCGCAACATCCTCCCCGGAAACATTGGCGGACAGGGCTATAATAGGAATGGAAGCCGCATCTGCACGGGGCAGCTTGCGGATAGCACGGGTGGCCTCAAAGCCATTCATGACAGGCATCTGAATATCCATCAATATCAGGTCATAATAGCCCTCCGGCATCTCAGCAAAGCGCTGCAGCCCCCTGCGGCCATCCACGGTACACTCTACCATTGCCCCAATCTCTCCGATTAATTCCATGGCAATTTCCCGATTCAGCTCATTATCCTCCACAAGAAGAATTCTACATCCCTGAAAAGAGGTATCCGAAACTTCCTCCTCAACCACATCCACTTCTCCCTGGGATTGTTCTGCCGGATTCTGCAGTCTCAATATTATGGCAGCCGTAAACTGGGAGCCTGCCCCCGGAGAACTTTCCACACGGATGGCACCGCCCATCATACGGGCAATATTCTGAGCAATAGACATCCCCAGCCCCACACCATCTATATGGCTGACAGCCGCATCCTCTCCACGGCTGAACGGCTCGAAAATATGGGGGATGAATTCTTCCTCCATGCCAATGCCATTGTCACGGAAAACAAAGTCATAGGAACAGCAGCCGTGTTCCCTGGACTCGTGCTCCACCACTGATATTTCCAGTCTGCCTCCGGGGGGCGTGAATTTCACCGAGTTTCCCAAAATATTCATAAAAATCTGCTGAAGCCGCTTTCTGTCTCCCAGAACATCCTCATGTTCCACCTGCATAGGATGCATTTCCAAATGCAGATTTTTCTCTTCCACCTGGGGCCGGATGGACAAAACCACCTCCTCCATCACGTCAGACAGGCAGAATGCCTCTGCTTTCAGGTCAAAACTTCCTGATTTGATCTGGCTGATATCCAGAATCTCGTTCATGACGGAAAGCAGCTGTCTGCTGGACATGGACGCTTTATCCAGACACTCCTTCACCTTCTCCGGGTCATCCACATGGTCCGCCGCGATTTTGATCATTCCCATGATCCCATTCATAGGCGTGCGCACATTGTGGCTCATACAGGAAATAAACTCCTGCTTGGAGGCATTGGCATAGTCTGCCGCTTCACAGGCCGCCTGAAGGGCCAGCTGTTCCCGCATCTCTTTGCGCTTGCTCTCAGTTACGTCCTGGGCGGCATACACAATGGAGCGTGCCTTTCCCTGGGCATCTGCCTGAGACATCACCGCAGTGCTGCGGATCCAGCCGTATTCCTCCGGCCTTGTATCTGACTTCTCCGGCAGTTTCCGATAAGCCAGCGTCACATACGGTTTCTTTTTACTCAGCGTCCTGCGCAGATTCTGCCTGCCCAGCACCTCCAGATATTCAGCCCTGTCATCAGGATGAACAAAATTTTCCGCATATATTTTCAATCCTGTGGCATAATCCACTTTGCCCTCCAGCGCCATTTCCACTTCAGGAAGCTGCTGAGTCACGCTGCGAAACGTGTCCTCTTCAAAATCTGCATAATACGTGGCAAAAAACATCCCTCCAAGAGTGCTGATAATATCTGCCTGCTCCTGTTCCCCTTTCAGGCGGATTTCTTCCTCTGCTTTCTCCTGTGTAATATCCCGCCCCAGAATATTTACAGACATCCGCTTGCCCCTGCGGGCATAAATCACATGCTGTTCAACCCACTGAAGATTTGTTCCCACCATGCGGTACTGGCAGATCTCTTCCGAATACTCTTTTGTGTTTGCCGCCTTCTGATACAGATGTTCAGGACTCATAACCCTGCGGAAATTTTCTGTATCATCGGGGGCAACTGTAGTCTCCAGGGCTTTTTGAAAATACTGATGATAGTTGCCTGTCAGGACTTTCGGGGCTGTGCTGTCCTCGTTAATCCACATCCGCTCACACTGTCCGTTCTCCAGGTAAACCGTAGTCATAACACTGTACCTGGACTTCAAAATAGCAGCCAGCTGCATGTCCCGCAGAGTCAGCGTATTCTCCTGGCGTACACGCCGGTCCACATTCTGCAGCGCAATAATGGTATAATTCTTAGCCCCATGGCTCTGCCCAAAATATGCGATAATTGCCATGTAACGGTATTCATGATCCTCTTCCCCCCGCCACTGACAGAGAATATCCTGCTTCTGCATAGCCGTATTTTTCGTCTGGCGCAGACCTTCCAGTGAAAACCTCTCGAAAACTTTTTCCCGGTCAGTGGGGTGGATCTGCTTGAGCAGCCGGGAATTCACAATCTCATCCCATTGAATCGTCCATGATTTCCAGCCGGTATGAGTATGTCCGTTTTCCCTCACCAGGTTCGCTTCTCCTGTGTCAAGATCTATGCCGTAAATACCAAAGTTCTGTTCCCCCAGCGTCCGGATCACCTCCTGGACACGGATGCTGGCATCATCCAGTTCCAAACTTTCCCGGAGAATATCATGTACATCTTTCACATAGAGAAAGGCCGCCTGGTCTCTGTCAAAGGGATTGGGATCTGCCACAATTTCCATCAGGTTCCAGCGGTAACCCTCCCCGGAGTGTCTGCGGTAACAGCAGCTTAATATCTCCTCCCCGCTGTCCAGAACACTTCTAATATGGTCCAGATGGGTAAACGAGATAAAATTACTCATATCATCCGGATGAATGCCGCCGCTGTAAATAAACTGCCCCATCCAGCTGGAAAACGTATCGCTCTCATAACCGATCCCCCTGTCTTCCGGCCGCATCTTTACCACTTCATAAGAATCCTGTGTAAGATTCACCCGCAGTATTTTATGATAGGCATGACTGATCGCCTGGGCATGGGGCGCTACTGTAATGATAAAAGCCGGAATCTGGTCTTCCCACCGGGTTCTAACTGCTGTGATATCCACCATTTCGCCAAAAGGATTATTATAAGCGATGGTGTGATTCTCCTGTTTATCACCAATGGTTAGAATGGGACAGCTGGTGCAGGAATGTTCCCCCAATTCATGACAGGTCATCCCCTTGCAGACATGGGGCGAGACCTCTCGTACCCGCTCATTGTAGTACAATATCTCATGATTATCTTCCCGGATAATAAAGACTCCGGTGGTTGGCACTGCCTGTAAAATTTTTTCATACTCTCGAATATCCATAATTCCACCTTCATTTTTGCTGTCGACCGGATGTCTGTAAGAATCTGCTGTCATCTGACGGTCTGTCTTATGCTCTTATTGTACCATACAAAAACCCGTGACCGCAATCAAACTAAAAATAAATTATGGACTTTTTATGAAATTATTCCGGCCTGTATCAGAGCCGCTTTTTACTCCAATTCTACTTTAAGATATATAAGAACTGCCAGTCATCATACCCATGTTATATGATTTTTAAAAGAAACCTTCTCCTCACCCTGTGTAATCACACCGATTTCATAACAGTTATAATATTTTTTCACCACTTCCGCCGCCCATTCTTTCCATTTTCCCGATACCACAATGACCAGGCCTGCTCCGCAGTTAAACGTTGAGAGCATCTCACTTTCTTCAATATTCCCTGCCCTGCGGATATAATGAAAAACAGGCGGTAATTTGAGTTCTGCCAGATTAATTTCCGCACACAGCCCTTTTGGAATGATTCTGCTCAGATTTCCCTGGATTCCTCCTCCGGTGATATGGGCCATGCCATGGACCCTGTCGTCCCCGAACAGCCCCTTTACCGCTTTATAATAGGGTGTATGGGGTTTCATAATCTGCTCTATAAATGTCTCCCCCTCAATTTTGTCCAATTTCATCTGAGGCATTTTGTCCATGAGAAGCCGTACCAGGGAATAGCCGTTTGTGTGGAGCCCATTGGATTCCACGGCAAGTACCGCATCACCCGGGGTAATCCTGGACCCATCTATGATATGTCCCGCAGAAACAATGCCTGCAATGCTGGATGTGAGAATATACACACCTTTCTCCACCACCTGCGGCTGAACAGAAGTCTCCCCGCCCACCAGCGTACATTCATTTTCTCTGCACGCGTCCGAAATCCCTTTGATAAAAGACTTTACAGTCTCTTTCTCCGCATTTCCGCAGACAATGGTATCCAGCACAGCCAGCGGCACCGCCCCCATTACTGCAATATCGTTCACCAGGTGATTGATCATATCATGGCAGATGGATTCGCTGTACCCGTATTCCATGGCCAGTTTCTGTTTGGAACCCGGCTCTTCTGATTTCAGCACCAGTACAGGATCCACATATTCCGGGAAAGAAATATCATATAATGAGGCAAAAGCCCCCATTCTATTTAACACACGACGGTCTTTCGTTTCCAGATACACGGCCATTTCCCTTTTGATGGCGTCTGTGTAGGATATATCCACTCCTGCCCTGCGGTATGAAAAATTTTCATTGGTTTTTTCTTTCCCTGCAAGTATCTCGTCCACAGAGACCTCTAACAGCTCAGCCAGCTCCACCAGCATCTCCACATTGGGCAGTGTCCCGTTCTCCCATTTGGAAACTGCCTGAAAAGATACCTGAAGCTTTTCTGCCACATCTGCCTGTGTCATCTTAAGATTTTTTCTTCTCTCGCTGATAAAGGCTGCGATCTTTTGATTGTCCAGCATAGCCTGACCTCCTATCATTTTCTATTAAATCATTCTATCAATCACAGACAAACGACAGCAATAACCAAATAGGAGAACTTTTCTCTCTCATTCAACTGTCCGTTGAACCTGGCCTTCTGCCAGTTTCGCATGAATATAACGCTCTAATCCTTCCAATGTATCTATTTTAAAATTTTGTGATACTGTCTTAAAATATCGTTTTATATCCTCTTTCTCCATTACAATGTTGGATGGTTCCTGAATCCCATACCCTTCCCGGACTTTCTGCCATGGCTCCTCACAGTGTGTAATCTTCTCTAAAACCTTTCCGCTGTACTTCCCGAAAGATGCAAGAATCAAATCCATCACTTTTTTTTCGTCATCAGAAAGTCGTTTCGCTTTTCCTGTAAACAAAACAAACCTATTGTCATCTATTGGATTATATTTAAAATCCCTGAATAAAAAGTAGATTTTTTCATACACCGGACCATGCTGCCATGCCGCACAATTTTCTTCAAACAACGGCCTGTCAAAAAGAACCATATACACTGCCTGAATATAATACAATAATTTTTGCAAAGCAAGGGGGGTAACTTCCTGCATCTGTTCAAAAATATACGCCACACACATAAGCATTTTATCAGACACATTAAATAATTCTTTCAGTTCTGCTGCTGCCTTTGCCGCTTTCTTATAAGCGGTATCGCCAATTTTATCCTTATTGTGTATCAGAAGCCTCTCCATATATTCCGGCTCCGATAGAGCTTTCATCATAATATCCGAATAGGTTTTTGATGGAATCTGCCCAGCCAGATACCTGGAAATTGTCACTTCGCCAAAACCCAGCGCCAAAGATAACGGGGCCTTTCCAATATTATAGATCTTCATTAGTTTTCGTATATCTTCCACAGATATAATCCCTTCTGCTGCGCGGTACTGTTCCTCTCTCTCTTTGATATTCAAGTCAATGAGTCCGGAAATGCTCATCTCTTCCCCGCATTCTCTGCAGTAAGCTTTCGTAAGTATAAACTCATATTCCTGGCCGCGTATTATTTCCTTTTGAACTTCTCTTTTGATTTCATACTGCACTTCTTTCCTGCATTCAATGCAAAAGTCAACGTTCCTTTCTTTTGTCATGTTCTTTCTCCTTATTTTATGGTACCCTCTTTTGTATTCTCTGTTTATTTAAATGCATATTCTAAAATATGCTCTTGTCTGTGAAATGAGATTACAATTACAATTTTCATCAATGACATAACCCCTGTATAATGCTAAATTAGCCTGCCTATTTTTATTCATCTCTATTCTATACCGGTCCTCCAGAACCGCAGATTTTATTTCCTCTAAATATTGCTCAATTTCATGTTTTTCAATTAACAATAAAATCCTCCTCTCATGTGTTTTATGATTATATTTTTAATATTTCCTATCATCATTATATTTGTATGATCAAATTTTGTCAATATCCAATCATTCTATTTTTCCCAAAAGAAAAGGCAGAGATAAGAATACTTAATCTCTGCCTCCAAAATAATTTTACGCCTTAAACCGATACCCCACGCCCCATATAGTCTCAATATACTGGGGTTTCGCAGTGCTGAACTCGATTTTCTCTCGTATCTTCTTAATATGCACAGTCACTGTGGCGATGTCACCGATGGACTCCATGTCCCAGATTTCCCGGAACAATTCCTCTTTTGTGAAAACCCGGTTGGGATTCTGGGCAAGGAATGTGAGCAGGTCGAATTCCTTTGTGGTAAATGTGGTTTCCTCCCCGTTCACCCAGACCCTTCTGGCTGTTTTATCGATCTTGATGCCCCGGATTTCCACCACGTCGTTCTGGGGAATGCCGCTTCGTACCAGACGGTTGTACCGTTCCAGGTGGGCTTTTACTCTGGCCACCAGCTCACTGGGGCTGAAAGGCTTGGTCATATAATCATCCGCTCCCAGCCCCAGGCCTCTGATTTTGTCTATGTCGTCTCTTTTCGCGGATACCATGATAATGGGAGTATTTTTGCAGTTTCTCACCTGCTTGCAGATTTCGAATCCATCCACTTCCGGCAGCATTAAATCCAGAATCAGCAGGTCTACATCCTCCTCCATGGCGATTTTCAATCCCGTATCCCCCCGATTGGCAATTGCCACCTCAAATCCGCTTAGCTCCAGATAATCTTTCTCCAAATCTGCAATTGCTTCTTCGTCTTCAATAATCAAGATCTTACTCATCTGCCGGTACCTCCTGGTATTTTCTTAACACAAAGTACATAATCGTTCCGATGCCTTCCTTGCTGGATGCCCACACTTTACCCCCATGGTCTTCCATGATTTTTTTCACAATGGACAGGCCGATTCCGCTTCCTCCTTTGGAAGAATTCCGGGACACATCTGTGCGGTAAAAACGGTCAAAGATATTGGCCAAATCTTTGGCAGCAATCCCCTTGCCGTTGTCTTCAATCTCCACCTGAATAAAATCACCCACATCCTTGATTCGTATCTGGATAATCCCATGTTCTTTGTTCATATATTTTACAGCGTTGCTGACAATATTGTTCACCACCCGCATCAGCTGCTCTCCATCGGCTATGATCATCACATCATCGCCCACATGATTGGCATAGACCAGTTCTATCCCTTTTACCTCCAGCTCCAGTTCCAGCTCTTCCGCACAGTCATTGAAATACTCATTGACACAGATCTTGCTGAAAGTATAGGGAATGCGGTTGGTATCGATTTTGGAATAAAAGGTCAATTCGTTGATCAAATGATCCATTTCCGTGGTTTTATTGTAGATTGTGCGGATATAACGTTCCATTTTCTCCGGTGTATCCGCCACCCCGTCCATGATCCCCTCTACATAGCCTTTTACCGCCGTAATAGGAGTCTTCAGATCGTGGGAGATATTGCTGATTAGCTCTTTGTGATCTTTATCCAGGACAATCTTTTCCTCTGTGGATTCCTTCAGCCGTATGCGCATCTCTTCAAAATCGCGGCATAACTCGGCAAACTCATCGTTTCCCTCCACATCCATCGTGAATTCCAGATTGCCCTCTTTGATATTGTTTGTTGCATTTTTCAGCTTTACCAAAGGCACAGCCACGCTCCGGTACAGCCAGGACCCCACCGTAACGCTGGTGAAAACCAAGATAACCAGAATCATAAATAACACGTCCTTGGTCATCAGCTGGACTCTGGCCGTGCTGTCATTGGACTCGGCGATTGATAAGTCATAGGCCGTGTCTGCTGTCTGCACACCATTGCCCTGATTCGCCTGAAAATACCCAAATCCTATTAATGTGGCCATAAACAGAAGTAAGGGAACCAGTATAACCATCAGGAACCCTATAATAATTCTGGTCTGCAGTTTCATAAAAAAATCCCCGCTCCTATGCTCTAATTGTAAACATTATAGCATAGGAGGGGGATTCCATCTCTAAATTTTCTATAAAATTCGTCCGAATTCTACAACTCTACTTTATCCAAATGCCAGATCTCATCCACATATTCCTGGATTGTCCGGTCAGAGGTAAATTTGCCGCAGCTTGCTGTATTTAAAATCGCACTCTTTGCCCAGCCTTTTTCGTCCCGGTATGCCGCTTCCACTTTCTTCTGTGCCTCTGCATAAGCACGGAAATCAGCCAATATGAAGTACATATCTGCTTTATTAAATTTGGACGTAAAGAGCAGAGAATCATAAATCTCTCTGAACAGTTCTGGGTCGTGGGGCGCAACAGCACCATTAATCAGCTGCATCAGCACCTGGCGGATCTCATTGTCTGTGTTGAAAATCTTCATGGGGTCATAGCCGCCGTTGTTTTCATAGGAAATAACCTCATCGGAAGACAAGCCGAAGATAAATGCGTTTTCTTCACCCACTTCCTCCACAATCTCCACATTGGCACCGTCCATGGTTCCCAGTGTCAGTGCACCGTTGAGCATAAACTTCATATTACCCGTTCCGGAAGCTTCTTTGCTCGCTGTGGAAATCTGCTCAGATACATCTGCTGCTGCAAAAATCATTTCTGCATTGGATACCCGGTAGTTCTCAATGAACACAACTTTGATCCTGCCTTTGATAGAGGCATCGTTATTTACCACATCCGCTACGGAATTAATCAATTTAATAATTAATTTCGCCCTGTGATAAGCGGCAGATGCCTTTGCTCCGAAGATAAATGTTCTGGGATAGAACTCCATTTCCGGATGGGCTTTTAACTGGTTATACAGGTACATCACATGGAGGATATTCAGCAGCTGGCGTTTGTATTCATGGAGACGTTTTACCTGCACATCGAAGATTGAACGGGGGTCCACTTCCACGCCGTTATGCTGTTTGATATATTTTGCCAGACGCACTTTATTCCGGTATTTAATATTCATAAATTCCTGCTGGGCCTGTTCGTCGTCTGCGTAAACTTTCAGTTTCCCAATATGGCTTAAATCTGTGATCCATTCGTCGCCGATATGCTTGGTCACCCAGTCAGCCAGCAGAGGATTGCCGTGGAGCAGGAAACGCCTCTGTGTGATACCGTTAGTCTTATTATTAAATTTCTCCGGCATCATCTCATAGAAGTCTTTCAGCTCCTGTTTCTTCAAGATTTCTGTGTGCAGCCGTGCCACACCGTTGACTGAATAACCTGCTGCAATGGCCAGATGTGCCATCTTCACCTGTCCATCGTAAATAATAGCCATTTTCTGGACTTTTTCATGATTTCCTGGATATTTTTTCTCGATTTCCAGGATAAAACGCCGGTTGATTTCTTCGATAATCTGGTAAACCCTGGGCAGCAGCCTGGAGAACAGCTCAATGGGCCATTTTTCCAATGCCTCAGACATAATTGTATGGTTGGTGTAAGCACAGGTCTTTGTGGTAATTTCCCACGCCTCATCCCATTCCAATCCTTCTTCATCCAGCAGGATTCTCATCAATTCTGCCACTGCCACAGTGGGATGGGTATCGTTCATCTGGAACGAAGCCTTTTCGTAGAACTTGCGGATGTCCGAATGGGTGCTCTTATATTTCGCAATGATTTGCTGCACACTGGCTGAAATAAAGAAATACTGCTGTTTCAGACGCAGTTCTTTTCCCGCATAGTGGTTGTCATTGGGGTACAATACCTCTACAATATTCCGGGCCAGATTTTCCTGTTCCACCGCCTTGCGGTAATCTCCTTTGTCAAAAGAATCCAGGTGGAAGTCCACAATCGGCTGGGCATCCCAGATACGCAGGGTATTTACAATTCCGTTGCCATATCCCAGAATGGGCATGTCGTAGGGAATGGCCAGCACTGACTGATAATTCTCATGGATGAATTTCTGTGATTTTGTGGCTTCGTCGTATTCCACACGCACATAGCCGCCGAACCGTACCTCCTGGGCGTATTCCGGGCGGCGCAGTTCGAAGGGATAGCCGTCTTTCAGCCAGTTGTCCGGCACTTCCATCTGATAGCCGTCTTTAATTTCCTGCTTAAACATTCCATAGCGGTAGCGGATTCCGCATCCATATGCACAATAGCCCAGAGTAGCCAGGGAATCCAGGAAACATGCCGCCAGACGTCCCAGACCGCCATTTCCCAGCGCTGGATCTGGTTCCTCGTCTTCCAGAATATCCAGGTCAACCCCCAGCTCATCCAACGCCGCTCTCACTTCATCCATGGCTTTTAAGTTCAGCAGGTTATTTCCCAGCGCCCGGCCCATAAGGAATTCCATGGACATATAATATACTTTTTTCGGGTCCTGTTTGTCATATGCTTCCTGGGTTTTAATCCAGTCATCCATAATAGTATCTTCCACTGCATAGGCAACTGCCTGAAACAGCTGCTGAGGCGTAGCTTCCTCCAAATTTTTCCGATACAGGGATTTTACATTTTCTCTGACTTCTTTCTTAAACTGCTCCTTTTCAAACCTTTCACTAACCATTGGCTGTCCTCCTCGTCTTTATGTTAATTATATTTCATTGCATTCCTGATGATAACAAACTTGTGCTGTCTTTAAGAAATGCGCTCCACCCCCAGGGTTACTGCTTCCGAATTGATGTTCCAGCTTTTCTCATATCCGGATGTCTCTCCCAGACCCATTGTTTCTGCAAGAACTTCCTGGCAGATTTCCTCTTTGTGGGTCTGCATCAGTTTCTCAATCTTTTCGTTTCCTGCGGCAAAAACCCGGATTTTGTCTGTTACTTCGAATCCTGCCTCTTTCCTCATGGTCTGAACTTTGCTGACAATCTCCCGGATAAATCCTTCTTCAATCAGGTCTTCTGTCAGTTCCACATCCAGCACCACAGTCACTTCCCCGTAAGAGTCTGACACATACCGCTCCATCTGTGCTGTCTCGATGAGCAGGTCGTCTTCTGTCAGAACCACCTGTGTTCCCTGGACCTCAAATTTAAGACTGCCCTGGGATTTCAGTTCTTCCATGGCCTTTGCACCGTCCAGAGATGACAGGTATCCGCGGATGCCGCCTACAAGCTTCCCGTACTTGGGGCCCACTACTTTCAGCTGGGGCTTGAAGGTATAGGAAATAAATCCGGAGATATCCTCTGTAAATTCCACCTGACGGATATTTAACTCGTCCGCAATAATCTCGGTGTAAATACCGTCCAGTGTTTCCGCCGCTTTCACATACATTTTCGCCAGCGGCTGGCGGTTCTTTCTGTTGGCCGCGTTTCTGCAGGCCCTTCCCAGCACCACGATTGCCAGGAGTTCTTCCATTTTCTCCTCCAGCTCTTTGTCAATCCAAGCGGGATTGCTCTGAGGATAACTGCACAGGTGAATGCTCTCTGGTGCTGAGGAATCAACGCTTCTCACAAGGTTCTGGTAGATCTCCTCTGTCATAAAAGGAATCAGGGGTGCGGCAGTCTTACACACCTGCACAAGCGCGGTATACAATGTCATATACGCATTAATCTTATCCTTGGGCATTCCCTTTGCCCAGAACCGCTCTCTGCTTCGCCTTACATACCAGTTGCTCATATCGTCCACAAACTCCTGCAGAGCCCTGGCGCTCTCCGGAATCCGGTAGTTTTCCATATGACCGTCCACTGCCTCTATTAATGTGTTCAGCCGGGATAACAGCCATTTATCCATGATATTCAGGCTGTCATAATCTAATTCATATTTTGTGGCATCAAACTGGTCAATATTTGCATAGAGAACAAAGAACGCATAAGTGTTCCACAGAGTCCCCATAAATTTCCGCTGGCCCTCTGTCACCGCCTTTCCGTGGAAACGATTGGGCAGCCAGGGTGCGCTGTTTTCGTAGAAATACCACCGGATGGCATCTGCCCCGAATTCCTCCAGCGCATCAAAGGGATCCACGGCATTCCCCTTGGATTTGCTCATTTTCTGGCCGTTTTCATCCTGCACATGGCCCAGCACCAGCACATTGCGGTAAGGCGCCTTGTTGAAAATCAAGGTGGAAATGGCCAGCAGGGAATAGAACCATCCTCTGGTCTGGTCCACGGCCTCTGAGATAAAGTCCGCCGGAAACTGCTGCTCAAACAGCTCTTTATTCTCAAAAGGATAATGGTGCTGTGCAAATGGCATTGCCCCGGAGTCAAACCAGCAGTCAATTACCTCCGGCACACGGTGCATCTGGCCCCCGCATTTGGGACAGCGGATGGTAACCGCGTCGATATACGGCCTGTGCAGCTCGATCTCATCCGGGCAGTTGTCTGACATTTCTTTTAATTCCTCGATGCTTCCGATAGAATGCATGTGGCCACAGGAACATTCCCAGATATTCAGCGGGGTCCCCCAGTAGCGGTTCCGGCTGATACCCCAGTCCTGCACATTCTCCAGCCAGTCGCCGAAACGCCCTTTTCCGATGCTTTCCGGAATCCAGTTGATGGTGTTGTTATTCCGGATCAGATCTTCCTTCACAGCCGTCATTTTGATAAACCAGGATTCTCTTGCATAGTAAATCAGCGGTGTATCACATCTCCAGCAGTGGGGATAGCTGTGCTCGAATTTGGGCGCGTCATACAACAGCTTTCTGTCCTCTAAATCCTGCAGAATAAAGCGGTCTGCCTCTTTGCAGAAAGTTCCCGCCCAGGGTGTCTCCTCAGTCATTTTGCCGGCCTCGTCCACCAGCTGGACAAAAGGCAGGTCATATTTACGCCCCACATTGGCGTCGTCCTCACCGAAAGCAGGCGCAATGTGTACCACACCGGTTCCGTCCGTCAGCGTAACATACGAATCACAGGTCACATAAAATGCTTTTTTCTTTGTATTCACAAAGGAAAACAAAGGCTCGTACTCCATATATTCCAGCTCTTTTCCCTTATAAGTCTCCAAGACCTCATAGGCTGGCACATCTTCACCGCCCAGCTTTCCAAGAACGGTATCTAACAGAGCTTCCGCCATGTAATAGACACATCCGTCAGCCGCTTTGACCTTGGCATACGCTTCTTCTGGATTCACACACAGACCCACATTGGACGGCAGGGTCCAGGGGGTGGTGGTCCAAGCCAGAATATAGGCATCCTCGCCTTTTACACTAAACCGCACAATGGCAGAGCGCTCCTTTACATCCTTGTACCCCTGGGCCACCTCATGGCTGGACAGGGGGGTTCCGCATCTGGGGCAGTAGGGGACAATTTTATACCCTTTGTACAGCAGGTCTTTCTCCCAGATCTGCTTCAGCGCCCACCATTCTGACTCGATAAATTCATCGTGATAGGTCACGTACGGGTCATCCATATCCGCCCAGAATCCCACTGTTCCGGAAAAATCCTCCCACATGCCCTTATATTTCCACACACTTTCTTTACAGTGTTTGATAAACGGCTCCAGGCCGTATTCCTCAATCTGCTCTTTTCCATCCAGGCCCAGTGCCCGTTCCACCTCCAGCTCCACCGGCAGGCCGTGTGTATCCCATCCGGCTTTTCTTGGAACCATATTGCCCTTCATTGTGCGGTATCTTGGTATCATGTCCTTAATCACGCGGGTCAATACATGTCCAATGTGAGGTTTCCCGTTTGCCGTGGGAGGCCCGTCGTAAAAAGTATACTGAGGACTTCCCTCCCGCTGTTTCATACTCTTCTCAAAGATATGATTATCTTCCCAGAATTTTTGAATCTTTTTTTCCCGTTCCACAAAGTTCAGATTCGTATCCACTTTCTGATACACTGGCTCTACCTCCTGATTCCGTTTCCTGCAGTTCCCTAGAGTGTGTTTGAAAATTGCTTTATGTCAACCGTGCGCCACAATTTGTACCCAAGGGTATGATATGGGAGATTTGTTTCGCATGAGGGCGCTGCAGCGGGCTACAGCAGCCGAATAAGAGGCAAATCTGCCGCAAAGTGGGGCGTATGGGTGGCGTGAATGAATTTTCAAACACGCTCTAGTGCTTATAAAGTAAAAATCCGTCCTGTTAAAAGGACGGAGCTGTTTCCGCTTACTCAGTGTTATTTAGATAGTTCCTTACTGCCTGTTCTGTCCATTCGGTGTCCAAAACCGCCGGATAGCTCTATCTGTAATACACAAACAGGCAGAATACATTACTATAATATATCCCGCATTGTGATTTGTCAAGACAGGATATGGTAAAAACCACGGTAAACGCACGTTTTTGTATCTTCTCAATGAGAAAAAAATATGCTGTTTCCCCGTCAAGGAAGGACATAGTATTTTCTGAAGGCTGCTCGAAATAGTACGGTATATTCAGCAGACAGCTTCTTTCCAAAGGAGGCGGGTTTCTTCCTCAGCGATTTGGGTTCGAAGCAGTTCTGCTCCGTCTAAAAAGGCTAGAGCGTGTTTGAAAATTGCTTTATGTCAACTGTGCGCCACCGT
This sequence comes from uncultured Lachnospiraceae bacterium, assembly GCA_910588825.1. Taxonomy (GTDB): domain Bacteria; phylum Bacillota; class Clostridia; order Lachnospirales; family Lachnospiraceae; genus MGBC164599. Next base: position 53,637 of record CAJURF010000012.1, read on the forward strand.
TTGTACCCAAGGGTATGATATGGGAGATTTGCTTCGCATCAAATCTTTTCTGTATTCTTTCAGCTCCAGATTCATAGCTGCCGCAAAACCTGGATGCCACTGAATCTTTGTACTACTCATTATAACATCCTTTCTATATTCTTTCTACAAATTTTCATCCAAACACGCTTTAAGCATAATCCCTCATTCTCTGGACATTCTAACCATATACCAAATTTCAAAATTGACATGCAGGAGGAAGTAAAAATGTTCGGAATCTTAATCGCACTGTTATCCGGTGCTCTGATGAGTATTCAAGGTGTTTTTAATACACAGGTGACAAAACAGACTGATTTATGGGTGTCTACTGGCTGGGTGCAGCTTTCCGCTTTTGCTGTCTGCATTGCGGCATGGCTGTTTACCGGACGTTCCAGTATATCTGCCCTCCTGGATGTGAGCCCGAAATATATGCTGCTGGGAGGAGTCATCGGTGCATTTATCACAGTGACCGTGATACAGAGCATGAGCGCCCTAGGGCCGGCCCGGTCCGTGATGCTCATTGTGATCTCTCAGCTGATTATCGCCTATGTGATCGAACTTCTGGGGATGTTCGGAGTGGACAAACAGCCGCTGGAATGGAGGAAAATAATCGGCATGGCAGTCTCCATTGTGGGAATTATCATTTTTAAGTGGTAAGGATCTCTAGAGCGTGTCTTAGAATTAGAAAGTCTATTGCTTTCTATCATGGAATCCTTTAAACTGTATACTGCAAAAGCAGGGCTTGAGACTGACATGAAACATGTTTAGCCGCAAAAGGACCCTGATGAGCTTTTATCGGATACACGCAGACATACAAAAAAGGAGACAACATGATCATAAAAGAACTGCATAATGACTGGATTATGCATCAGTCAGGTTCCTCTGAGATACTGCCGGCCGTGGTTCCCGGCAGTGTATACCACGACCTGCTCCTCAATCACAAAATGGAATCTCCCTATTACCGGGATAACGAGCTTAAGGCTCTGAAAATTATGGAACACGATTTCGAATATGAAACCATATTCTCTGTAGATGACCATCTGCTGAACTGCCAAAAGATACTTCTGATCTTCGAAGGAATCGACACCATTGCGGATATTTACCTGAATAACGTTCTGCTTGCCTCTGTCAATAACATGCACCGTACCTGGGAATTCTCTGTAAAAGAGCGGCTAACATACACGGACAACACCCTGCGGGTGATTCTCCACTCCCCCACCAGATATATCCGGGAGGCCAATGAGAAGAATCCCATCCCGGGGACTGGCGATGCCATGGCCGGCTTCCCCCACATCCGGAAAGCCCACTGTATGTTTGGCTGGGACTGGGGGCCCCGGCTTCCCGATGCGGGAATCTGGAAAGCCGTGAAGCTGGCCGGATTCTGTGATGCCCGGCTAGACAGCGTTTATGTCACCCAGAAACACGAGAATGAGCAGGTATCTGTGCGGTTAAATATTGATGTGGACCGAATCGGTGAAGAACATATCCTCCGATTCGGACGGGATGATGACAGGCTGGCGGGCCTCTCCCTGACCGCTGTGCTCACAGACCCCTTTGGAAAAAGCTGTGCCCTTTCACCAAGGGAATTGCTGGAAGGCTTTCAGGTGGAAAATCCCCAGCTCTGGTATCCCAACGGCTACGGTCCGCAGCCGTTGTACACGTTGGAAGTAAGGCTCTTTTCTGATTCCGTTTCCCCTGGACAGCCCGTTCTCTTGGATCAGAAAAAACAACGCATGGGCCTGCGTACCATGACCATCTGCCGGGAGCCGGACCAGTACGGGGAATCTTTCTGTCACATGGTAAATGGGATAAAGCTGTTTGCCATGGGCGCTGATTACATCCCGGAGGACAATATCCTGGCAGATATTACGCCAGAGCGGACCCGCCATCTTCTAATGCAGGCAAAACAGGCCAACTACAACTGCATCCGCGTGTGGGGCGGCGGTTTCTATCCTTTTGATTTCTTTTTTGACATCTGCGACGAGCTGGGATTGATCGTGTGGGAAGACTTTATGTTCGCCTGTGCGGTGTATGACCTAAGCGATGAATTTGAGGCCAATATCCGGGCAGAGTTTGTGGATAACATCAAGAGAATCCGTGGACATGCCAGCCTGGGGCTGTGGTGCGGAAATAACGAGATGGAAATGTTCGTGGACGAAGGCGGCCAATGGGTCAGCCATCCCAGACAGAAAAGTGATTATGTAAAAATGTACGAGTACATCATCCCCCAGATTTTGAGAGAATACGATCCACAGACCTTTTACTGGCCGGCAAGTCCTTCCTCAGGCGGTGCCTTCGATGAGCCCAACGCAGAAAACCGGGGCGACGTCCACTACTGGGATGTATGGCATGGAGGAAAGCCCATCACAGAGTACCGGAAATTTTATTTCCGATACGTATCCGAATTCGGGTTCCAGTCATTTCCCGGGTTAAAAACCTGCGAAACCTTCACGGAACCGGAGGACCGGAACATTTTCTCCTATGTGATGGAAAAACACCAAAGAAATTCTGCCGCAAACGGGAAGATTATGAATTATATGGAACAGACTTTTCTCTATCCCACCAGTTTTGACACAGCCCTGTACGCCTCCCAGCTGCTGCAGGCCGAGGCAATCCGCTGCGGTGTAGAACATTTTCGCAGAAACAGAGGACGCTGTATGGGCGCAGTGGTATGGCAGCTGAATGACTGCTGGCCCACAGCCAGCTGGTCTTCCATTGATTACTGCGGGAGATGGAAAGCCCTCCATTATTGCGAAAAGAGAGTTTTCGCTCCCATCTTGCTCTCCTGTGAGGAAGAGGGCATATTAACCCAGGACACCAACCCCAACGCAGAACCCTATCAGGTTAAAAAATCCATCCGGCTCAACGTGGCCAACGAGACCTTGAAGGATGTGGCTGTTACCGTAAAATGGGCTCTTCGCAATGAAAGGGCACAGGTACTGGACGGGGGAGAGGAACAGGTACGTGTCCCTGCCCTGACTTCCGTGTGGCTGGACAAAAAAGACCTTCCCGGTGCCGACCTATACGAAAATTATGTGAGCTATGACTGCTTTCTGGATGGAACGGCAATCTCCGGGGGAACAGTGTTGTTTACCGCGCCCAAACAGTTTCATTTCCGGAATCCCCATCTGCAGGTACGTCATAAGGACGGCTATATTATCGTAATCGCCGATGCCTATGCCCGGTGTGTTGAGATTTTAAATGAAGATGACACTTTGCTGCTCTCTGATAATTATTTTGATATGAATGCCGGGGAAACCCGGGTGAAGATCCTCCATGGAAAGGCTGAAGGACTGAAGGTCAGAAGCGTGTATGATATACGATAAACAATGCGGCTGAATGAGGCGATGAGGTGTATGCGTAATTAAGACACGCTCTAAAGCGTGTCTTAATTCATCGTTTTAGACGATGCCCTGAGCCTTCATGGCATCCACAACTTTTTCAAATCCGGCAATGTTGGCGCCTGCCACATAGTTGCCTTCTAAGCCGTAGCGTCTGGAAGCATCTTCACATTTTACAAAGATATCTTTCATAATCTGATGAAGTTTCTGGTCAACCTCCTCGGCCGTCCAGCTCAGACGCATGGAATTCTGTGTCATTTCCAGAGCGGAAGTAGCTACGCCGCCTGCGTTCGCGGCTTTTCCCGGCAGGAACAGGATGCCGTTTTCCTGAATAAATTCTGTGGCATCCAAAGTGGTGGGCATATTTGCACCTTCTGCCACTGCAAAGCATTTGTTCTCTTTGAGTTTCTTAGCGTCTTCTAAGGTCAGCTCGTTTTGTGTTGCACAGGGAAGGGCGATATCACAGGGAACTGACCAGATGCCTTTGCCCTCTGTATACGTAGCCTGGGGCACTTTTTCCACATATTCTTTGATACGTCCCCGGCGCACTTCCTTGATGTCTTTTACCACATCCAGATTGATGCCGCTTGGGTCATACACATATCCGTTGGAATCGCTCATTGCCACGACTTTGCCGCCTAACTGGGATGCCTTTTCAACTGCGTAAATGGCAACATTTCCGGAACCGGATACTACAATGGTCTTGTCTTTAATGGAATATTTGTGATGTTCCAGCATCTCATTGAGCAGATATACCAGTCCATAGCCTGTAGCCTGTGTACGAATCAGAGAGCCGCCATAGGTAAGTCCTTTTCCTGTGAGCACACCTTCATAGCGTCCTGTGATGCGTTTGTACTGTCCGTACAGATATCCGATTTCCCTGCCGCCTACGCCGATATCTCCGGCCGGCACATCCTGGTTTGGTCCCAGATATTTGCAGAATTCTGTCATAAAGCTCTGGCAGAAACGCATAACTTCTCCGTCTGATTTCCCTTTGGGGTCAAAATCAGAACCGCCCTTGCCACCGCCGATGGGCAGTCCGGTCAGTGAATTTTTAAAAATTTGTTCAAAACCAAGGAATTTCAGAATGCTTTGATTTACAGAAGGATGGAAGCGCAGGCCGCCTTTATACGGTCCGATTGCACTGTTAAACTGTACACGGTAGCCTTTGTTCACCTGTACCTGTCCCTGATCATCCACCCAGGGGATGCGGAAAGAAATGATACGTTCCGGTTCTACCAGACGCTCCAGCAGAGCCATTTTGCGGTATTCGGTTTCATTGGCATCAATTACTGTTTTCAGAGAATCCAGAACTTCACTTACTGCCTGCTGGAATTCAGCTTCACCGGGATTCTTCTCAACAACTTTTGCATAAACTTCTTCGGTATAAGACATTTCAAAATACCTCCTTGTCTTGGCGGGTGCTCTCAGAAATCCAATGGTAAAGGAGTCCTAAGCTCACTCTTGGTGTTTTATCTATATTGACCCACAGACGCGCCATCCTGCACTGACACAAATACCAGTGTAACAGGCACACCTGAAACGTGTCTCAATAAAATTTCAGCCACGCTCTACGTATTATATATGAAATCACTTAAAAAGGGAAGATTTTTTACGAAATTTTATTGTCTGACTTTTTCAATTTAAACAGGCAGAGTAAAGAAGTGCATAAAGACAAACAAGCAGCGGCCATTTCACAGCCAGAATTTGGACAAACAATTTTAAGTTCCGTTTTGTTTATTCTGTCCAAACTCATGACTGTGGAAAAACTTTGCATTTGCCTTATACCCGCGAGCCAAATGATTTGCCAGCAGGTCTTCACTATTTCAAGCAAAACAGAAAATCATTTGGCAAATACGTATGCTCTTGAGTATAATTATCCATCCAGCTCCACCAGTTCATATTCTCTGACACCCAGTCCAAGTTCCGCCGCAGCTTCAACTGTATGGATGCCGTTCAAGGATTCCATACGCTCAATCAATGCCGCTTTTCCCGGGTCCGGCGACGCATATACAGCGTCCACACATGCCTGGTCAATTGCCACAGGGTCAAGAGAGGCGAAGATACCGATATCCGCCATCTCCGGCTCGTGGGGATTGGCATCGCAGTCACAGTCTACAGAGAGGCGGTTTGCAACATTGATATACAGCATATTCCGGCTGCCCAGATAATCAATTACCGCACTGTCCGCGTCAGCCATAGACTCAAGGAAAGAATCATGGTCAGCGGCGAACATATCATCTAATGTTTTACAGGGAGTACCATTGCCGTGAATATATGCTTTTCCAAAAGCAGAGGCAACACCGATGGCAACGTTTTTCAACGCTCCGCCAAAGCCGCCCATAGCATGTCCTTTGAAATGGGACAGCACCAGCATGGAATCATACTGTTCCAGATGCCCGCCCACATAGTTTTCTTTCAACTGATGGCCGTTTCTCACAGGAAGAACCAGCTCCCCTTCTTCATCCATCAAGTCACAGGGCGCAATAGCGGCAAATCCGTGGTCACGGAATGTCTGCCAGTGGGCTTCTGTAGTATTTCTGCGTCCCTCATAGGCCGTGTTGCACTCCACAATAGTTCCTTGAAGTTTTTGAACCAGGGGCGCAATCAGAGATGGCTGGAGAAAATTATGTCCGCCTGGTTCACCTGTGGAAATTTTAACAGCTGTCTTTCCGTGAAGCTCTCTGCCCAGCGCTTCATAAATCTTTACCAGGCTTTCCGGCGTGATAGTTTTGGTGAAATATACTTTTGCTTTTTTCATGACAGTTCTCCTTTTCGAATATTGGTGTGTTAAAGCGGAGCGTGCAGATTGCAGGAATGATTTGTAAGACACGCTCTTAGTGAAGCTGATTGGTTATTGTCCATTGTCCGCCCGAAACGGACAATAACGATTCTGCCTGATTCTATTATATGCGGACAGACCGTAGAAATCAATCATATAACGCCTCTGAAAGGCTTGAATTTTAAAGAAAATCTGGATATAATGATTGAAACAAATGCAGAAGATTGGAAGTGAAATCAAATGAAATTAATGATTGCCTCAGATATCCACGGCTCCAGCTTCTATTGTAAGGAAATGCTGGACGCCTTTGACCGGGAGCAGGCGGACAAACTGCTTCTTCTGGGAGATATTCTCTACCATGGTCCTCGAAACGACCTGCCAAAAGACTACGCCCCCAAAGCAGTGTTCTCATTGCTGAATGAGAGAAAAGAAAAACTCCTCTGCGTAAGGGGAAATTGTGACACGGAAGTGGATCAGATGGTGCTGCAATTCCCAATTATGGCCGACTACGCCATATTTTACGCCGGAAACCGCATGATCTATGCCACCCACGGCCATAATTTCAACAGGGAAAGCCTTCCCCCTATGCAGTCCAGCGATATTTTACTGCACGGACATACTCATATCCCCGCATGGGAATCTTTCGGCGTGCATAATCTGTATCTGAATCCGGGCTCCGTCTCCATTCCCAAGGAGGGAAGCGCCCATGGGTATATGACACTTTCGGAAAATGAGGTCCTGTGGAAAGACTTGAGCGGCGGCGTCTATCACAAGGAAGTTATCTGATTCCCAGCCTTTATGAAATGCCCGAGCATATTACCTCGCATTTTCCAACACAAAAACAAACCCCGGAAATGTATTACACACATCTTCCGGGGTATATTTCGTTTTTGCTATTTTTTCACACTCAACCGTACCAGCGCCCTGTGGAGCTTGGCTTTCGCCACTTTGTACTCCCGGTCTGTAAGCCCGCTTCTGGCGAGAACATCCTCCGCACGCTTCTTTGCCGCATTGGCACGTTCTTCATCGATATCCTCTTTCCACTCCCAGGTAGTAGCCAGCAGATGGCACGTACCATTCATCATGGAAAGCATTCCACCGATACAGGCAGCATCCCGCCTGGTTCCGTCCTCAAACACAACATGGGCTTCCCCCATGCCAAGCGCTGTACAGAAGTTCACATGTCTTGCGAGAATCGCCAAGTCCCCTGTAATGCTCCTGCACACAACGCGAACCACTTCATCTTCAAACAGCAGGCCGTCTGGTGTTCCGATTCGTAATGGAAATGTCGCCATAGACAGCCTCCTTTACTGATTCTTCGCTTTTTCAAAAACGTCATCAATGGTTCCTGCAAACAGGAAACAGCTCTCCGGAATATGATCACATTCGCCATCCAGGATCATCTTAAAGCCGCGCAAGGTTTCTTTCAGCGGCACAAGCTGGCCTGGCATACCTGTAAACTGTTCTGCCACAGAGAAGCTCTGGGACAGATAACGCTGTACTTTACGAGCACGGTTTACAGTCAGCTTATCTTCTTCTGACAGCTCATCCATACCCATAATCGCGATGATATCCTGCAGCTCCTGATAACGCTGCAACACTCTCTGCACTGCACGGGCAATTTCATAGTGTTCTTTTCCCACGCCTTCCGGTGACAGGATACGGCTGGTAGAATCCAGCGGGTCCACAGCCGGATAAATACCCTGGCTGGCAATATCACGGGAAAGTGTCGTGGTGGCATCCAGATGGGAGAAGGTAGTAGCCGGAGCCGGGTCAGTCAAGTCATCGGCAGGCACATATACTGCCTGAACAGATGTGATAGATCCCTTCCTTGTAGAAGTAATACGCTCCTGCAGTGTTCCCATCTCAGTGGCCAGCGTAGGCTGGTAACCTACGGCTGAAGGCATACGTCCCAAAAGCGCGGACACCTCGGAACCTGCCTGTGTAAAACGGAAAATATTATCAATAAACAGCAGCACGTCCTGATTCTTCACGTCACGGAAGTATTCCGCCATAGTAAGTCCGGACAGACCCACACGCATACGTGCTCCCGGCGGCTCATTCATCTGGCCATAGATCAAAGCCGTTTTATCAATAACGCCGCTCTCTTTCATTTCATTATAAAGGTCATTTCCCTCACGGGTACGCTCTCCAACCCCTGTGAATACGGAAATACCACCATGGGCTGTGGCCACATTGTGGATCAGCTCCATGATCAATACGGTTTTACCAACACCCGCACCGCCGAACAGACCAATCTTACCACCTTTTGCATAGGGGCAGATCAGGTCAACGACTTTGATACCTGTCTCCAGAATCTCTGTAGCCGGCATCTGCTCTTCATAAGCCGGAGCAGGACGGTGGATCGGCCATCTCTCTTTTGCTTCAGGGGCCGGCATATTATCCACCGGTTCACCCAAAAGATTAAATATACGGCCCAGGCATTCCTCGCCTACCGGAACCGCAATGGGTTTTCCGGTATCCACAGCTTTAGTGCCGCGGACCAGACCGTCAGTGGAACTCATAGCGATGCAGCGCACCGTATTATCCCCGATCTGCTGGGCTACCTCAGCCGTCAGCTTTGCGCCTTGGTTATCAATTTCAATGGCATTCAGAAGTGCAGGCAGCTCATCGTGCGCAAAGCGGATGTCCAGAACAGGACCGGTGACCTGCACTACTTCGCCAGTGTGTTTTTCACTCATGCTTGAATCTCCTTCATGTACATCTGCATAACTTCCCGCAGATGCTGTACTAGATGCTCTCCGCACCTGCGACAATCTCCGTGATCTCCTGCGTTATGCTGGCCTGACGAACTCTGTTATAGTGCAGGTTCAGCTTCTCAATCATTTCCTCGGCATTGCTGGTGGCAGCCTCCATAGCTGTCCTTCTGGCCGCAAGTTCACTGGCCAGACTGTCACAGACACCGCCATAGATTACTCCCGCCAGATATTCCGGCACAATCGCGTCAAATACCTCAGAGCTGTTGGGCTCATACAAAATCAGACTGCGGACTGCCTCCTTTTCTTCCCCCGGCTGGACCTGTTCCAGATCTTTTAAGGGAAGCACGGAAAATGTTCTTGGCTGCTGAGACAGCATGGAAACAAATTCTGTGTAGCAAAGCTGAATATGACCAAAACTGCCGTTCTTAAATTCTTTACACAGCAGTTTGGCAATCTCAAAGCAGTCTGCCACAGAAATACTGGCAACCTCTGCATATTCTTCGCCAATTGTCTCAACGCCCCGGCGCTGGAAATATTCCACCGCTTTCTTCCCAATGGGCAGTACCATATAGTCTTTTCCTTCTGCCTCCGCTTCCAGACTTTTAAACAGGTTGGAATTATATCCGCCTGCCAGTCCTCGGTCACCGGCAATCACCACATAGCAATATTTTTCACTTGCCGCATCTCTGGAATAAACAGAAGAAAAATCAGTATTTCCCACTGCAATATCCCGAAGTGTCTGATGCAGCTCCCTGAAATAAGGGCGGCAGGTTTCCGCCCGTTCCTTCGCCTTACGCAGTTTGGAGGACGCCACAAGTTCCATCGCCTTGGTAATCTGCATCGTGTTGCTGACACTTTTAATCCGCAGCTTTACCGCTTTCATATTTGCAGCCATATGCTACCTCCTCGTATAATAAGTGTATAGCCAATCAAAACAGGCTATAGACTTATTC
>CAJURF010000013.1 GCA_910588825.1 uncultured Lachnospiraceae bacterium
GCATAATAAGCACTTTATTCGACACAATATACCACAAAATAAAGTGCTTATTATTCCAAAAACCTCATCATTTCTACTTTGGCAAACTATTTTCGACGCAGATCGCCCCATACCCCACCTGCGGATTCGGATACACATCAAACCCCGGCAGCTCCCTCGCCCCACGCCTCAAATAAGCCTTCACCTTCTCCCCATACAGATACGGATCATTCCCCCTCACAATCCCCCACTCCATCAAAAGCGCCGCAGCCCCAGTGACAAACGGCGCAGCAAAAGAAGTCCCTGTAACATCTGTATAGCCGCCCCCTGCCTGGGTGGTATGGATATTTACACCCGGAGCGGCCAGGTCCGGCTTTCCCACGCCCCTTACATCTAAGAATCCTCTTCCGGAAAAATCTGCATAGGACAGAGTACGGGAATTGTAAGCGCCTACACTGATTACGCGAAAGGCCGCCGATGGAATGGTCAAAGTTGCATCTGGAACCGGAAAATAGAACCGCGTTCCCGGATTCAGCACACCGCCGCCCGGAAGCCATAAATCATACCTGCCGTCCACCACTTTCTTAGGCTCAAATGTAAATGTCCAGATCCCCTCGTCTACATAGCTTCCCTGCGGTATAAAATCAAAATAAATCTCCTGGGAGGCACTGTACGGCGACGGCTTTCCATAATAGATGAGCAGATTGGTCTGACCAAGCCGGTGTCGCTGGGGGCCAAGCTGCTCATACAAAGGCCCCACTGTGGTGCCGTCTGGATGGGTGAGAAAAATATCCACCTGGTCTGCATAGTTTTTCCATAACTGGATGTTCAAAGATGGTTCATAGCTGCTCACCGCTGTCTCCACTTTTTCTGTACGCCCTGTCTGCATCACCCCTGAAGTGTGCAGGGCATCGATTCCATTATTCCCCATTCCCACACAGATACAGTTTCTACCCAGGTTTGCCACACTATCCAGATATGTTTCCAGCAATGTGTCGCCTCTGTGAGAACCATAATTGTTGCCAAAGCTCAGATTCAGAGCCAAAGGCATCCCCATGGCAATTGACTGACGAATCACATAATCCACACCCTGAATTAATTCTGTAGTTCTGGGAAAGGAATCTTTTCTGGGATTCCCCAGTTTTACCACGATTAAGGAGCTCCCGCCTGCCACGCCCCGATAAACTCCCTCGGAAGATCTTCCATTTCCAGCAGCGATTCCCGTCACTGCAGTTCCATGGCCGCTGATATCCCGGCTGGGGACAATTTTGTATGCCTCCTGCTGATTGGGCGCTTCCAGTGCCTGGTTTAACTGTTCTGGCCCATATTCACTGCCCAGAGCATAGCCTTTAGGTGGATTTCCCGGCACAGTCTGATCCCAAAGCCGCAAAATTCTGGTAGTGCCATCCTCTTTTATAAAATCCGAATGGCGATAATCAATGCCTGAATCCACGATTCCCACCAGTACCCCCTGCCCGCTCAAATTCCATGGGGAAATTTGGACCTGTGTAATACAAGAGACTGCTCTAGCCTGATTGACAGCAAAGAACAGCCTCTTAGGTTTTTCCACATACTCAATTGAAGTCTGATTGATAAAATCATTCAGACGCTCCTGGGGAACCGATGCCACTGCATATTCATTGAGCAGGGGGACAATGGCCACTCCCTCCATTTCCAGTGATGCAGTTTCTCCGGAATATTTTATAATCACATCCCAGAGTCTGGACTCCGGTTCGTAGCCCACATCCAGTTCCAGAGATTTCTCCCGTTCCTGCGGTGAAGCGTCCACCGACAAATTCAGCAGATTATCTGCTTTCTGGTTTTCCATTGCCAAATACCTCCTGATTTAGAAAAATGCTATGGGACAGCAGTCATTTTTATTATATGAGTTATTTCCCACCGTGTGAAACAATATTCCACTTATTTTAACAAGTATCTTGACAAACCGACTATCAGTATGTTAATATCACATTTGTTTAAGGCATGAACATTCATCCACCCCCGCTGTGTCAGAACGTGTTTGAAATTTTTTTGCAGCGCCCTCATACGGAACAAATCTACCATATCATCCCCCTGGGTACAAGCTGTGACGCACAGTTGACATAAAGTATTTTTCAAACACACTTTAAGGAGATAGAAAAATGGCAAGAAATAAACATCCGGAGGAAACCGTCCATTTAATCTTGGATACTGCCTGCCGTCTGTTTCTGAAGAAAGGGTATGAGCATACCTCCATTCAGGATATTATAGACAATCTGGGGGGGCTCAGCAAAGGCGCTATCTATCATCATTTCAAATCAAAAGAAGATATTTTAGCCGCTGTCACAGACCAGATGACGTCTGAATCTAACCAAATGCTGGCCGCCATCCGCGACCGCTCTGACCTCAATGGCAGAGAAAAGCTCAGGACTATTTTTAAGGCATCCATTAACCGCCCTGTTCAGAATCGTATCTTTACAATTGCTCCGAATTTTAACAAGAATCCCAAACTGCTGTTCAGTCTTCTGCACGATACCATTGATGAAGCGGCACCCCGTTACATTCTTCCGATTATTCAGCAGGGAATTGCAGACGGTTCTATTGAAACAGATTACCCGGAGCAGCTGGCTGAATTGATTCTGCTCACGGCCAATATCTGGTTGAATCCAATGGTATTCGACAGCTCCCAGGAGGAATCTTACCGTAAATTTATGGTATTCAGCCAGATGATGCGGGGTCTGGGAATGGATATTGTGGATGCCGAAATAATAAAACGGCTGCAGGAACTCACATTTATCTATCAAAACAACAGACAGACATAAGCGGCATATACTTTTCTGCCCCTTTCCAGGGCAGAAAAATTTTCAAACAATACATACCGTCGTTCAGTATGATAGTGTTTCCGAAAGGTGATGGAGACGTTTGGAAACACGCTGTCCAAAAGGAGGTCTTATGAACACCATTGTTAATGTAAATTCTATCGCCAAAAGTTACGGACCTGTACAAGTCATTCATAACTGCAGCTTCCAGATTTATGAAGGAGAAGTATACGGACTCCTGGGGATTAACGGCGCAGGAAAAACAACTTTAATGAAAATGATATTGGGGCTGCAGCGGATTGACAGCGGAAGTATCTATGTCCTGGGCATAAAAGCGGGCAGCAGCCCTGAATATTTATCCAATGTAGGCAGTGTCATAGAAACTCCGTCTTTCTATGGGCATATGAATGCAGAGGAACTTCTGTCTATGCATTTATCTTATATGCAGAAAAAAGCGGACATAGCAAAAACCCTGCAGTTAGTGGGTCTGGAACATACAGGCAGAAAGCCCATCTCCCAGTATTCCCTCGGCATGAAGCAGAGGCTGGGACTGGCAAGGGCCATAATACACAGGCCCAGACTACTGATTCTGGATGAGCCCCTGAACGGTCTCGACCCCATCGCCATTACCCAGATGCGGGAACTGATGCGCAGATTAACAGACCAAGGCGTTTCCATTTTGCTGTCCAGCCACATCATCGGAGAAATCCAGCACACGGCAGACCGCATCGGCATTCTTTCCGGGGGATCTGTCAAACAGGAATTTAATACGGCGGAAAAAGTCTCTGAGTATGGTGGACAATTTGAAGATTATGTGGTAAATCTTATGAAAGGGGAATCAGCATGAATTTATATAAGCTGGAATTGCGAAAGATACGGTTATCTTCTTACATATGGTGTGCATTTGGGATATTTACAGGTTTACTGGCTCTGGGCATCTTATTTCTCATCATACTCCAGGTGGAAACGGGAAACGGCGGCTCCCAGGATGTGGAGCTGTTTGACCACTGGAATGGACTGCTGGCCCTTATCACCGCCCTGGCATTTGCCTGTTTCAGCGTCTTGTCAGCGGCTGTGGCGGCAAAGGCAATTGTCAGCGAATACTGCAAAGACAATGCGGCAGTCTTATTGAGTTATCCGGTAAAACGAAAAGCAGTACTTGCGGCTAAATGCCTGATGGTCTGCACAATTACAACGGTTTGTGCATTTGTCAGCAATGTGTCTGCTGTGGGCATTGTGTATGTCATCGCTCAATTTATGAAGACTGTGCCTCAGATGACAGGCGGACCTTTTGCCCTGACGGTATGCATGTCCAGTATTCTCATGGGTATCTTGTCTTCTGCCGCCGGCCTTGCTTCTGCTGCTTTCGGATATAGAAGACGCTCTGGAATCGCAGCCATTGTATGTTCTCTGGCTATCGTGTGTGTGACTGCCAATCTGGTCACAATCTCCCCCCGCCGCATAGTCTGGGTGATGTTGGCAATGTGTGTTCTCTTTACCGGCGCTGCCAATGTGATCTGTCATCTGCTTGCAAAAAAGATTGAAATAATGGAGGTTTAAGAAATGAAACAGAAACTATTTTCAAAAGATTTCACTCTGGTTGTTGTGGGACAGGTTATCTCTCTGTTCGGCAATGCCACACTGAGATTTGCACTGCCGCTCTATTTACTAAATCTGACTGGTTCCTCGGCTCTTTACGGAACTGTTATGGCCTGCGCTTTTATCCCTGCCATTGTGCTGTCGCCCATAGGGGGCATCGCTGCGGACAGAGTGAATAAGAGAAATGTCATGGTAATCCTGGATTTTTTCACAGCAGCAGTTATCCTGGCTTTCTCTATTCTCATGAGGGGGACCAATCTCACCGTCCTGCTGACCGTTACGCTGATGCTTCTCTATGGCATTGCAGGGCTGTACCAGCCGTCGGTGCAGGCCAGTATCCCTGTATTAGTAAGCCAAGAGCATCTTATGGCGGCAAATTCCTGTATCAATACCATAAGCTCTTTTTCCTCACTGACAGGCCCTGTCCTGGGAGGCATTTTGTACAGTGCCTATGGGCTGGAACCTGTATTGTGGGTGTGCATTGCATGCTTTTTTCTGTCAGCGGTTATGGAACTTTTTATCAGAATACCGTATCAAAAACAAATTTTCAGCGGCAGCATCTGGAAGATAGCCGGGAATGATTTTTCTGAGAGCATCCGGTTCGTTCTGCGGGATAAGCCTGTAATCGGAAAGGCACTTCTGATCATCTGCGGCATTAATTTGTTCTTGTCTGCCATGATTATTGTGGCACTGCCTTATCTGGTGACAGAGGTGCTGGATTTCGACGCAGCCCAGGCAAACAGACTTTACGGATTTTCACAGGGCGCTCTGGCCGCAGGAGGGCTGTCTGGGGGCATATGTGCGGGCATCTTCTCCAGAAAGCTGTCCATTGAAAAATCCGGTAACCTGATTACAGCCTGTGCCCTCTGTGTATTTCCCATGGGCGCTGCATTGCTTTTATTTTCTTCCGAAATGGCCAGCTATCTTGTGATCACTTTATGCTGTTTTATCATTATGGTATGTTCCACCATTTTTACTGTTCAGATGATGTCTTTTATCCAGAGGGAAACTCCTCAGAACCTGATTGGAAAGGTGATTGCTGTCATCCTTACCATTTCCATGTGCTCACAGCCTTTGGGCAATGCACTGTATGGTGTTTTGTTTCAAATCTCCAAGGGATTTGAGTACGCTGTTGTTTTATTTTCAGGTACGGCATCCCTTATCATTGCCTTATGCGCCAGAAAGGTTTTCAAAAAACTTTCTGCCGCATAAGGAAACAGGCCGAAGATGCGCCATGACACATCTCCGGCCTGCTTTTCTAAGGAACTGTTATAGAAATAACTTCTTCCTTTAAAATCTCACTTTAATATATGCCTGAATCTCCTCCACACATTTCTGAAATCCCAGCTTACTGCTGTTCAAACAGAGGTCGTAATTTCTTGCGTCTGTCCATTCCCGTCCAGTATAATGCTTATAATAATCTGCACGGTATTTATCCGTCTTGACGATAAACTTTTTCATCTCTTCTTCTGTCATGCTGTTATACTCCATGGCCCGTGCAAGATTAAACTCCTTGGAACCATGGACGAATACACTGACCACATTGGGATAATCTTTCAGGATGAAATCAGCCGCCCGTCCTATAATCACACAGCTCTGAGTCTTAGCAAGGCGTTTGATGATTTCCGCCTGGTAATTGAACAGATTCTTTTCTGATACAAAGTCACTGCTTTCTGGGGGAATCAATTCACCGGTATAAATATCCAGAGACACGCGGTTGAACAGGCTGTTTTTCAGCTTTTCGTCCAGCTGTCTGAACAGCTGCTCACTGATTCCGCTTTCCTCTGATGCCATCTTCAGAAGATTGTCGTTGTAAAAGGGAATGCCCATCTCTTTTGCCAGCATTTCCCCCACGGTTTTTCCGCCGCTTCCGTACTGCCTCGCAATGGTAATGACAACGTTATCCATATACCTGTTCCTCCTATTCTCCAAGATATGCTTTTTTCACAGAATCATCGTTCATCAGCGTCTCAGCGTCTCCCTCCAGAACGATTTTCCCTGTTTCCAGGACATATGCCCGGTCTGCGATGGAGAGGGCTTTCTTAGCGTTCTGTTCCACCAGGAGCACAGTAGTGCCGCCTGCGCTCACCTCCTGGATAATATCGAAAATCTCATTGACCAGAATGGGAGAAAGACCCATGGACGGCTCGTCCATCACAATAATCTTCGGATGGGACATGAGGGCCCTGCCCATGGCCAGCATCTGCTGCTCGCCGCCGCTTAATGTTCCGGCAAGCTGGTTTTTCCGTTCCTCCAGCCTGGGGAAACGTTTATAGACCATTTCCAGTGTCTTTGCCGTCTCCTCTTTATCCTTTCTCGTATAGGCACCCATTTTCAAATTTTCATATACGGACAGTTCTGCAAACACTCTCCGTCCTTCCGGCACATGGGCCATCCCCAGTGATACAATCTTATGGGCCGGGACTTTCGTGATGTCCTTCCCCTCAAAGACCACGGAACCTTTCTTGGGAGACAACAGGCCGGTAATCGTATGCAGAATCGTGGTTTTTCCCGCCCCATTGGCGCCAATCAGGGCAATGACCTCTCCCTCGTTGACTTCAAAAGAAATCCCTTTGATCGCCTGAATCATTCCATAGTATACTTCAATGTCTTTTATCTCAAGCATTGCCATTTTCGCCGTCCCCCTATTCGCCTAAATATGCCTTAATGACTTCCGGGTTATTGAGCACATCGCTGGTGTTCCCCTCTGCAAGCACTTCTCCAAAGTTGAGAACAGTCAGCTCTTCACAGATTCCGGATACCAGTTTCATATCATGTTCAATCAGAAGAATCGTCATATGGAACTCATCTCTCACGAAGCGGATGGTCTCCATCAGCTCCTTTGTCTCATTGGGATTCATCCCTGCCGCCGGCTCGTCCAGAAGAAGCAGCTTGGGCTCCGTGGCCAGAGCCCTGGTAATCTCCAGTTTTCTCTGCTTTCCATAGGGAAGGTTTGCCGCAAGCGTATCTGCCTCTTTGTCCAGGTCAAACACAGCCAGCAGTTCCATGGCCCGCTCATCCATAGCTTTCTCCACCTTAAAATATTTGGGAAGCCTGAATATTCCCTCCAGTGTGGAATATTTATAATGATTGTGAAGTCCTGCTTTCACATTGTCCAGCACTGACAGGTCTTTAAAAAGACGGATATTCTGAAAAGTCCGGGCAATTCCTGCCTTGTTGATATCAATGGTCTTCTTCCCCACGATATTTTCACCGTCTAAGAGTATCACTCCTTCATTGGGTTTGTATACCCCTGTCAGAAGATTAAAGACAGTAGTTTTTCCCGCCCCGTTGGGCCCGATCAGCCCATACAGGCGTCCTTTCTCAATTTTCAGATGAAACTCGTTTACCGCGCGCAGACCGCCAAAGGAGATTCCCAGATTATTTACTTCTAACAATGCCATATCTATGCAGCCTCCTTTGCACTTTTTCCATTTTTGCGCCTGAATCTGGAAGAATATTTCTCCCTCCACTCAATGGCTTTGGGACTCCAGTTAAACAGCATCATAACAATCAGCACCACTGCGTAGATCAGCATACGGTAATCGCTTAAGCCCCGCAGAAGCTCCGGCAGAAGCGTCAGTATAATGGCCGCAATGATGGAACCTCTCATGTTTCCGATTCCGCCCAGCACCACAAAAACCAGAATCATGATAGACATATTATAACCAAAGTTCTTTGGCTGGGCTGTCAGTGTGGCCAGGTTGTGGGCATAGATTACCCCTGCCACTCCTGCCAGTGACGCTGAGATGGAAAACGCCATCAGCTTATATTTGGTAATATTGATTCCCACAGACTCGGCTGCAATGCGGTTATCCCGAATAGCCATGATTGCACGGCCGCTTCTGGAATGCATCAGATTCAAAACGATAAATAAAGTGACAAGAATCAGTATTACCCCCACCACAAATGTGGAGTCCTTGGGAGTCCCTGTAATCCCCTGAGGGCCGTTGACGATGACTTTCCCTCCTTCTTCCAGCCCAAGGGACATGGAATCCTTGGTTGAAAAATGAAAGCCCTTATCGTCTCTGCCGATAAACAAAATATTTACAATATTTTTAATGATCTCACCAAAAGCCAGTGTCACAATGGCAAGATAATCCCCTTTCAGCCTAAGTACCGGAATGCCGATTAAGATCCCGCAGATACCGGCTGCTGCCGCACCGATTAACAAGGCCAGGAAATAGCGCACACCAGCTGCCGGAACAGCCTCCACTGCACATTTGGAGAAAAAGGCGCTGGTAAAGGCGCCCACGCACATGAACCCGGCGTGGCCCAGGCTCAGCTCTCCTAGAATTCCCACTGTCAGGTTCAGAGAGACGGCCAGGATCACATAGGCGCACAGGGGCACTAAAAGCCCTTGGAGAAGACTGGAGACATGACCCGTAGATACCATAATCTGCACAACTGCAAAAATCACGATTACCATTAAATATGTAATCAGATTGCTTCTTGTTGTTTTACTCATTTTCTTCATTGTCTTCCACCTACACTTTCTCCTGAATGTTTTTGCCAAGAATGCCGGCAGGTTTCACTATCAGTACAATAATCAAAACGCCGAACACAATGGCATCCGCCATCTGAGATGAAATATACGCTTTCCCGAATATTTCAATGACTCCCAGAAGAATCCCGCCGATTAATGCCCCTGGGATGGAACCGATTCCCCCGAACACAGCAGCCACAAATGCCTTAATGCCAGGCATAGCTCCTGTGTATGGATTCAACGACGGATATGCGGAACACAACAGCACCCCTGCAACTGCAGCCAGGGCAGAGCCGATGGCAAATGTCAGCGCAATGGTCCCGTTCACATTAATCCCCATCAGCTGTGCAGCACCTTTGTCCTCTGAGACAGCCAGCATGGCCTGCCCTGCCTTTGTCTTCTTGATAAACAGGGTAAGCCCTGCCATGATAACAATACAGGAAACAATGGTAACAATGGTCTCTCCCGAAATGGTCAGACTGCCCCCGGCCAGAACAAGGGCCGGTACCGGAACTACCGATGAAAAGGACTTTGTATTCGCACCAAAGACCAGAAGCGCCAGATTTTGAAGCAGATAACTCACACCGATGGCTGTAATCAGCACCGCCAGTGAAGATGCTGCATTCAAAAGGGGCCTGTACGCCACACTTTCAATTACAACTCCAAGAATCGTACAAAAAACAACAGCCAGCAATACTGCCGCCAGTGGTGGAAGTCCCCCGCTGGCTATGGCTGTCATCACCACATACGCACCAACCATAATTACGTCGCCGTGGGCAAAGTTCAACATCTTGGCGATCCCGTATACCATGGTATACCCCAGTGCAATGATGGCATATACACTTCCAAGGCTGATGCCGTTGACCAGATAAGATATAAAGCTCATAATAAAAATCCCCTCCTCTAGAGTGTATTTGAAAAATATTCTGATGCAAATACTTCTCTATACAAATAGAAGGTTATCTTTCACAAAGATAACCCTCTATCCATAATGAGTGCTTTTCTACTCTACAACTGCGTAATCCCCATTCTCGATTTTCACAACCATAGGCTCTTTGCTGGGCTCTCCACTTGCCTCCCAGGTGAGGCCTTTTGCTGTCACGCCGTCAATGGAAATCTCCACCATGGCCGCTTTCATAGCGTCACATACATCTGACGGGGACATATCTGGAGTTACACCGCCTTCTTCTATTGCCGCTTTGATCGCATAAATTCCATCGTATGCATCTGCTGCAAACTGATTGGGTGTCCCGCCGTAAGCTGCATCATAATCTTTTACAAACTTCTGGATGGCTTCGTCCTCAGAAGTAGGTGTAAATGGACTCATAAACATCAGGTTATTGGCCAGTTCCACATCGAATCCCTCCACTGCCAGGATTCCATCCATGCCGTCACAGCCGAAGAAAATCGGGGCAAAGTTCATTCCAGCCGCCTGTTTCAGCACCAGAGAAGCCTCTGTATAATAGAAGGGCAGGAATACCAAATCTGCACCGCCGTCTTTCGCTTTCTGAAGCTGTACAGAAAAGTCTGTCTTAGCTTCTGCTGTAAACGCCTCTGCCGCAACAATCTCAAAGTCCTGATTTTCCGCTTCTTTGGCAAATGCTTCATAAATACCTGTGGAATATACATCGGAACTGTCATAAATAACAGCAACTTTCTCTGCCAGACCGTTCTCACCGATATATTTTGCAGATTCCAGGCCCTGCATGGGGTCTGAGAAACATACACGAAAAGCATTGTCATACTGTACACATTCTACCGCTGTTCCGGAAGGTGTCAGCATGAAAATATTGTCGGCCTGAGATACCTCGCTCACTGCCACACAGGGAGCAGAGGTCACAGTACCCAGAAGTGCCTGCATTCCCCAGTCTTTCAATGTATTATAAGCATTTACCGCTTTCTCCGGGTCGTGCTCATCGTCCTGGTAATTAAAATCAATCTCTACACCGTCGATTCCGCCCGCCTCATTGATCTCTTTCACTGCCAGTTCCGCGCCGTTTTTCACCGCTTCGCCGTAAACTGCCGCTCCGCCAGTCACCGGACCGATGCCGCCGATCTTAAACTTGCCGCCTTCTTCACTGCCGCTGTCCTCAGCACTGTCTGATCCGGAATCTGCGCTGGAACCGGAATCCGAAGCCGCACCAGAATCCGAAGAACTGCTTCCGGAACCTGAACCGCAGCCTGTCATCAAAGCAGTTGTCATAGCTGCCACTAACAGGGCAGACATTACTTTTCTCATTTTCATAAGAAACTCCTCCTAAATAAATAATTGGACCGTTGTCCCTGTGAAAAATCATACATGAGAATACGTAATTTGTCAAGTATTTCACGGCTGGAGCGTATTTGAAATTCAAGCCCGCGCTGAGCGGGTCATCCATCTGGCAGAAAGCATTTTTAAGACACCCTCTAATTTTCAAATACAATTTCTTTATGGTAAAGAGCCCGTTCATCTAAGAGCTGGGCAAATGTCTTTTCCTTTTTCTTGGTCTCATAGTCTTCGGACCAGTAATACCCTTTCAGCTCATCCATATACTCCATATAATCACAGATATACACATCTATTTTAGATACGTCCCTGTCCTGAATGGCCAGGGTATTGGTGCTGCCGCCTATGCCATTTCCCAGAATATCCCCATCCGCATCCAGCGCAACGGTAAAATAATCGGCACTTTCATTGCCATCGTCTATGATAATCTCAAACGGCGTCTTAGTCACCGACACCAGACCCAGACCGTTTTCATCCACATCATTAATTTCCTTTACAACTGTTCCCCCGCTGTTTTTGTTTACCTGAAATGAAAATTCCCACGGACCTTCCACCCACCAGTTTTCATATTGATTGGGATGTTCCCTGGTTTCCGGAAAGCGCTCCCCATACTGATTCCACATCTCGTTAAACAGCTGATGTTCGATTTCTTTCTGCTCCTGTGTAAAGCTTTCATAGGCTTCATCCGTAGTTTCCAGGCCCTGGTCTCTCATGGCCTGTTCATATCCGGCCCGGATATCTTCCGGCATTTCCGGCAGTTTTCCATCCACTTGATAACCCACCACCATGGGAATCGTAAGTTTCACTCCGAATGTCTCCGGCACCTCCGCCTCTTTCTGGAAATCTTTCAGGTCCGC
This sequence comes from uncultured Lachnospiraceae bacterium, assembly GCA_910588825.1. Classification (GTDB taxonomy): domain Bacteria; phylum Bacillota; class Clostridia; order Lachnospirales; family Lachnospiraceae; genus MGBC164599. The sequence goes on from CAJURF010000013.1 coordinate 11,986, forward strand.
ACCTCCGGCCTGGGCAAGGGCTGCATCCGTTATCTGGTCAATCCCCAGAATCTCTCTGGCCTTCTCATATGCCTGCACGGGATTCTCTTCCAGCTCCTGGGCCGTGATGCCAAGAGATTGTATAAATTCATCCTGTTTTCTACGGTATTCTTCATAGGCTGCTTCATCTGCGGCTGCATCCAGGTCAAAACGGAGTACCCCCGCATAGGTGTGGTCATCTGCATACCGCCCCTCCAGGCCGCTGGTTCCTGACGCCAGCAGACATTCCTGATTGTTGTAATCAAATGTCAGGGTACTCTCATACAGGTCAAGAACTGACTGGCCATTATCCATAGCTATTGTCTGCGGCAGCTGTTTCTCTGACTCTATAACCATACTGATATAGAGTGCTGCATCGTTACAGTAGATTTCCGACAAAGTTATAGTTACCCCGTCTTTCGTCTGCCTGTAGAGAAGCGTATCTCCGCTCCCGTCTGCTGTTTCCGCCGCCTCTGTGTCCTTCAGCGGTTCCACGTATTCTCTGTAATCTCCGGAAAATCCCATGGTTCCTCCCACAGCTTCAAACACATGCCCTACCAGCGGAATCTGTGCCGCAAATGCCGGATTTACCATGCAAATACCCAGAAAAACTGCCGCCGCCGCCGCTGCACCTGCAAAAGTCTTAAGAACAGTTTTTCTGATGCACTTTTGCTCTCTGTGGTCTCTCTTTGCAGCCTCCATGTGCCTGATACGGGCAAACGCGGCTCTTTGTGCATCTGCCACCTGTTCCGGCACCGGAAATTCTTTTTCCATTACTTTTTGGATTTCTCTATCCAGCCGTGTATTCTCTTCGATTGGAAAATTGATTGGTTTTTTCATCTGAACTCCTTTCCCTGCCAATAGACTTGTCCTTTTTTCCCGTATCTTCCTGGAAATAAGCAGACCGAATCTGTTCCCTTGCCCTTGCCAGTCTGGTTTTCACTGTGTTCTCATTCAATTCCAGCAGTTCTGCAATTTCAGATATTTTAAAACCCTGCTCGTAATAGAGTACCAGTATCACACGGTATTTCTCATCCACCTGCTCCAGCATCTCCTTAAACTCAAACTCCGCCAGGGATTTGTCCTGCCGGGGTGTTTCCGGCACCTGTTCTATGGTATTTACCTTTTTGTAATGTCTGAGAATCTGATTGCATTCATTGATTAATATCCGAATCAGCCAGGTTTTAAAATACTGGGGATTTTTCAGCTTATGAATTTTCTCAAAGCTGGTTAATATGGTATCTTGTATGGCATCCGACACATCGTTATCGTTTTTCAGTATCCCACGGGCTGTTTTGTACATGGATAATGAGTTCATTTCCATCAATTCCAAAAATGCGTCCGCATCGCCCCGAACCGCCTTTTCCACAAGTTCCTGCATAGCTTTCAGCCCCTCCTTTCCCTTTGTATGTACTCTCGGAATCTGTCTTGCACCTGCTTTTGTGGACGTTCCACTGCTTATTGTTTCTCATTCGAATGATCATTACATATATTAGATGCCTCAGAGCGGAAAAAAGTTTCAAAAAAACAGACGCCGGTTTTTGATTCCCCGGCGCCCGTAAGAGCTTATGAACTGTATGAAAATAACTCATGGAGAGGACCAGCTGACCGCAGACCATGCCGCTTCTTCGCCCCCCCTTTTAGATAACCCCCAAGTGCTCCAGCAGAATCTTCACAGCCATCAAGATTAAAATCACTCCTCCGGCAATCTCCGCCTTGGAACGGTATTTTGCCCCAAACACATTCCCAATCTGTACCCCTGCCACGCTGAAACAAAATGTGGTCACTCCGATTACCAATACAGCCCCAATAATCCCCACATTTAAAAAGGCAAATGTAATCCCTATTGCCAGAGCATCAATACTGGTGGCCACCGCCAGCATCAGCATGCTCTTCATATCAAAAGCCGGGTCCGGATGGCAGGTCTGGCGGGCTTCTTTGATCATATTCAGCCCAATCAGCACCAGAAGGCCAAAGGCTATCCAGTGGTCAACCTTTGTAATATAATCCTGGAACTGTACCCCCAGCAGATAACCTGCCAGAGGCATCAATGCCTGAAACCCGCCAAAATACGCCCCTGCCGCCACAGCATATTTCCAGCTCATACTGGACAAAGACAATCCTTTACAGATGGAAACTGCAAACGCGTCCATGGATAACCCCACAGCAATTACAAATAACGTTAAAAAACTCACTGCAACCTCCTTATCAAATCCAAGAACACTTAAATCTCTATAGCTTTCCCCAGACAAAATGAATACAAGTATTTTTCCTTCACCCGTTTTCCCGTCAGCCTCTCCAGCGCCTGGCCATAGCATTCCAGCTGGACACGATACTGGTCTGCCAGACACTGTTCTCCCCCAGGCGGTGTCCAGTTGGTTTTATAATCCACCACAACAATTTCATCCTGTTCCAGAAAATAAGCATCCACAATCCCCTGAACCAGCACCTGCTCCTCCCCATTCCAGCCCTCATTTACCTCCGAAGCCTTTCTGGAAATCACAAAAGGCTGCTCCCGGTACAGCATTCCCTGTCTCTGTGCCAGCTTCATCCTCTTTCCAAGAGGTGACCGTGCCAGTGCCAGCAGGTCTCTGTCCCGGATATATCCACGGCTCGTTTCGTCCAGCCTTCCTTCTGATACCAGCGTATCCAGCTGTTTTTGGACGCCTTCTTTTGTTTCCGCGCCGGCAAAGTCCAGGCACTCCAAAGCCTTATGATAAATGGTTCCACGGGCCGCTCCCTGAAGCCCTTCTTCTCTTTCCTCCATAAAATCCGGAATCAGGGGAACCACATCCGGTTCAAAATACATCTCTTCGCTGTCATCCTCCCGTTCCTCCTGCTCACGGATTTCCGATACCGACACCTTCACCGGAATCTCCACACGGTTTGCATAAGGGTAGACGAAGGAGAACCGCTCCTGAAGCAGTTCCCGGGTGGGAGTATGATAGACTTCTTCCTCTTTCTCTGACAAAAGCATTTCTTTGTGAATCACGCCTTCCGCCTGCCGCTCCACTTCGCTTTCCAGCAGACTGCCCGCCCCTGTCACCTCCACGGTAAACTGGGCAGGTGTCTTTCCCACAGACGGGTCTCCTTCCCAGACAAGACCCTGTTCCTCGTACATGGCCGCGGCCGCCGGATGGCGCGCCAGAGCCGGCAGAATCCATCCCCAATAGTCCCTTGCCTTCTCCAGCAGATACACTGGCAGTTTCACCTCCCTGCGGCGCCAGAGACGCTGATACTCCAGAAGATGTTTCTCCAGTTTGGTGATAGTGCCTGTGAGAATCAGTTTTTCTTTTGCTCTGGTCATGGCCACATAGAGCACTCTCAGCTCCTCCCCCAGATTCTCTGTCAGGGTTTTCTGATGGAGCACCTGGCGGATCACTGTCCGGGTACAGATTCTCTCCTCTGGAAATACCGCGTCTGTTCCAATGCCAAGATCCGGGTGAAGAAGCAGTCTGGCATTGGCATCCTGCTGGTTAAACCGCTTTCCCATACCTGCGGCGAATACAATGGGAAATTCCAGTCCTTTGCTCTTATGAATGGTCATAATCCGCACCGTATGTTCCTCTGCTCCCGCCAGGGGAACTTCTCCATAGTCCACCTGGTATTTCTGGAGGTTCTCCACATAGCGGACAAAGTGGAACAGCCCCCGGTAACTGGAAGCCTCGTACTCCCTGGCTTTCTCCACCAGCATCTGCAGATTGGCCGCCCGCTGTTCTCCCGGGGGCAGCGCAGCCGCATAACTGCCGTACCCGGTCACTTTAAGGATATACAAAAGCAGCTGATGAATGGGTGTATAAGCCACCCTATGCCGCACCTCATCCAGACAGTCAAAAAAGGAAACCAGCTTTTCCCGAAGGACGTTATCGTCCCCCTCCTCGGCATATTCACGGGCACGTTCATACAGACTCCCCGGCTGGCTTCCCAGGAGGGCCATTTCCTGAGCCGTACATCCGCCAATGGGCGAGTGAAGAACAGCGGCCAAGGGAATATCCTGCCGGGGATTGTTGCAGATACGCAGATAATTCAGCACAGACACCACTTCCAAGGCGGAGAAATATCCGGTCTTTGACACACTGTAGGCGGGAATCCCCCTGCTTTTTAACACCTTTACAAACACATCCGACCAGCCAGACGCAGTGCGCAGCAGAATCACCATATCCCCATAACGGCAGGGACGGTATTTCTTCGTGTCCTTATCCAGCACCTGGCGCACTCCTGCCATCTCCTGAATCTTCCTGGCTATGGCAAGGGCCTCCAGCTCCCGCTGCATCCGGGTGCCCTTTTCCTCCTCCAGCTCCGGCCCATCTGCCTCTGCCAGAAGCACCTCCACAGAAGCCTCCGGCCCGCCTTCCGGGAACTGAGCTCCCGGATACAGCGCTGCCTGGCTGTCATACTCCACATCCCCCATTTCCCGGCCCATGATCTGATAAAACAGGTAGTTTATCCCCTCCAGCACCTGGGCCCGGCTGCGGAAATTCTTGTGCAGGTCAATCCGCTGCTGTTGGCCATCCTCCAGTGTATAGGCGTCAAATTTTTCCATAAAAAGTTCCGGACGGGCCAGGCGGAAACGGTAAATGCTCTGCTTCACATCCCCTACCATGAAAATATTATGTTTTCCCTGCCAGACCTTAGACACCGCCAGCATCAGCTGTTCCTGCACAAAACTGCTGTCCTGATACTCGTCGATGAGAATTTCCTCAAACTGTTCCGAGAGCTCCCTGGCTGCGGAAGTATACCGGATCTCGCCGTTTTCCTGCTCCACCAGAATATCCAGGGCGAAATGCTCCAAATCAGAGAAATCCAGCAGGTTTTTCTCCCGCTTGCGTTTCCCGTACTCCTCCATAAAATCCCTGGCCAGGTGAATCAAAGCGCAGACGGGCACCTGGCACACCTGCATCTGCTTTAGCACCTCCTCCAGCTTTTCGGAAAAATAATTTTCCCTTAGAGATTTCAGCATCTCTTTCACCTGATCCCGGATTCCTTTTACCTGTTCCCGGACGCGGGGGTCTACCTGGTCGTCTTTCTTTCTGGGCAGGGCGGCAAAGGACAGCTCGGACAGAATCTGTACGTACTCATCGAACTTTCGGATATGTTCCAGTTTCTCCAGCATCTGCACGTCCTGTTCCAGCGCCGGGGCATACATATAGGGGCCCCCTGGCTCCTGGGCCAGCTCATTGGCTTCCCGGGCCAGTTCCAGAGCCGCCTGGACTTTCTTTTCGGCATCGTCCATCAGGGCCTGCATCCAGGGAGATTCCCGGAGTTCTTCTTCCGTCTGCACCTGATAAATCTTCTGCCACTGGTCCAATGTCTGCAGGGGCCAGGGGTAACTCATGGCAAATTCATAGACTTTCAGCATCAGCTCAACGATACCCTCGTCGGTTTTCCCTGTGGCATAGCACTCCACCAGCTGATAAAACTCCGGTTCTCCTTTTGCGTAAGCCGCCTCCATGACTTCCTGGGCCGCGTCTGCCCTTAACAGTTTCAGCTCCCCCTCTTCCCCGATACGATAAGCAGGGTCCAGGTCCAGCCTGTGAAAATAGTTGCGTATCACATTGCCGCAGAATCCGTCAATGGTGCTGATCTGCGCACTGTAGACCAGTGTGGACTGCCTCTGGAGATGGAGGTTATCCGGCTCCTGGGCCAGCCGTTTCTCAATGGCCCCCCGCAGGCGCTCCCGCATCTCCCCTGCCGCGGCCCGGGTGAAGGTCACAATCAGCAGACGGTCCACGTCCAGAGGCTTATGGGAGTCCGTCACCATAGACAGAATCCTTTCCACCAGCACAGCTGTCTTTCCGGAACCTGCCGCAGCGCTCACCAATATATTCCTGTCCCGCAGGTCAATCACCTTTCTCTGTTCGGTGGTCCAGGTCATCCCCATGTTCACATTCCTCCTTCATGGCTTTCCAGCATTCTTCCGGCGAAAGGGGTGTCAGACGATTGATTTCATACCCCTTCAGACTCTCATCAAACCCGCACACCGGGCGATACGGGCACCAGGTGCATGCCTGCCGGTTCCCCAGCTCATAGGGAAACACCCGGGCCGTTCCCTCCTGAATCTGTGCCGCCAGCTGTTCCATTTTTTTCCTGGCAAATTCCATCATCTGCTCAAACTGCTCTCTGGATGCCACGCTGGAAGTTTTACTCAGCGTGCCGTCCTTCTTAAAAGAAACGGGAATGGTCTCCCCAGTGGGATCAAGTTTTTCCAAAATCTCCCCTTCCCCGCTGGCCAGACCGTTCATCCGCAGTTCTTTCAATATCTTCTTCTCCCGGCTCTTCTCATCTTCTCCTGCCTGGCCGGACACCAGCGGGTCATGGATATTATAATAGAAAATCCCGGCAGGCTCCACAGTCTTGTCTGGATGCTTCTTTTTCTCCAGTTCTATTGCTCCATTGAGATAGGCAGCCAGCTGAAGCTGCAGTCCATAGTACAGGGAGGCCAGGTCAAAACGGGCATTTCCCGTCTTGTAATCAATGATTTTCACATAGACTTTCTCCCCTGTCTCGTACAAATCCATCCGGTCAATACGCCCCCCTGGGAAATCCACCTCAAATCCTGCAGGGACAAAATATCCCCGCACCATCTGTTCTTTCAGAGCCCACACCGTGCGGCGCAGAATCCGCTTCATCCTGGTAATCATATATTCATTGCGGGCGCTGCTGTGCAAAATGGTGCTGCCGTAATCCGCAGCAATCCGGTCCACACATTCATCAATCAGCTCCCGCTGCTGTTCCTCTGTCAAATCCATCCAGGAAATCTGCCGCCGCCGCAGGTAATCCGCATACAGCTCTAGAGCCCCGTGCATCACAGTTCCCAGATCCATGGCCTGGAATTCATAATATTTCCGCTCCCGCAGTCCCAGACCATATCTCATATAATGGGCAAAAGCACAGGCAGCAAACTGTTCCAGCCGGGTGGGACTGAAGCGGCGGGGGTCCCCGTAGAGAACCTTTGCCGCACTTTTCCCGATCCTCTCCCGGGGTGCCTGATAGAAAGCCGCCTCCACCCACTGCCGGGCCATCTTCCTGTAACCAGGCTGACAGCTGTACCAGTGGAACAATTCCCGCCAGCCTGCATCCTCCCTGCCTTCTGCCAGAGAAGCCAGACCCCGGACCGCCAGAGAAATTCCCCCTGCAGGCCGTTCCAAAAGACGGCTGTAGTCCCCGTCTCCCGACGCATCCTCCACATTCAGAGATGGGAAAAGCCTGCACAGGCTGTCAATGAGATAGGCCGGCCCGCACACCTTCCCCTCCCCGTCTGCACGGCTGTAAGATAAAGTGAGAAACCGGGAGGCTTTGGTCAGATTCAGGTACAGATAAAATTTCTGGATATACATGGTTTCCCGCCGTGAGGGCGACAGCTCCAATCCCTCCCCCTGAAATAAAATACGTTCCTGCTCCGATAAAATTCCGCCAAATGATTTATTTTTTGGTATCACCTGGTCACTGACCCCCACGAAAAACAATGCCTTAATGTCTCTCAGCCGGGTGCGCTCCATATCCCCCACCAGCACCTGGTCCCCGCTTGGAGGAATCAGGGCCACCTTCGCCTCGGTGAGGCCTGCCTCCAGAAGCTGCTGGAACTGGGCAATGGTCATGGCTTCCTCTCCCAGAATATGTACCATCTTCTCCATCAGCTGCATCACGATACCATAAATCTGGGCGTATTCTTTCTCCATGGCCCGGTCGCCCCGTTCCCTGAAAAAGTTTTCCCACTTTTTCAGTTTCTCCTGGACCCGGTTCTGAACGCCAAAGGTATACAGGCCCCTGGTCAGGCTCTCCACAGTGCGTGGTTTCTCTTTGCAGCACAGGGTAAACGCCTCCACTTCCTGGAGAAACCGCTGCCGCAGTTCATTGATTTTTACAATTTCCTCCTCCGGCATTCCCCGATACAGGCGGACCCATTGTTCTCTCCAGCGGTTAAATCCCCGGATTCCCAGAGCCAATACATAATTTTCCAGCACATCCACTTCCTGGGTTTCCAGATCTGACATGCCGCAGCGCAGATAGCGGAACACTCCCTCATAAGTATAATTCCCCCTCACCAGATCTGTCACCGCCCGAAGATACTCCACATAAGGGTTCATCCATATAGTATGCTTCTCATCCAGGAAATGGGGAATGTCCATCTGTTCCATCACCTGACGTGCATAGCTCCCATAACAGGACAAATCACCAGTGATCACCGCAATATCCCCATACCGGAAGCCATGTTCCCGAACCATGCGGGAAATACGCCGGCAGACTTCCTCTATCTCCTCCCTGGGGTCCTGGGCTGTGAAAAGCCGGATTTCCTCCACAGGCTTCTGGTAAACCTTCCTGCCGAACCGGAAAATCTCCCGTTCCAGAAAATCCAGGGCCGGGGACTGGGCAAACCGCCACTCATCCTCAGCCAAAACCCACTGCTCCTGAATCTCCACCTGCTGCCTGCGGGCCATATTGCAAAGAGAAGCAATCATTTTTTTGCTCATGGCAAACAGCTCATGCTCTGTGATTTTCCCATGGGGGTTTTCCCCCTCACCCAGCGTCACCGTCACCCATATGCAAGGACACAGCCCCAGCAGCACATCCAGCAGCTTATTCTGCACAGGGGTAAACCCGGTAAATCCGTCCAGCACGATCTCGCAGCGCTTAATCTTCTCCCACTTGTGGACACACTGGCACAGTACATCTAGAACTTCCTCCGGGGGAATCATTTTATCCTGAAGATACTGGAAAAATGCCTGGTACAATGTAGAGATATCCTGTAACTTACTGGCTGTCACCCTCTTTTTTTCACGGACAGCCTCAATCATGTCCTCCAGCTGTTCTAAAGAGATGTCATACTGCATAAACTCTGATATAAGAGACTTAATCTCCTGCACATACCCCTGCTTTTTCATCTGTTTTCCAAGATAACAAAGCTGTTTTTGATTTTCCTGGGCCACACGCTGCAGCACCAGGCTTTTTCCGGTTTCTTCCAGGATTTTCCGGTTATCCGCTCCCACCTGCTCAAACACCCGGTACGCCAGCCGCTGAAAGCTGAGCACGTCAATATTTAAAATTCCTCCGCCGGGATGCATGGAAACCAGCTCTTTTTGTGTCTGCATGGTAAACTGCTCCGGCACCAGCACCAGATAAGTCATCTCTGGGTGCTTCATAGACCTTTGTATGATTCTTTCGTACAATTCATGTGATTTCCCGGAGCCGGAAGCTCCCAGAATAAAATGTATAGACATGGCAAAACACCTCGCAAAACAGCACCTGCTGAATCGTTACGCATAATCTAATAAAAGTTTCATAGGATATAATAATTAAAGCATTTTTTATACATACTCTAATAACACAGGAGGCACATCCCATGAGTGCAAAAACCAAAATCGTCGTATTACATATGAAGGAAGTCGTCTACACCGTGATTTTCCTGGTGCTGGCTCTGCTGCTGGGCGTACTTCTCTTCCTGATGTTCGGCCCTGCCAGAACCCAGTCAGCCTCCGCCGACGGCGGCGCCCTCTATCATCCGGGCGTGTATACCTCTACCATAGCAATCAACGAAAACACTTTTGACTTGGAAGTAACTGTGGACAGCAGCCGCATCAAATCCGTCCGCCTGGTAAACTTAAGCGAAAGCACCACCGCCATGTTCCCTCTGATGGAGCCCACACTGGACGATCTGGCAAGCCAGCTCTACGCCACCCAGTCCCTGGATCAGATCTCCTATTCTGATGAGAACAAATATACCTCCCTAATACTCATAAACGCTATCTCCACAGCGCTAAAAAAGGCGGAGATTTAAATCTCCGCCACATCTCTCAGCCAGGCTGCCCCGCAGGCATCGCTGGGCATCCGCAGGTCGCCGCGGGGAGAAACCGCCACAGACCCCACTTTCGGACCGTCCGGCAGACAGGACCGTTTAAATTGCTGGGTAAAAAACCGTCTGTAGAAAATCTGCAGCCAGTGTTTTATGGTATCCGCCTCATAAATTCCGTCGAAAGCCAGACAGGCTATGCGGTAAATCTTCCGAGGGGCATATCCCCACCGCAGCATATAATATAGAAAGAAATCATGCAGCCGGTACGGCCCCACCAAATCTTCTGTTTTCTGTGAAATCACCCCGTCTGTGGGGGGCAGAAGTTCTGGGCTTACCGGCGTATCCAGCACATCTTTTAAAATGCCTTTCAGTTCTTCGTCCCCGCAGGTATCCGCATAATAATCTACCAGATGGCGTACAAGAGTCTTCGGAACCGAACTGTTCACCCCATACATAGACATGTGGTCCCCATTGTAAGTGGCCCACCCCAGCGCCAATTCCGACAAATCCCCGGTGCCGATCACCATGCCGCCTCTCTGGTTTGCCAAGTCCATGAGAATCTGCGTCCGCTCCCTGGCCTGGCTGTTCTCATAGGCCACATCGTGCTTATCCGGGTCCTGCCCGATATCCCGAAAATGAATATTCACAGCCTCCCGGATATTTACTTCCCGCAGCTGTGTTCCCATGCACCTGCTCAAAGAGCAGGCATTCTGGTATGTGCGGTCTGTGGTGCCGAAACAGGGCATGGTCACCGTCAGGATGTGATCTCTGGAAATCCCCAGTAAATCAAAGGCGCGGGCAGTTACCAGCAGTGCCAGTGTAGAGTCCAGCCCTCCCGACAGTCCCACCACTGCGCACCGGCAGCCTGTATGTTTCAGACGCTTTTTCAGTCCCATGGCCTGGATATTCAAAATCTCATCGCAGCGCTGTTCCCGGTCCTTGTTATTCTCCGGCACAAACGGATCTGGTGAAAAACTTCTCTCCAGCACCGTTTCCTCCAATTCCAGGTCAAACTCCACCGCCTCATAGAGGTCTTCTCCCTCTGGAAATGTGTTCATGCGCCTGCGTTCACCCTCCAGACGGAAAATATCAAGTTCCCCATATATGCTTTCATTTTGAAAACTTCTGCTCTCTGCTAGGAGCACACCGTTTTCGCCGATCATATTGTGCCCGCCGTAGACCACGTCCTGGGTAGATTCTCCCTCTCCTGCCGCCGCGTACACATAGCCGCACACCAGTCTGGCCGACTGCCCCCGCACCAGATCTCTTCGGTAATCTGACTTTCCCACCAGCTCATCACTGGCAGACAGATTAACCACCACATTGGCCCCTGCCAAAACCAGCCGGTTGCTGGGCGGTTCCGGCGCCCACAAATCCTCGCAGATCTCGACTCCCACTTTCAGCTTCGGCATCTGGGCACAGGTAAACAGCTGCTGAGGGGTAAAAGGAATTTCCTGCCCGTCCAGAACCACATTCCCTTCTGTACACTGCCCGGATGTGAAATAGCGGGCCTCATAGAATTCATTATAATTGGGGATGGAAATCTTGGGCACCAAACCCAGAATACTGCCCCTGTTCACAGCCGCGGCCACATTGTAAAGTTTACCGCCATACTCCAGGGGAAGCCCCACGAAAATCAGCGCGTCCACATCCCCAGTCTCACGGGCAATCCGCAGAAGCTGCTCCTGCGCCTCCAAAAGAAGCGTCTCCTGCCAGAACAAATCCCCGCAGGTATACGCCGTAATGCAAAGCTCCGGCAGCACTATAATCTTGGCCCCCGCCTGGCCCATCTCCTGAATCAACTGAATGATTCTGTCTGCATTGTATACGCAGTCCGCCACTTTCAGGTCCGGTGTTCCGGCCCCGACCTTGATAAATCCCTGCTTCATTTTCTACCTCCATTTTCTAGCGGGTACACTGCCGAAGCAGTTCCTTTAGTTCAGCCGGTGTAAAAATATAGTGACGGCCGCAGAAATGACAGTTCACCTCAATCTCTCTGTCCTCCTGAATCATATCCTGAAGCTCTTTTCTCCCCACACTGATTAACGCTTTCTCAATGCGGTCCCTGTCACAATTACAGAAAAACCGGCACGGAGTCCGTTCCAGAATTTCCACATCCAGTCCCGCCAAAACTGTCTCCAGCATCTGCTCCGGCGTAAATCCATTGTCCAGCATCTCTGTCACCGGACGCAGCCCCCTGATATTGCTCTCCAGCTGCCGGATGATGTCATCGTCTGTGTCAGGCATGAGCTGGATAATAAATCCCCCAGCCTGGCGCACGGTATTCTCCCGGTTCATCAGCACGCCCAGCCCCACCGAAGAAGGGGTCTGCTCACTGGCGGCAAAATAATAAGTCAGATCCTCCGCAATTTCCCCGCTTTGCAGCTCAATCTGCCCCCGGTAGGGTTCTTTTAGTCCCATATCCTTTACCACATGGAGAAACCCCGTTCCCACAGCCGACGCCACATCCAGCTTTCCCTGGGCATTAGCCGGAATGCGCACATCCGGCTGGAAGGCATACCCCTTCACATTTCCATGGGAATCCGCTGTCACCATCAGCCCTTTTACGGGGCCCTCCGACTGAATCTGCAGAGTGAGCATATCCTTATCCCCCTTCTGCATAGCCCCCATCATGGCACCAGCCGTCAAAAGCCGTCCGAGAGCCGCAGTCACCACAGGGCTGGTGTTGTGGGCACTCCTGGCTTCTTCCACCATTCCTTTTGATGCCGCCGCAAATGCCCGGACCTGACTGCCTGCTGCCGCAGCCCTCACCACATAATCTTCTGTCACCATATTTTCAATAACCTTTCTTAAAAGACCTATTCTCCTGCAATCTTCTTGTAATATTCTTCTGCTTCTGCCTGTGTCAGTTCAAAACATTTCTGAAGTTTCCGGACGCTTCTCTCTTTCGGAATCTGTTCTTCCAGATGATCCAAAATAAATGCCCGTATTCCCTGCTCCAATCCCTGTTCTATCCCTTGTTCTATCCCCTGTTCTATCCCTTCTTCTAATATACTCTGACCCAGGCCTCCCATATGTGTAATCTCCTTCCATAGTTCCTCATTATCAGAGAAATCAATATACTCCGCCGCCACATCCAAAAAATCATCTTTATGGGGATACATAAGCGCATTTAAAAAGCGTAAAAGCTCATACCCCTCATCATCTCTCGTTCCCGTATACTGAGGATTTCCTAATTTTATCACCACCAGCGTTATTAAATCATAATCTTCACGCGAAGTTATATTCTCCCCGGTATTCCATAAATTTGACATTCCATAACAAGAGATGCTGTTGCGTGCCTTCACCGGGATATCGTCCCGGCATATCCATATGCTGTAACATTTTTCCAGCTGTTTATAATCTGTCTGCTCTGTCACAAGAGCCAGCTGTGACGACAGCCTTCTTGCCAGATAGTACATGCCCCTCTTTTCGATCGGATAGCCTGGACGATATGTCTTCTGCGGCTCAATGTCTATATGAAGGCTTACCAGAACGTTTTCATTGGAAATCTTTGGATTTCTTGCCCGAAATGCAATGTCAAAATTTGATGTTTTTTCATTCAGCTGTACAAATTCGGCACGATCTCCATGAAGCTGGGTATTGGTCCTGCCCGTAGATACTTCTTTCGACTCATCTATGGAGCCAGCCTCTATAAATCCCATAATTTCTTTCCGGCTGTACTCTTTATATTCTTCCACCGTCCCCTGCAGAATTACAGCAAGTACCTCTTTGCTGTGCAAAACCGCCTTTCCATGATTGTCATTTCAAAACTTTTCTATCTACAGCCATATCTCCTGCTGTCTCACATGCGTTACCCCTGCAGCTGGGAGATTTTCTTCCTGTATATTCTTCGGAACAGTATTGTCGTCAGCACAACTGACGCAATCTCCGCAATGGGGAAGGACCACCAGATATAATCCAGTCCCATAAACACCGCCAGCAGATACGCTGATGGCAGCAGCACAAAGAGCTGTCTGGCCAAAGACACCCACAAACTGTAGACGCCGTTGCCCAATGCCTGAAATACCGAGCCGATAATAATACAATATCCGGCAAACAAAAAACTCAGACAGATAATCCGCAGAGCCGGCACACCGATGGCCAGCATATCTGGTGAAGCGTTAAAAATACTGAGAAGCTTATCAGGCACAGTCATAAAGACAGCCAGTCCCGCCAGCATCAGACAAACTGCCACGATTACACTCAGCCGTATGGTCTCCACAATCCTTTTTTTCTTTCGCGCGCCATAGTTATAGGCAATAATGGGCACCATGCCGTTATTCAGTCCGAACACAGGCATAAAAATAAAACTGTTCAATTTAAAGTATACACCAAAAACAGCCGTAGCTGTAGGGGTAAACATCAATAAAATCTTATTAAACCCAAATGTCATCACCGAACCGATGGCCTGCACCACTGTACTGGGAATTCCCACTGTGAGAATTCTCTTTAATATCTGTCCAGACGGACGGAAGCCCTTCATATTAATACTCACTTCCGGATTATGCTTAATATTCATAAACAGCGCCAGCAGCATAGCCACAATCTGTCCAAAAATAGTAGCCAGCGCCGCCCCGGCCACCCCCAGCTTCGGGGCTCCCAGTAGCCCGAAAATCAAAATCGGGTCCATAATCAGATTGATCACCGCCCCAGTGGTCTGGGTAATCATGGTCAAAAATGTCCTTCCAGTAGACTGGAGAAGACGTTCCAGCATCAGCTGCATATACAATCCAATGCAGCATACCGAGATAATCCTCATGTAAGTTACGCCATATGTACGAATCTGCGGGTCTGAAGTCTGCACCCGCAAAAACAGATCTGCCAGACTGGTTCCCAAAACCGCGCTGATCACATAACAGACCAGTGTGAGAAAAATTCCGTTACAGGCTGAAGCGTTCACCCGCTGGTAATTCTTCTCCCCCAGACTCCGGGAAAGCAGGGCATTCACGCCTACACAGGCACCCCCAGCCAGCGCGATCATCAGCATCTGAACCGGAAAAACCAGCGACACTGCTGTCAGTGCATTCTCATTGATCTGCGCCACAAACACACTGTCCACCACATTGTACAACGCCTGAATCAACATGGATGCCATCATGGGCAGAGACATTCCCATCAAAAGCCGGGGAATGGGCATGACTCCCATTTTGTTTTCCTGCTGTAGTGTTTCTTCCATAATAATATACTCCCTTCCCTCCTTAATTGCCCAGGCGCTGTGCGCATTCTCACAAAACCCGGGTCATACGTGCAAAATCGGATGTCACGCCTCTGGCTGACACCCGATAACACATTCTTTCCTTACTATTGTACGTGAATCCCATAGTTCTGTCAATCCTGCATCTTGACAAAATTGGCAATTTCTTTTAGGGAATTCCGGCTTTACAGATACAAAAAAAAGTGCTATAGTTAAAAAAAATAAAATTATAGTGAAAGGAAGCGGAATGAGTTTTCCTAAAGAAAAAAGAGAACATATCAAAAGGTATATTCTGGAAAAAATTAGTGCACGCAGTCCAGATGTAGTAAAACAGACCGTTCAAACATTTGACATATCTCCCAATACTGTTTATAGATACATCCGTGAATTAGAAACAACGGATATTATAAAAAAAGACAGCAGCGGATATTATTTAACCACGGAAACAAAGTATTACAAATTGCAGCGTTCAAACAATGAATTAGTAAATGAAGACTTAATCTACCATAAATATATCCGCCATTGGATGGAAGATTCAGCCGACAATGTGAGACGTATATGGGAGTATTCTTTCACAGAAATGATGAATAACGCAATTGATCATTCTAATGCGGAGACTGTGGATATCATCATCAAAAAAAGTTATCTGAATACTGTTATCTTTATCAAAGATAACGGCATTGGAATTTTCAGAAAAATAAAAGAATTTTACCACTATGCCCAATTAGACGACGCCGTAAAAGAATTGTTTAAAGGAAAATTGACTACAGATTCTGATAACCATTCTGGAAAGGGCATTTTTTTCACATCAAGGGCACTGGACAACTTTGCCGCTGTCTCAGACGGGAAAATATTTACCCACAGCAAATATAAAGAAACCATGAGAAATCTGGCCGATATAGAAGGTTTGCGGCAATACAAAGACAGTTCCGGCACAATCATTTATATGGAACTTTCAAATTTTAGCAATAAAATACTCAAGGAGGTTTTTGATATGTTTTCAGATGAGGATCATGGATTTACCAAAACTCATATACCGATAACAAATTTTTATGAAACTTACCCTGTTTCCAGATCCCAGGCAAAGCGGCTCTGCCACCGTCTGGACAAATTCCAGGAAATAGAGCTGGACTTTGCAGGAGTATCTGAAATCGGCCAGGGATTTGCCCATGAACTGTTCGTAGTTTTTCAAAGGAAAAATCAGACGGTTAAGATTACACCTGTAAATGCCTCAAAGGAAATTGAAAAAATGATCAAACATGTGAAAAATACAACTCTGTGAATAAGACCGAAAACACCGCCACAAAAGCACAGACCTGGCAGCTGCTTTAACAGTTCCAGCACTGCCTCCTCATAACCGGTGTCAAAGTCCTGAGAATATCCGGGGGATTCCAGTATCACACAGGGCCGGTCTTTCAGCACCGTGTCTGCCAGTTTCCTCAGATGATCGCCGATCAGCGAAGCCCCTGGGGAATTCACAATCACCAGCAGTTCAAATTCCATCAACGTCACATGGGCCTCCTCCGCCTGAGCAAATCCATGGCTTCTGGGGACTTTTCCGCACACCGGAAGCCTCACGGCCTGGGCAAAACGGCTCACACGGCCATCTTCATCCGGCAGTTTTCTTTCATTATAAATAATCCCTGCTGCCCGCCTGTGGACGTCACCGTCAAAATTATGGATTCCCCTCAGAATATTGTTTGCCGCGTACAGCGCCATATATTCCCCGCTGGTGACCAGGAACACCGCGTCCGCGTACTCCCCCTTGCCGTCTCTTTCAGATAATCCAGAACGATCAATATATTTTTCCAAAAACCCCTATTGTGTCTGGCTTTTCAATCAAAAAAACCGGTGCTGCTCCCTTATGCCTTGCCGGACTCCCTGGCCAGCACATAGATCCTCTCACTGTCTTTCCGGGTCGGATTGCGGGTAAAGGCATCGTAAGCAGCCATATACTCCATTCCCGCTTTTTCCAGCAGATGTATCACTTCCTCCAGCTCGTAGGCTTTCTGATAATGCACCTCCTGGTGTTTGGAATACAGGCCGCTCTCCTCCCGCTGGAACAGAGACAGCTGATAGATATTCAGCCGTTCCTCCTGGTCAAACTCATTTTCCCAGATAAAACTGGCCTCTTCTCGGTCTTCCGCAATGGTACAGTTTCCCAGAATCTCTTCATATTTATAGAGGGTATTTAAGTCGAAGATAAAAATCCCGCCTGGGTCCAGATAATTATTCACCAGCCGGAACACCTGAAGCAGGTCCTCCTGCTCCGTCACATAATTTAACGAATCACAGACACAGACCACAGCCTTCACGGTGCCGTACAGCTCGAACTCCCGCATATCCTGGAGAAGATAGAGAATGTCCAGTCCGCTCTCCTCCCGTTTCTCCACGGCAGCCTGCAGCATCTCGGGAGAACAGTCCACGCCGATCATATCGTATCCGCTTTTTGCCAGCAGCTGGGTGATACTGCCTGTACCACAGCCCAGCTCCAGAACCAGACCGTCCTCTATTTTCTGCTCTCTCAAAAGACTGCGGATATATTGGGCCCACTGCCGATAGGGGATGTTGTCCATGAACATATCGTATACAGCCGCAAAACTTCCGTAGGCTGCAAAATGGGTCTCTCTTTCCATTTTTGAATACACCTCTTTTCCAGTCTGACTTTTTGTATGGTACCAAGCCGATAGCGCAGTGGACTGTTTTGAGCCTACCACAGTTGATTTGCGATAAATTTCAGCTGATTTTTGCATTTATCCACTGATTTATTGACACTTACCCTCAATCTGTCAATAACCTTGGTTTCCCCTTCTTTCAGCAATTCCATCGGTTTTGATTCAAAGGAAGAAATACGTCCTGAACCCAGAAAATCATCAAGCATAAACAAATGATTCTCTGGATTTTTTCTGGTAAATATTTTCTGAACTCACTTTGCGGACTGGTTAAGGTATTGATTAATAGAGGATGCTTTTTAATGCCTGCTCTTCCAGCCCCTGCTGCAGTCCGGCTGTTTGATTAATGGCTGTGATTAGTTGTGACGGAAGCAAATATAATTCTTCTGATGATGGAATGTAATAATTATTTTTTATATAAAACTAATCACATTATACACTACCTATTTATGATGTCAACAATGTTTTTTCAAAATCATGCTCATACCAGCATTGGCATAGATATTTTAAGGCGGGAAATCTCAAATTAAGATGTTTCCCGCCCTCTCTGCCTGTTATAGATACAAAAAACTACTCCACATAATACACCCAGCCGTCTTTCCTGTCCGGGATTCCCGGATAATCACCGTCCACATAACCAAGGGCGCAATGTCCAATTCCCTCATACTCACCGGTAATCCCCAGGGACTTTAAGATTTCCAGTCCTTCCTCTGTCTCAAATTCCTCCTTCGCCCTGTGAATCCAGCAGCTCCCGATACCCAGCTCATGGGCGGCCAGCATGAGATTTCCCATCACCAGGCTTCCGTCATACACCCGGTTCGCACAGCTCTTATCCGCAAGGACAATCAGAATCACCGGCGCTCCGTAAAAGGGATCTCCTTTGCTCCCCATAATCTTTGCATTCATAGCGGACAGTTTATCCCTCATCTCTTTATTGGTCACCGCAATAATAATGGGGGACTGGGTGTTCATGCCTGTGGCCGCATAGGTTCCGGCTGTGATAATCTGGTCCAGGATTTCCCTGGGTATCCTATCCTGTTTGAATTTCCGTATACTCCTGCGTGTCTGGATTTTCTTTAACAAATCTGTCATGTTCATTTTCTCCTTAATTTTATGGACATTTCCGTCCAGCTTTTACCGTTCTTGTTTTCCCCTGATATTGATACTGAATTTGTTATCCGCAGGTTTCCCTCCTCCCTGCTTTCCATAATCCACAGGTTCTTCCGCCGCCCTGGGCACATCTGTGCCTGCCGTCTCAAAGGCTGCGTAAATCACCCCTCCCTCATCCGGCCGTCCGGTGTCTGCCCTGCCCACAGTCCCCTTCAGACGCTCCTTCAATAAGGTATTTCGCTTTGTCACCGTCACATTTCTCACCGCATAGGACAAAGCCTTCTTTGTCCCCACAATCACCAGTATCCGCTTTGCCCTGGTAATTCCCGTATAGAGCAGATTGCGCTGAAGCATGACAAAATGATTCATCAGCACCGGCATGACAACGATGGGATATTCTGAACCTTGAGCCTTGTGAATGGTTGTGGCGTAAGCATGCGCCAGCTCATCCAGCTCTGAAGCGTCATACTCAATCAGACGCCGGTCAAAGTCCACTCTCAGTGTTTTTCCCGGTATATCCACAGACTCTATCACGCCCATATCCCCGTTAAACACCTCTTTGTCATAATTGTTCCGAACCTGCATCACTTTATCCCCGGCCCGGAAAAGAAAGCCGCTGCGGCGCAGTCCGTCCCCCTGGGGGTTCAACGCCTCCTGCAGCGCCAGATTCAGGCTGGCGGCTCCCACTGCGCCTTTCTGCATGGGGGTCAATACCTGAATCTGCTCCGGCGGTGTGTGATAGTACCTGGACAGATTGTGTTTCACCAGCTTCACCACCTCCACAGCGGCCGCCTCCGGGTCTTCCTTCGCCACAAAAAAGAAATCCGTCTCCTTTCCGTTGGAGATATCCGGCATCTTCCCCTCATTAATTCTGTGGGCGTTCATGATAATACGGCTGGTCTGGGCCTGGCGGAAAATCCTTGTGAGACGGATGACAGGAAACATATCAGAATCAATGATATCCCGCAGTACATTTCCCGCACCCACTGAGGGAAGCTGGTCGATATCTCCCACCAGCACCAGACGCATGCCTGCAGGGATGGCCTTCAACAGGGCGTTCATCAGCACAATATCAATCATGGAACATTCGTCCACAATCAGCACATCTCCCTCCAGGGGCTGTTCCTCATTTTTCTGATATCCGTCAGGCGGCTTGCACTCCAGCAGGCGGTGGATGGTCTTCGCCTCCAGCCCTGTGGCTTCCGTCATCCGTTTTGCTGCTCTTCCTGTGGGGGCCGCCAGCAGAATCTTCAGCCCAAAGGCACGGTATGCGGCAATAATCCCCTGGGCAGTAGTGGTCTTTCCCGTGCCCGGACCGCCGGTGAGCACCATCACTTTTGACACAGCCGCTTTTCTAATGGCATCTGACTGGACACCATCGTATTCCATCTGTACCTTTTCCTGTATCCGGCCCACATCCACGGACAGTTCCTGATTTCCTGTCTTTCTCCTGGCTTCCATTAAAGCATTCCACAGCCTGTCCTGGGCCGGAGCCTGGGCCAGCTTCCGTAATTTTCCCGCCACACCTGTCTCCGCATAATAAAAAGGAGGCAGGTAGATGGCGTCTTCTTCGTCTTCCCCCAGACTTTGAACGATCAGGTCCCTGTCTTTCACCATCTGGTCGAGAGTCATTACAACCCTGCTCTCCTGTGCCTCCAGAAGCTCTGCCGCTTTCCTCACCAGCTGGCCCTTTCTCCCATACACGTGGCCTTCATCAGCCAGACTGCTCAGAGTATACATCATGCCGCTTCGCAGCCGCACATAGGACTCTTTTTCAAACCCCATCTTTTCGGCAATGCTGTCTGCCGTCTTAAAACCAATCCCCCAGATATCGTCCGCCAGACGGAAAGGATTTTCTTTCACCTTCCTGATGCTCTCATTGCCGTACTGCCGGTATATTTTCGCCGCGAAAGACGTATTCACACCATGGCTCTGTAAAAACAGCATAACATTTTTAATTTCTTTTTGACGCTCCCAGCTCTCCTGAATCTGCCGGATTCTCTTGGTTCCCATCCCCTCCACTTCCCGGAGGCGGGAAATATCCGATTCGATAATCTCTATGGTCTGTGTTCCAAACCTCTGGACAATCCGGCTTGCAAACTTTGGACCAACCCCTTTAATCAGCCCTGACCCCAGATATTTTTCAATGCCATAGACGGTAGCCGGCAGGGTTTCCTCCCAGGTTTCCGCCAGAAACTGTCTTCCATATCTGCTGTCCACTTTCCAATTCCCGTCCATCAAGAGAACCGAACCCACATTCACATCCAGCAGATTTCCCACAACGGTGACCAGATCATTATATTTTTTCACGGCACATTTTAAAACCGTATAACCATTATCAGGATTTTGATAAGTGATGCGTTCCACCACGCCGCGCAGTTTCATAGTTGTATGCTTTGGCTTTTGAACTGGCACCGGCACTTCGCCTGACTTCTGCTCTCTTGTGCTCTCCCTTATCTTTGCGGCCATGTGCTCATAAACCTGCTGATTCATCCGGCAGTCGTTCAGCGCCCGGTGAGCCCCTTTGCTGGAAATCTGATAAAATTCCGCCAAATCCACCAGCCGGTGGCGTCGCAGACGGGGCAGCTGTCTTCTGGCCATAACCAGAGTATCCACATAATTGTTGGAAGGCACCCGGCCATAAAACCGCCAGGCATCCCGGTAGAGAAACTTCATGTCAAAATTGGAAATATTATGACCCACCAGCACAAATCCATCTGCAAACTCCAAAAATTTCTCCAAAACCTCTCTAAAAGGCGGCGAATCCACCACCATCTCATCGGTAATCCCGTTCACCTGGCTGGCCCCATAGGGAATCGGCCGTCCAGGATTCACCAGTGTGCTGAATTCATCCACTGTTGTGCCGGATTGGACTTTCACCGCTGATATCTCGATCACCTGGTCTGTCTTCGGTGATATCCCGGTGGTCTCCAGGTCAAAGACTACATAATCCGGGGTGTACGTATGTAATAATCTTCCTTTTTGGTCAGCCATTTGTTACTTTCCTTAATAACCGCTGCTACAAGACAGCGGAAAAAAACAGTATGTGGTCCATGTAGTGTATCGGTGCAATATCTTGTGGTGCGGAGATTCAAAAAATCAGCCGGCAAGAGACACTGAGACCTTTTGACGGGTTGATTATTATTATAATAGAACACTTATTTCCATGTCAACGATTTAAAAACTCAAAAGTCCATTTTCACCAAAACAAGGAAGGTTCGCCCCTTACCAAGAGAGAACCTTCCCTTCCTTCATCTCACCTGCTGCCCATAATAGGCATCAGCGCCATGTTTTCTATCATAATGCTTATCCTGCAATTCCTGTGGAGCCGGCTGGTTCTGCTGATTGAGCATCTCGCACCGCGCCGCCATCTTTGCCACTTCCTCCAGCACCACCGCATTATGCACCGCCTCTGCAGCGTCTTTTCCCCAGGTGAATGGGCCGTGATTCTTACACAGAACCGCAGGCATTGCCTGGTAATTAATCTGCTTTTCGCAAAAATCATCTGCAATCAGCACGCCTGTATTTTTCTCATAAGCATCTTCTATTTCTTCTTTTGTCAGATTCCTCACACAGGGGACTTCCCCGTAGAGATAATCCGCATGAGTCGTCCCATAACAGGGAATTCCCCTGCCTGCCTGTGCCCAGCTGGTGGCCCATGGCGAATGGGTATGTACGATTCCACCGATATGGGGAAACCGGTTATAGAGTACCGCATGGGTGGCCGTATCGGAAGACGGACGGTACTCCCCTTCCACTTTCCTGCCATCCAGGTCCACCACCACCATATCCTCTGGCTTTAAACAGCTGTATTCCACACCGCTGGGTTTGATCACAAAGAGCCCCTTTTCCCGGTCAATTCCACTGACATTTCCCCAGGTAAATGTAACCAGGTTATATTTTGGCAGAAGCATATTGGCTTCATATACTGCCTGTTTCAATTTTTCCAGCACTTTTTTCTGCGCCCCCTTTGCTGTTTCTGAAACACTTTATTTTCCAAATGCCATACTGTTCCACCGGAGTTCATTTTTAAACTGGCGGATTGTGGTATCTTTGTCAATGTACACGGCTTCAATCCCCATGGCTTCTGCCCAGTCTCCCATCTGCTCTGCCGTGAGATCATAAGAAAATGCCGTGTGGTGGGCGCCGCCTGCCAGAATCCAGGCCTGAGCACCGGTCTTTAAGTCAGGCTGAGGCGTCCAGAAAGCCGTGGCCACAGGAAGCTTCGGCATAGGCTTCTCCACATTCTTACATTCCACCTTATTGATAATCAGACGGAATCTGTCCCCTAGGTCAATCAGGGAAACCGCCACTGCAGGTCCTGTCTTGGAGGTAAACACAAGTCTTGCCGGATCCTCTCTGCCGCCCATGGACAACGGCTGCTCTTTGATGCTGATGGCCCCCTGCGCGATGGACGGGCAGACCTCCAGCATATGTGACTGAAGGATTCCCTCTTTCCCAGGAACCAGGTTATAGGTGTAGTCTTCCATAAAAGAAGTGCCTTTCGAGTCTTTCATTCCCTGTGTCATAATTTTCATAATCCGGACCATGGCAGCTGTCTTCCAGTCCCCCTCTGCACCGAATCCATAGCCTTTTTCCATCAGTCTCTGGACAGCCAGCCCGGGAAGCTGCTTCAGCGCGCCCAGATCTCCGAAATGTGTGACCAGAGCGTGATAATTTTTCTCCTCCAGAAATCTCTCAAATCCGATTTCGATGGCCGCCTGAACTGCCACATGCTCCCGGAAATCCTTTTCATCTCTTCCCTCCAGAAGAATCTCATACTGGTCATAGTATTCTTCCACCAGGGCGTCCACATCGCCTTTTTGCACGGCGCTTACCGCCTCTGCGATTTCATTCACCGGATAGGCGTCTACCTCCCAGCCGAATTTGATCTGTGCCTCTACCTTATCCCCCTCAGTAACCGCCACATTCCGCATATTGTCGGCCACCCTCATCACACGCACATGGCGGCTCTCCACCACGCCCACTGCAGTGCGCATCCAGGCGGCAATTTCCCTCTGGACATCTTCATCTTCCCAGAATCCCACCACAACCTTCCGCTCCATCCCCAGGCGGCTGAAAATATGGCCGTACTCCCGGTCCCCGTGGGCCGCCTGATTCTCATTCATGAAGTCCATATCAATGGAATCGTATGGAATCTCCCGGTTAAACTGGGTGTGCAGGTGCAGCAGCGGTTTTCTAAATTCCTGCAGTCCGTGAATCCAGGATTTTGCCGGTGAAAACGTATGCATCCATGTGATGACACCGGCGCAGTTCTCATCTATATTCGCCTCATTAAAGGTACCCCGTATCAGTTCATTGGTAACCAAGGTGGGCTTCCATACCACTTCAAAGGGAAGATTCCCGGAATGATTCAGCGCCTCCACTATTTTTTGGGAATGCTCCGCCACATGGGATAGACATTCCTCCCCGTACAAATCCTGCGATCCGGTACAAAACCAGAATTGATATTTTTTTATATTTAACATGACTAATATACTCTCTCTTTCAAAATCTTTTCCAAATCCATGGAAGTATCAAAGTACGTTTCCTCAATGTACTGTATTTTCTCCACCTGTTCTCCGGCTTCCAGCCGTTCTATAATCTCCGCGACTTTTGGCCCCAAAAGAGGGTTGCACTCAAAGACCGCGTTGATTTTCCCCGCCTGCATAAACTGAATCGCCGCCCGCACAGCGTCAAAGGAAAGGATAATCATATCTCCCCCGGGCCCGCAGGTCTTTCCCGCGGCCTCAATGGCCTCGATGGCGCCGAAGGTCATATTGTCATTTTCACTGACCACCACATCAATATCCTCATATAATTTCAGGAAATCTCTCATGACCTCCTGGCCTTTTGCCTGGGTAAACTCTCCGTTTCTTTTGTCCAGCATATTCCAGTTGTCATGTTCTGACAACACATCTGCAAAACCGCTGGTCCGCCCAATCTGTGCGGAGGATTCCGGAGTTCCCTGGAGGGTTACTATGCGGATTTCCTTATTTTCACGGCTCTGGAGTTTCAGATAGTCTTCCAGCCACCGGCCGGCTGCCCTTCCTTCCTCCCGGAAATTGCTGCCCACCCAGCAGGTGTACAGTTCATCGTTTTCCAACAATATCTGGCGGTCCACTAAAATCACGGGAATTCCCGCATCCGCTGCCTCCATGAGAACCGTATCCCACCCAGTCTCCACAATGGGATCCAGGATGATATAATCCACTTCCTGGAGAATAAAATCCCGGACAGCCTTCAGCTGGTTCTCCTGTTTCTGCTGGGCATCTTCATACAGCAGATAATATCCATTTCCCGCTGTAAATACGGACTTAAAGGATTCTGTATTGGCGTTTCTCCAGTCCGATTCTGAACCAATCTGGGAGAGACCGATTACGATATAATCTTCTTCCTCACAAGGTGCCGGGTCATGAGAAATTTCTTCCTCAAAAGCACATCCGAAAAACACCCACCCTGCACCTGCGCTGACAGCCAAAACCACGATGAAAATCATGACATATTTTTTTATCATAAAGACCTCTCCCTCCTCCTGCCAAATCTATGCCGAAGTCCTTAAGCTTTCTTTTTGCGGGCCATTACCACACTTTGAATCACCAGGAACAGACAGAGCATAACCGCTCTTGTAATGCCGGACCACCATGCCTGGTCAAGGCCCGCCGAAGATACAATATTCTGAATGGTTCCCAGGGAAAGCACGCCGAAAAACGTGCCGGCAATGTTCCCCACACCTCCTGTGAGCATGGTGCCGCCGATAATGGACGACGCAATGGCGTCCATCTCCGCACCGGCCGCATGGGACGCGGAGCCGGAACCCACATGGAGAAAATACACAAATCCGCCGATTCCCGCCAGAAGGCCGCATAGTACATGGGAGATAAACCGGGTCCTCTTTACATTAATGCCCAGCATCAGCGCACTCTGGGCATTGCCTCCCACTGCGTAGAAAGAGCGCCCCAGCTTGGTCCAGCGCAGGAAACAAAACATAAGGATCACCACCAACACGGCCACAGCCACACCGATTTCCACATAGGCGTCTACATAGATTCCCCGTTTATTCACAGAACCCATGAACGGCACAGTCACCCTGGTCATTTTCAGCTTGGTAAACGCCTCATTGGCCACATTAAAGGGTTTTGTATTTACAATAGTAGTCAGGCCCCTGGCGAAAAACATCCCCGCCAGAGTCACAATAAAGGGCTGAATGTCCAGATAGGCTACCAGAAATCCCTGGAACAGCCCGAAACCAAGGCCGATGGCCAGGGCAATCACCGCCGAGGTCATCACATTTCCCCCGTGGAAATCCAGGTACACCGCACAGCACATACTGATAAGCGCCGTAACACCGCCCACAGAAATATCAATTCCCCCGGTAATCATCACAAGACTCAGCCCGCAGGACAAAATAACCAGGGCCGCATTGGCACTGAGAATATTGAAAAACGCCTGGGGTTTTAAAAATCCGCCTCCCTGGAATAGGACTGCCCCCAGATACATCAGGAAAAACACAATAATCGTAATCGCAAGAAGCAGGTTCGTGTCTGTAAGATTTTTCAATTTATCACGGAAACTGCCCGCTGCAGATGCTTGATTCTTTGACATACTACGCTGCCTCCCTCTTCATAAATTTTTTTGAAAATCCGGCAAACCATTCCCTTACCACAGGTGCGCTCACCACTACCAGTACAATAACCACAACCGCTTTATATGCGGGAAGGGCATCCGATTGAACCTTGAACTTATATAAAGTGGTGGTCAGAAATTGAATCACATACGCGCCGATGATAGAGGCAGCCATATTAAACCGGCCTCCGCTTAAGGCATTTCCCCCCAGCGCCACTGCCAGAATGGCATCCATCTCAATATCCTTAGCAATGACCGAATAGTTAATGGTGGCAATACGGCTGACTTTAATCAGTGCCACAACCGCCACACAGACACCCAGAATCACAAAGGACATCACCTTAATCACTGCCGGATTCAGGCCGTTGAGCCTGGAAGAGCTCTGGTTAATTCCCACAGCCTGGGTATATAATCTCAGATTTGTGAACTTTAGCGCAAGGGCAGTCACAATCATACACGCCACAGCGATGAAAAACGGCGTGGGAATGGGAATGCCCGGAATGAATTCACCGAAATATTTAAAAGAGGGCTCACTGATAACCGGAAGCTCATTGTTATTAATCCAGGCAGCGATGGACCGCCCTGCTGTATATAAAATAAGAGTGGCAATCATAGGCTGGATCTTAAAATAAGCCACCAGCACCCCGTTAAACGCACCAAAGAGCATAGCCGCCACACAGCTCACCAGAAATGCCGCGATAATAGGAGCCTGGAGAGTTTCCGGACGGGAATTGGTCCCGCACAGCACCCGCAGCAACACGCTTCCCGCAATGGCCACCGCAGCGCCCACACTGATATCCTGTCCGCCGGAAGCCGCTGTCACCAGGGTCATGCCAATGGCAAGGATGGCCAGCTCTGAGCCGCTGTCCAAAATAGTAATTAAGAATCCTGATAAAATAGGATTGCCTGCACTGTTATCTGCCAGGGTGATTTTAAAGAAACCGGGGTCCGCGATCAAATTGAACACCACCAGAAGCAGCAACGCCATCAGCGGAATAAAACACTGATTCCTGACAATCTTCATGAAGATACTGTTCTCTTTTTTCATGACTATCTGTCACCTCCTGCAATGGTATTCATGACTTTGTTCTGATTTAGGTCTTCTGCAGTGAGTTCCCCTACCACCCTGCGGTCCCTCATGACAATCAGACGGGAACAGGTGCGCAGCATCTCATCCATTTCCGAAGAAATAAAGGTCACGCTCATTCCCTCAGCGGCCAGCTTCAGCACCAGCTTTTGAATATCCACTTTCGTCCCCACGTCAATTCCCCTGGTGGGTTCATCAAGAATCAGGTATTGGGGATGCGTGAACAGCCAGCGGGCCAGAATCACTTTCTGCTGATTCCCTCCTGACAGCGACTTAATAGGTGTATCTGCAGAAGCCGTCTTAATGCTCAGAAGCTTAATATATTCATCGGCAATTTTATTTGCCGCAGCTTTTGAAAACGGTTTGAAAAATCCTCTCAGTACCTGCTGAGCCAGTATGATATTATCCCGGACGGAGAGATCCCCCACAATACCGTCCACTTTACGGTCTTCCGGGAGATAGGCGATTCCGTTTTTCATAGCATCCAGAGGCTTATTGATTTTCACCTCCCTGCCATTCATCTTCACTGTCCCGCCAGTCACACGGTCTGCGCCAAAGATGGCACGCACACACTCGCTTCTTCCAGAACCCAGAAGTCCGGTGAATCCGTTGACTTCCCCTTTATCAATATGAAAGTCAAAGGGCTTAATCCCTCCATCACTGACCAGTCCCTGGGCCTCTAAAACCGCCACAGCGCCATCCCCGCGCTCATATTCCTGCTGTTCCCCTTTGATATCTGACATATCGTCCAGCTCTTTTCCCAGCATTTTGGACACCAGCTGTACCCGTGGGAGATCTTTAATGGCATATTCGCCCACCAGCTGTCCGTCACGCATAACCGTAATCCTGTCGCACACTTCATACACCTGGTCCAGAAAATGGGTGACGAAGATGATTCCCACCCCTTTATCCTGGAGATTTCTCATCAGACCGAACAGCTTTTCCACTTCCTGTTCGTCCAGAGAAGACGTGGGCTCATCCAGAATCAGCACCTTACACTCCATATCCACCGCCCGGGCAATGGCAATCATCTGCTGCACCGCAATGGAACAGCTCTCCAGCTGCTGGACCGCCTTTGCGGGTATGTCCAGTGATTTCAGTATCTTATCTGTATCTGCGTTCACCTTTTTCCAATTCTGCCCTATACCCCTGGTACGCCCTATGAACATATTCTCGGCCACAGACAGGTTAGGACAAAGGGTAATCTCCTGATATACGGTACTGATTCCCAGATTCTGGGCATCCTGGGGCGAATGGATAGACACCGCCCCCTCATTTCCTTCAAGAAAAATATCCCCCTCATCTTTGCCGTATACACCGGTCAATACCTTAATCAGTGTAGATTTCCCCGCACCGTTTTCCCCCATCAGAGCATGGATTTCCCCTTTTCTCAGGGTGAAATCCACCCCCTGAAGAGCACGCACACCGGGAAAAGATTTGTGGATATTTTTCATTTCCAATACAACGTGTTCTTTCACTTTTACCTCCACCTCCCAGATCCTTTCCGGAAAATTTCCAAAAAAAAGCGCGGTGCGGGCTTTCACTTTTTTGCCGCACCGCACTTGTCAGACGCACTCAGTTATTTAGATACCGTACTTATCCACGTCTTCCTGTGTGATTGTCTCCGCGTCAAATGACTTTTCGTCCATATTAATCACTTTTTCAGAAAGAGTTTCTCCGTTTTCCAGTTTTTCGATAACCTCTGTGAGATAGGAAGCCTGGTAAGGGTTACACTGGCCGTCATAGTTCCAGTTCTTAGCAAGGAGCTCCTCTAATGCCCATTTATTGCAGTCAAATCCCATCACAATCACTTCTTTATCAACACCGTGGGATTTGTTTGCTTTGTCAAGGGCAGCCACTGCACCTTTTGCCATATCATCGTTTTCCGCGTAAATCACATTGAAGTCGTCTCCTGAGTCGATGACAGACTGAACAATCTGCTGTGCATTTTCTGCATTCCACTCTGCTGTCTGCTGGCTGACTATTTTCCAGCCTTCTGACTGGGCAGCTTCATCCAATGCGGCAGAACGGCCCTGCTGTGCGGAAGAACCCATTACGCCCTGAAGATGTATAATATTGTACTCATCCAGTTCCTGGCCTTTCAGCCATTCCACAGCCTGCTGGCCTTCTTTTTTCATATCTGACACAATGGCCGCCTCGTAAAGGCTCTCATCCGCGTCAATAACACGGTCGAATAAGATCACTCTGGTCCCCTGATCCTGTGCATCCTGGAGAACAGAATCCCAGCCTGCAGTGTCTGCCGCAGAGAGAAGGAGATAATCCACCCCGTCCTGGATAAACTTCTGTGCGGACGCAATCTGCTCATCGTTCTTCTTGCTGTAGGCAAACTGGGCATCGTAACCGTTTTCCTCTGTAAATGCTTCCTTCAAGTCCTTGTCATTGGCTGTACGAAACCCAGATTCATTGGGGTCATTGTTGATAATTCCCACGGAAATCAGTCCGCCGGACTCCCCTTCCTCTGTACCTTCGCTGCCTGCTTGTGTACTTGAGGCCTCTGTGCTGCCTCCCTCTGTGCCAGCTGACTGCTGGGTGTCTGAGCCGCCGCCACAGGCTGTAAGCCCCAGGCAGAGACACGCTGTGAGTAACATAGAAATGACTTTCTTTTTCATAGTGAAAAACCTCCTGAATCTTTCTGCTGTCTGCAGTATTGTTTGTTTTTGGCAGTGTCCGGACTTTTTTTGCTTTCCTGCCGTTCATGTCTATCATTATACGCAGACCCTGCTGAAATTCCATGAAGATTCTTTGGAAGTCAGTTGTATTTTTTACGGAATTTTATTTCAGTTTTTTGTCTTTATGTTGTTTTTTTACGATTTTAGTTGAATATTTTGTGTTCTTCAATGGGAATGGATGCCTCCACCACAGTCCCCTCCCTGTAAGTACTGTGAATTTTCACCCCGTACTCTGCCCCGTAGTTCAGCCGCAGACGCTGGTTCACATTAAACAGGCCGAAGCCGGAGGACTGGTTCTCCTCCGGCTGTTCCCCTGCAATCAGCTTTCTCACCTCGTCCAGCTGCTGGGGCTTCATACCGATTCCGTCGTCCCGGACGCAGAAAATCAGATGTTCTCCTTCCCTGCGCCCGTCTACCCAGATATGTCCCACACCCCTTTTATTCTTAATCCCGTGATAGAGGGCATTCTCTACCAGCGGCTGCAGGGTCAGCTTCAAAATGGGATACTGGCACAGCTCCTGGGGAATCCGGATTTCGTATTCCAGAATATCCTGGTAGCGCTGCTGCTGAATCTGGAGATAACTGCGGATATGGGTTTCTTCTTCCTGGAGAGTGATATAATCTTTCCCCTTATTTAACGTTGTACGGAAAAAATCTGACAGGGATGACACCATCTGCACTACCTTTTCCTTTTCCCCTGCCTCCGCCAGCCAGATAATACTGTCCAAAGTATTGTACAGAAAATGCGGATTAATCTGCGCCTGCAAAAGTTTCAGCTCTGCCTGGCGCAGATTCAGCTGTTCAATCTTAATATCTTCCACCATCTGTCCGATTTTTTCCACCATCCGGTTAAAACTCACATTCAAAACCGTCAGTTCGTCATCACTGTCTTCCTGGGCACGGACTGCGAAGTCACCGCTGGCCGCCTGCTTGGCTGCCTCTGAGAGCCTGCGTATAGGCTCTGAAATTCCTGTGACAATCTGCCTGCTGATTGTCACTGCCCCCAGAAGAATCGCCGTAAACACAAAGATACTGCTGCGCAGCGCTTTCGATACATCCGAGCGGATCCCCTCCCGCAGCTTTTCCAGACGATTGGTCTCAAGGGAAATATATTCCTGAATTCTCTCTTGAATCAGCTCCGTCAGCACCCGGATATTCAAATCCAGCCGTTCCATATTCTCATCATAGGCACCTCCGGACAGGGCATCTGCCTCGATTTCCTCCACCCGGTCTTCCAAGGTATCCAGACATTTTAAGATTCCCTTCAGCTGGCTTCTGGTATACTCAGAGCCGGACAGCCGGTACAGTCTCTGAAAATCTTCACGTGCTTTCTCGATAAGCACATGAGGACGCTCCGTTCCCAAAAGTTCCTCGGCTCTCTCCACATTTGCCACAATCATATACATGGTATAATCCATTTCCTCTTTAAAATGAATGCTGTACTCATTTGCCTGGGTGATATTATCGGCAATGGTATCATACCTGCCGGAAAACCGGTTTACCATAAATAACAGATACACAATCATCACCGTAAGCGGTACCAGACACACAATCACAAGCATGTACAGCCGCCTCTGAAGGGGTGACCCTTTCTTTTTCATCGTCTATGTCCATCCTTTCCGGGGCATCTGTTCTTCCCCTCAAATCCCATGGCGGAATTCCCTGGGTGTAACTTTCTGTGTCTTTTTAAACAAATAACTGAAATAATGCGCGTCTTTATACCCCACAGCATAGGCAATTTCCGCTGACTTCATGGATGTAGTGCGCAGAAGCTCTTTTGCCCGCTCCATCCGGACCGATGTGAGATACTCCACAAATGTCTGCCCCATCTCCTGGCTGAAAATACGGCTGAAATGATTTGCACTCAGGTTCACGCTGGCTGCCGTGGAATTCAGGGATATATCCTCATCCACATAATGATGTTCTATATAATTTTTCGCCTCTTCCAGCAGAGCACTGTATTTTTTCAGTGAAGCAGCTTCCCTCAGGTCAATGGCCGCCTCCAGTATATCTCTCAGATGCTCCCTGTCAAATTCTGCAGAGACAAAAACGGAGGTCATTTCCTGGATATCCCCGCACTTGTCCACCAGGACTTTTGCCTCATACCCCAGTTCCTCCAGAAGGGCCACTGCCGCAAAATATGTATCCATAATCACATACTGCCTGAATAAAAAGGACTGCATACTCCGCTCACCGAAGCTCTGAAAGTATTCCTCCACAAAATGGGAAACCTGACTTCTCAGCCCGGTTTTCAAAAAGCGTTCCACCACCCTCCTGTCCAGCCTGCGCACTTCCAGAGAACCAATATCTGGTTCTTCTTCTGTCTGCGGCTTTGCTTTCAGTTCACTGCCAAACAGAATCTGATTCCGCTTTTTCAGATAACGGTACGCAAAAGCGTGGCTGGCTTCTTCAAAACATCTGCTCAATTCGCTGAGGCGGTCCACAGCCACCCCCACACCGCCGAAATACTCCACTTCCGGATAAGCCTCAAAAAAACCCTTTAACCTGGCGATAAACAGTTCCTGTATGTCCTCAATCTTTCTGTCCTCTGTCTCCTTTAAAATAAACACCCAGCCCTCAATCCCCAGTTCCACCATGAGGATTTCCTGCATACCGTCAGCAATTTCTTCCATCCCCTGAACAATGCGCGCCGCTGTTTCTGTTTTCTTTGTATCTTCCTTGTCAAAAATCTGAAGCAGAAGGATATTATAACGTCCCCCTGTCATATCCATTCCAATGCCCCGCCCCTCTTTCAACAGTGCCGCGGCCGGGTTCTTGCCCAGCACCAGCTTGCGGAAAAATTTCTGGCGTGCCAGCTGGACACTCCCCTGCCGCTCCTGTTCAAAAGCTTTTCGAAACTCCTGCTCCTTTTCCACCATCTGTCCCACCTTTTTCACTGCCTCCAAAAGCCGGGCCCCGGACACAGGTTTCAACAGATAGTCCGTAATCCCAATGTCAATCCCCTCCCGGGCATACTCAAACTCATCATACCCGCTGAGTATGATAATCTTCACCTCCGGCATCTCCTGTTTCACCAGACGGCTCAGCTCCAGCCCGTCCATAAAAGGCATTTTAATATCTGTAATGAGAATATCCGGCTTCGTCTTCTGAATCAGCGGATAGGCCAGTTCCCCGTCACTGGCCTCCCCCACAAATTCAAGCCCTTCCTTTTCCCAGTCAATATTGTACCGGATTCCTTCTCTTATGATAATCTCATCTTCCACTAAGAATACTTTGATCATAAAATCACGCCGCCTTCCCGAATGTCCCCAGACTTTCCAGGAGCATTCTTCTTTTGTGATGGGTGTTTTATACACCATATTTATTAAATCACTTCCACAGATAAAATTCAATCCCAGCGCGTATCTTAAAATATTTCGTAATAATCAAATTGACAACATTTCTTTTCCATCGTAAAATAAAACTATACTCATCAAAAAATTCTAAAATATCTTTGAAAAGGAGGCAAATCCAAATGAAAAACTGGAGAAAATTGACTATAGCTCTAGCGCTGCTTATGGTCTGCCTGTGTGCCGCTGTACTGCCTGTCAGCGTTTCTGCTGAAAGTATCCGGCTTTCCCACAGCTCTTCCACATCCGGGCGGGGAAATGCAGTCAAAATCCGAAAAGTCAGCTATGACCCGGCCGAAAAATACGAACCGGCAAAGCTGGAAATAGACTTTTCCCACCGTATCACCTGGAAAAGGTCAGCCCGGATAGTTTCCGTAAAAGACCAGAACGGCACTGTCTATGAAGCATACCTGCAGGATAAAGACAGTGATGAATGTGATGTCGCCATTGACAATTTAAAAGAAGGCCGCACTTACACCGTCATCATTGATGGCATCAAAAAAAGCGGCACAAAAGGTTTCCGGAAACTTACGCTGAAAGCGAAAATCCCTGCGGCAGACAAGAATCAAAAAGTAAAAGTCCGAAAAGTCCAGGTGGATGATGACAACGATGACTTTGACAAATACCAGACAGAGATTGATATTAAGTTCGCCTCCAAAGTCGTCTGGAAACGCGGCGCAAAAGTGGTTTCCGTCAAAGACTCTCAGGGGAAATCCTATCAGGGCCGCCTGACAGATATTGACAACGATGAATGCGAAGTCTATATCAAAAATCTAAAACACAACAAAACATATACCATCAGGATTTCCGGCATCAAAGCGCGGGGAGCCTCTTCTTATGAGACGATTTCTGT
The DNA here is from genome assembly GCA_910588825.1 of uncultured Lachnospiraceae bacterium. Taxonomy (GTDB): domain Bacteria; phylum Bacillota; class Clostridia; order Lachnospirales; family Lachnospiraceae; genus MGBC164599. The sequence goes on from CAJURF010000013.1 coordinate 46,379, forward strand.
CAAGGTAACCGTCCCCCGCCTTTCCCATGCTCTGCGTGTGAAGGAAGCGGAATATGATATAGACTATGACGATTCGGATTACTTTCAGGATGGGATAACCGCGTTTTCCGTGGAATTTTCCTTTAATAAGAACGCAGCTTACAGACGTAACAGTTATATCATTGTCAAAGACACCTCTGGTAAAAAATACTCCACACGGAATTCCTATGTGGAATGGGACGGCGATGACTGCCAGGTGTATCTGTCAAAAGAACTTGAATATGGAAAAGTCTATCAATATGAAATCGTAAATGTGAAAGCAATAGGGGAAACCTCTTACACAACCTTAAAAGGAACTTTTATTGCCAGATAAAACAAAAAAGTTCACGATACACAAAAAAGGAGACTAAAAACATATGGATGGAATTTTATATGGGGCCGGTGTGGGCCCCGGAGACCCGGAACTGATGACTTTAAAAGCAGTGCGCCTGATCCGTGAAAATGAAGTGATCGCACTCCCCGGAGAAAAGGCTGAGGAGACTGTGGCTTACCAGATTGCCGTGCAGGCAGTCCCGGAATTGGCCCAAAAAACCCTGCTTTCTGTGAACATGCCCATGACTCACGACAAAACCATCCGGGACAAAAGCCACGACCAGGCTGCTGATGTAATCGAAACTTATCTGAAACAGGGACAGAACGTGGTATTTCTCACACTGGGCGACCCCACTGTATATTCCACCTATCTGTATGTACAGAAACGGATCATAAAACGCGGCTATCAAACAGAGCTGGTCAGCGGCATCACCTCTTTTTGTGCCGCTGCCGCCCGCACCAACACCGCTCTTGTGGAATGGAATGAGCAGTTACATATTGTTCCTGCCGCCCACAAGCCGGACAGCCGCCTGGATCTGCCCGGCAACTATATTTTGATGAAATCCGGAAAGAAAATGAAACAGGTGAAAGAAGTTCTTGCAGACAGCGGCCGGGATGTAATCATGGTGGAAAACTGCGGGATGGAAAACGAACACATTTATAAAAGTGTGGATGAGATTCCCGACCATGCAGGTTATTATTCTCTGATTATTGCTAAAACACCTTCTTCCCGGGATTGAAATGAAATAAATTACGATCAGCCGAAAAAAGCGGTACAGCCCTCTCATGCTGTACCGCTTTTTATGTATAAACCAACTTCTGTAATCACTGTCTATTCTTACAGTCCAGTATGCTCCGCAATATATTTTCTTGCCTTCAGCGCATATTCAAAAGGATTGGCCACACCGGGGTCCTGCTCTGCTTCAACCAGAACCCATCCCTTATAATCTGCCTCTTCCAGAATCTTGAATAATGGCGCAAAGTCCACATCGCCGTCCCCTGGTACTGTAAATGTACCTGCACGGACCCCCTTTAAGAAACTCCATTTTTCTTTTCTGGACTGCTCAACAACAGATTTGCGCAGGTCTTTCAGATGTACATGGCGGACACGGTCCACATATTTCCTCAGAACCTTTTCCGGGTCTATTCCTGCAAAGGACAGATGACCACTGTCAAACAGCAGATATACCAGATCCTTGTCCACAGAATCCATAAAACGATCAATCTCTTCCTCAGTCTGAACAACTGTTCCCATATGATGATGGAAGGTGAGTACCATGCCTTTGTCCTTGGCGATTTTTCCCAGTTTGTTCAATCCGTTGGTCAGAAGATCCCATTCTTGGTCGTTCATCACATATTTGCCTTCCTGGATGGGCTGGTCCAGCATACCCTGGGTACTGTGGCTCTGCTCAGAAACGCCGATGCATTTGGATCCAACCTGGAGCAGAAAGTCACACTGCTTGATGAATGCCGCTTCTGTCTCCTCATAGGGCTTGCTGATCAGGAAAGAAGAAAACCACTGGTTACAGATGGTCATTCCGCGCAAATCCAACGCCTTTTTCAAAACTACAGGGTCTGTGGGATAATGGCTTCCCACCTCTGTTCCTTTAAATCCAGCCAGAGCCATCTCACTGATGGTCTGCTCAAATGTATTTTCCTTTCCCAGATCGGGCATATCGTCGTTTGTCCAGCCAATGGGAGCGATTCCCAGAGACACTTTATTCTTATCCAGCATAGTCGTTCTCCTTTTTACTTTTTATATTAAAACTTTGCCTCATGCAGCCATGTATAACGCTCATCCTCGCAGCGGTCTGTCTGAAGCCAGGGATTTCCCTCCAGATGGCGGATCATCCAGCAGGTATACATCATAAATCCCGGGGCCACTGCCTGGGGATGCAGTTCGCCGCCTGGAATGGCAGAAAAGCTTCCGTCCACACTTTTAAACACCTGATCCCCTACAAAACTGGCACCAAATCCTTCCGGACGGTCAAATTTAAAATAGTAGCATTCCGGCTGGGGATGCTGATGGGGCAGATATCCTGACCAGTTTCCCTTATCGTTGAGCACTTCTCCCAGTACCATATTGGAGTAAGGCGCAATGTCATGGTCAAAAATTGTATTGACACGGCGTTTTGCCACATCTCCGAATTTGCCTTTGCAGGAATATTTCCAGGGGGCATCCTCCGGTTTGTACAGGCGGCTGGCAAATTCTGCCTCATTCTTCGTGCACTGCACCAGAATCTCACTGTCTGCACTGGCCTTCACCGTAATCTGTTTTCCTGAGCTGCTGTGTACACACCAGGGGCCTTCTGTAAATACATCTTTTCTGGAAACATCCGCTTCCCCATTATCCCATGCAAACTTTATCTCACCTGAGAGAAGAAGCACAGCTGTCTCCTCCCCGTTCCTTCCAAAGCTCCGGCTCTCTCCCGCTTTCATCCGATACACCCGGACATCCATCAGCATAGCTTTATACTCGTTATCGTAAGTAACCAGCACCTGCTCTCCTGACTCATCAAATTCCGGATATCCAAATACTTTGCTCATTGGCTCATCTCCTCCATGCTAATATCTATCTGCTAGTACACCGTTTCGCAGATACTCGGATACTAAGTACCTGATATTTGTGTCAGTGCAAGGCGGCTGAATGAGGCGATGCGGTGACATCGTCGATTGAAGCCAACGCGGCAATGGCTCAAATAGCAGGTGCTTAGTGTTTGAGTATCTATGAAATGGTGTACTGGTGATCCGGATGCCAAAAGTCCACCGCAAAATGGACTTTCGGCCTCCCGAATCTATTAATATTTTCTCGCCTCTCTGCGGCCTTCCAGTACTCCCTCAGCAGCCTTTCTCACAGATTCCTTCGTGGAAGTCATGGCAATGCCCACATCCCACCAGGACTCGTATCCGTCTGTCATGGTTTTCGGAATGACTTTCAGGTCAAAGAGACATGCTATATCCTGTTTCTTCGCATCCTCAAGCGCTGCTTCCAATTCTGCAATTGTCCGGCAGGTATAAGTTTTCAGTCCATATCCCTCACCGATCTTGGCATAATCCACAGGAATCAGGTCTCCTGTTGGCTTCTTGCCGTCTGTGTAGCGGAATTCAGTGGCCAGGCTTCCAATTCCGTGATTCATCTCCAGGTTGTTGATACAGCCGAAACCACAGTTATCAAAGATCAGAATGTTTACTTTCTTCTGTTCCTGCATAATAGTCATGATCTCACTGTGGAGCATCTGGAAGCTGGAATCGCCCACTACGCAGTACACTTCATTATCCGGTTCTGCAAACTTCACACCGAGAGTTGCTGCTACTTCATAACCCATACAGGAATATCCATACTCTGCATGATAGCCGCCCCTCTTATCTGTGGTCCACATTCTCTGCATACAGCTGGGAAGGGAACCTCCTGCCGTAATAATCGTGGCTTCCTCATCAATGACCCTGCGGATAGCTGCCAGAGCTGCTGTCTGTGTGATTTTTCCGTTGGTCAGTTTCACAAACTCAGGTACTGTCCTGGGATCTCTGGCTTTGATAATGGGCTCAAAATCGTCTCCTGTATATTCAATCCCTGCCAGGCGGGCCATTTCTTCATCCCACACCTTCTTTGCTTCCACGATCTCGTTCTTATATGCTGATTTATAATTTCTCGTTCTCAGCTTCTCTGCCAGCGCCTCAATTGTCACTTTGGCATCTCCCACCGCCTTCACTGCATCCATCTTATACGCGTGGAACCGGCAGTTATTAATAGAAACGAACTTCACTTGTGGATTTCTGAACAGATGCTTGGAGCTGGTGGTGAAATCGGACATACGGGAACCGACAGCCAGAACCACATCTGCGTCTTTTGCAATAATATTGGAAGCATACGTTCCGGTTACGCCGATACCGCCCAGACAGTATGGATGGCTTGACTTACAGGCACTCTTTCCTGCCTGGCTTTCACCAAAGGGAATGCCGAATTCTTCACAGAACTTCTCAACTGTCTCTCCTGCTTCTGAATAGCGCACGCCGCCGCCCACAATCAGCAGTGGTTTTTCTGCTCCTGCCAGAATCTCTGCCACATCTTCCAGTTCTTCTTCCACTGCTGCCGGTCTTGTGATGCGGTGTACTCTCTTCTTGAAGAAATATTCTGGAAAATCATAGGACTCGCCCTCAACGTCCTGACAGAGTCCGATACAGCAGGCGCCCGTTTCAGCCGGGTCTGTAAGCACGCGCATGGCGTTGATTAACGCGGTCATGATCATCTCCGGTCTTGTGATGCGGTCCCAGTATTTGCAGACAGGTCTGAACGCATCGTTGGTGGTAACTGCCAGGCTGCTGCTCTGCTCCAGCTGCTGCAGTACCGGGTCTGGCTGCCGGGAAGCGAAGCTGTCTGCCGGGAACACCAGAAGAGGAATGTTATTCACCGTCGCGGTTGCGCAGGCTACTACCATATTTGCTGCGCCAGGTCCCACAGAAGATGCGCAGGGGATAATTCTCCTGCGGTTATTCTGTTTTGCAAAAGCGATGGCGGCATGGCACATTCCCTGCTCATTTCTTCCCTGCATCACACGCAGCTGGCCGGGATCGCTGTCAAGAGCCTCCCCCAGCCCCACAGCAATGCCATGTCCGAAAATAGTGAAAAATCCTTCTACAAACTTTGTCTCTACACCGTCCATGGATACATACTGATTATCCAAAAACTTTACAATGGCCTGTGCCACTGTCATCTTCACTGTTTTTTCCATATTTTCTCCTTTCTGCCTGTTACCCCGGCATGGGAATCGTGACAGTTCCTTACTGCTCACTTTCTGCCGGCAGCATAAAATCCAGGACTTCTGAAAACGGCCGCCGGTCATTATTATGTTATTGCGTGCATTGTGCCTTATTGCGTGCATTCAATCTCCAAATGTTTCATGTATTCATAATATTACGCACGCGCCTGTTTGTCAACAGCACGTATTTTATTTTTTTAATTTCTGTCACTATCACTAATTTTCAAAGGGTTTTTTCTGTTATTTTTCCCATGCTATTATGTGCCTGTTTATGATAGAATAAGTTTAATATTTTATTTTCTATTTTCGCACGCATTTGCACGCAAAATAAATTTGAAACCTGGTATTTTCAGGTTCTTGAATATCTGCAAGGAGGATTTTCATGAACAAGTATCTTGATTTTCCAGATATGGACGGAACCCCGATTTCCATCAGCCAGCTAAACGAAAACAGCATATCCTTGGAGCCCCACTGTCATGAATTCTATGAACTGGTTTTAGTCACCAAGGGGTCCTGCCGACACATTTTTAACGGTGTAACTGTCCTCGCAGCGCCTGGAGATGTCTCCATTATTCCGCCTCATCAGGTTCATTGTTATAAAAGCCTGTCCGAAGTTTCGATTATCAACTGCTGTTTTATCCCGGAGAAAATCAACACCGACTGGCATAGTATATTAAAAGATATTTCCCCTGAGCAGAGTATTTCCCCCTCCCGTTCATCTGAGCATGCTCTGGAGAACCACTGGCAGCATGCCGTCTTTGACCCGGACACCCTGGGGCTTGCAGGCCCCGCCGCCAATGCTCCGGAACTGCAGGGGCTGATTCACCTGGATGGAAGTGAATATACCCGTGTGTTCTCTCTGATGCACAACTTAATCGAAGAACAGGAATACAACAGATTCGGAAAACTCTACATGAAGTCCGGTCTTCTTCAAATCATTCTGGTTCTTCTGGGCAGACTTCAGACGAAAAAACTCTCCCGGCTGAATGATTATTCGGACCGTAAGAAAAAGCTGGTCAACGATGCCCTGGCATACATGGAAAATCATGTGGAGGAGATTACCAGCTCAACGGAAATTGCTGAAAAGCTTTATCTGAGCCCAGCCTATTTCCGCTCGCTTTTCAAGGATATAACAGGAATGACACCAACAAACTATCTAAACCGCCTGCGGGTCATCCGCTCTCTGGAATACTTGGAGCGGGAAGACCTTTCCATTGCGGAGGCTGCAGGCAGGGTGGGAATCTACGACTCCAATTATTATTCCCGCCTTTTCAAAAAAACCATGGGTTATTCCCCCAGGTATTTCAAAAAAACAAGATAGCCAAAAGGGCCGGAAAGCATCTTTGTGCTCCCGGCCCTTTCATCTGCCTGTTCAGACAGATATTAAATTTATGCTTTCTTTGTATTTTTCTTCATATCGAATGCAACCGTCACTACGATGATCACACCTTTGATAATATTCGTGAAGTTATCGTCCACACCCAACAGTACAAGACCATTGTTGATAACACCCATAATCAGGACGCCGCATAAAACACCGCTTACACGACATACACCACCTGTATGGGATGTTCCGCCTACTGTAGCCGCCGCAATGGCATCCAGCTCGTAGTTCAGACCGGAACTTGCCGGGTCTGCTGACCCTGCACGGCCTGCCAGCATGATACCTGCCAATGCTGCCAGTGTACCACACCATACATAAGTAAGAACCAGGTTTCTCTGTACATTGATACCTGCCACCCGTGCTGCCTGGTCATTACCGCCGATGGCATATAAGCTCTTGCCAAAACGGGTCTGTCCAAGGATAAACGCAGCCAGAGCAAAAATAATCACAAACACCAGTACAATCACCGGAAGCGGTCCAATCTGCGCGCTTCCCAGGAAACGGAATCCATCTGACAGATTGGATACCGGTCTAGCGGTGAATATCTTGGCCGCCGCACGGCAGACCAGCTGTCCGCCCAGTGTGGCAATGAAGGCGGGCATCATAGTATACGCAATAATGGAACCCTGAATCAGTCCGATAACCGCTCCCATCAAAAGTCCTACAAGAATTGCAGCAATTGCCGGAAATTGTCCCACACCCGGAAGGATTTTGGAAGAATAATCCGCCGACTGTACCAGAGCACCAGTCACACAGGCAATCAGAGCCGCAGATGCTCCAATTGACAGGTCAATACCTTTTGTCAGGATAGCGAAGGCAACGCCGAACGCCATAACGCCTTTGATAGCCTCACCGGTGAGCAGTGTCTTGAAGTTTGCCAGAGAGAGAAAGTTCTTATTACCGATACTCATGATAATGATCAAAAGAACCAGCACTCCCCATATCATATTATCCGAAATCATTTTCTTTGTATTCGCACTCATTTGATCATCTCCTTATCCCGCCGCTTCCTCTTTATGAGAAGTCGCATATTTCATGATAATTTCCTGTGAAAACTCCGAACGGTCCAGTACTCCGCTCACATAACCTTCATGCATAATCACAATCCGGTCCGCTACCCCCATTACTTCCGGCAGCTCTGAGGAAACAACGATAATTGACTTTCCCTGGCCTGCCAGCTCTGAGAGAAGAGAGTGGATCTCAGCTTTTGCACCTACGTCAATACCCCGGGTCGGTTCGTCTACAATCAGAATATCCGGCTCGGTCAACAGCCACCTTCCCACCAGCACTTTCTGCTGATTTCCCCCGGAGAGGTTCATAATCGGTGTCTCCTGGGTGGGAGTCTTTACACGGATACTATCAATATACTGCTGGGTATCCTTAACCATCTGCTTCTGATTCAAGGGCATTCCATACTGGCCCAGATTCAATTTCGCAATACACATGTTTTCCCGGATACTCAGAAGACCCACGATACCATTTCCACGGCGGTCCTCAGTCAGAAGACCAATATGATTCTCAATGGCCTGTTTCGGGCTTTTTATATTCAGCTCTTTGCCATCTTTGATAATTCTTCCGGATTCTTTGTGCCGCATTCCGAAAATAGTCTCCATAATCTCTGTACGTCCGGCACCCACCAGACCTGCGAATCCAAGAATCTCGCCTTTTCTCAGGTCAAAAGACACATGACGCACCATACGGCCCGCGCACAAATCCTCTACTTTGAAAACTACATCCCCGATGGGACACTCTACTTTGGGGAACATATTGGTGATCTCACGGCCCACCATTAATTTGATTACCTCATCCTGAGTCAGGTTTTCCGCCCGCTCTGTTGTTATGTATTCACCATCCCGGTAGACAGAGATATCATCGCTGATGCGGAAAATCTCATCCATCTTATGGGAAATATAGATAATCGCAACGCCTTTTGCCTTCAAATCGCCAATGATTTTGAACAGATCCTCCACCTCAGATTCTGTCAGAGCAGATGTGGGCTCATCCATAATTACAATGGAGGCATTGTAAGATACTGCTTTTATAATTTCCACCATCTGCATTTTTGCAACGGTGAGATTTTTCATTTTCTCGTCAGGGTCCAGATCAAGACCCATCCTCTGGAACAGTTCCAGGCAGTCTTCCCGCATCTTCTTGTGGTCGGTAAAGATTCCTTTTTTGGGCTCCCGTCCAAGCCATACATTGTCACTGACAGTACGCTCCAGCACAGGAGATAATTCCTGGAATATCATGGAAATCCCGGAATCCAGAGCTTCACGGGTAGATTTAAAGTTTACTTCCTGTCCTTTATATATAATCCTTCCTGACGTGACCGGCTGGATACCGATGAGACATTTCATCAAGGTTGACTTACCTGCTCCGTTTTCTCCCATCAGAGTGTGCACCGTCCCGGGGCGCACCTGCAGCTTCACGCCCTTTAACGCCCTAACGCCGGGAAACTCTTTGACAATATCATGCATCTCCAGAACATATTCTTCGCTCAAACTTTAGTCACCTCTTCCCTTCTCCATGTTGACGGGCCCCTGTACAGACAGGAGCCCGCTTTGAAATTTTTTGTTTCCTGATAATTCTATTTACTCATAATCGGCATAATTGTCTGCTGTTACCGGTTCAAAGGGAACCCATGAGATAAATTCACTGTCCTCAGCAAGTTCAAAGTCAGTTCCTTCATTAATTGCCTTGCCTTCCAGCATGTTGGAAACCGCCATACATGCGCCGTATCCCTGTCCGTCCGCATCCTGGAATACTGTCATATAAAGCTCACCATTTGCTACAGCCTGAACACCGTCTACCGTAGCGTCAATTCCCACAACCGGAATGCTGGACGGATCAATATTGGCAGCTTTCAGAGCTTCGATTGCACCCAGTGCCATGGCGTCGTTGTTAGCGATAATACAGTCATACTCTTTTGTTGTGATCAGAGGTGTGATCATATCCTGTGCCGTTGCCCGGTCATAGTCTGCTACCAGAGGAGCAGACGCTTCTTTTGCGTTGATGCCCCCTTCCTCTAATCCTTTCAGTACAGATTCTGTACGCTGTTCTGTGTGAACCAGACCTTCTGTACCTTTTAACAGCAGATAGCTGATATCTGTCTTTTTCTGATCATTAAAATATTTAGCGAGATACTCTCCCTGATATCCACCGGACTGCATCTCGTCAGAACCTACATACACTACATTCTCATTCAGAATGCTGGTATCTGAAGGTCTTCTGTTTACAAATACTACTTTCATATCGCCGGCTGCCTCCACGGCTGCATTTGCCGCATCTGCGTCTACCAGGTTGATAATTACAGCATCGTTGCCATTATTCTTTGCTGTCTCTACATACTGAAGCAGTTTACTCTGGTCGTTCTGAGCATCCTGAGTTGTCAGTGAGATTCCCGCTTCTTCTGCAGCTGACAGCGCTCCGGCTTCCAATGTGGAGAGGAATTCGTCACGGGATGACATAATCAGGGTCACGCTTGCACCGCCTTCTGCGCCCCCTTCTGAGTCAGATGCCGCTTCCTGCTCTGTGCCTTCTGATGACCCGCCGCTGCTGGAAGCTGATTCGCTTCCGCCGCCGCATCCGGTGAGCATACCTAAAGCCAGCACCCCTGTAAGAATACCTGCAATAATTTTCTTTTTCATAAAACCTTTACCTCCGCTTTTCAATTTTTAAAAATTACGAACTAAGTTGTTTCATGACTGCATGAAAAAGACTCCCACTTCTTTACTGAATCACACAGCCCAAAAAACGTGTTGGAAACCTCCTTTTGTTTTCTCCCACCATTATAAAGTATGTACATACATAAAAAAGCACGCTTCACGAAAACATATAGAAGCCTCGGCTTTGTCACGTTGCATTCATTATACACTATCTATATATATTTTATTAGCACAAAATTATATTAAATTAGCACAAAACGCAGTTTGTTTGGCAAGAAATTCATATAATTAGTATTTTTCACAAATTTGCACGCCTAATTTTGTGTGTTTTTACTGCTTTAATACGTGCACACTATTCAAAACACACGTTTTATCTTGCTAAAATCGCCCCCACATCATTTTCCAACACCAATTATTTATGTCAATTCTGCCAAATGCGTGCAATAAATCTAATTGCCCTCAAATCATTTCTGTGATATAATTCCCTAAAATATATCACTACTTATAGACTATTTATTATAAATTTTCTGTGGATAGTGACGAAAATTTACATACAGCAAAACAGAGAAAAGGAGGTTTGCATCAATGGCAGTGACCATTCAAAAAATTGCCGATCTCGCCGGTGTATCCAGAGGCACAGTAGACCGGGCACTGAATGGCAGAGGCCGTGTCAATGCTGACGTAGCAGCAAGAATTCTCAGTATTGCCAATGAACTTGACTACATTCCAAAAAGCAAACGGAAAAAAACACCTGGAGACGAAAGACTGAAAATCGGCATTATAACCCAGCTGGCACAGTCTCCCTTCATGATTGAGATTTACAAAGGAATCCGCCAGGCCGTAGAAGAACTGTCCATCTGGGGAATTGAAGTTCTGGAACGCAGCAGCAATTCTGTAGACGAGAAAGAACAGCTGGCTGCCATGGACTCACTGGCCGAAGAGGGTATCCACGGCCTTGCCATTATGCCGGTAAACAGCAACGCTGTCTGCAAGAAAATCAATTGGCTCATTGAGGAAAAAGAAATTCCCGTGGTCACATTTAATTCTGATATTGTGGGAACAAAACGGCTGTGTTTTGTAGGTATGGATAATCATAAAAGCGGTTTTACAGCCGCCGGACTGATGCATATGATGACACGGGGGACAGGAAAGATTTTAATCATTACCGGATTTCTCAGCAATCAGGTGAACAGCCGCCGGGTAGACGGTTTCCTGGAAGAACTCAAGCACAGCGGTTCCGGTCTAGCCATCGCTGCCATACAGGGCAGCCTTGACGAGGCAGACGAAGTAGAAAAGATTATCAAAGACGCCCTGCACAACATTCCAGATATCACCGGCATTCTGGTGGTTTCCAGCGGGCAGGAAGGAATCATGCACGCTTTTAACAGTCTGGAGCTGAAAAAACGGCCTTATGTTATTATCTATGACCAGACACCGGCAAATGAACAGATGCTGTCCGACGATATCGTGGACTTTCTCATCGAACAGGACGGATATCTGCAGGGATACCGTCCGGCATATATCCTGGCCAATCTGCTGAAAAAGGGCCAGCCGCCGGAAAGCGAATACTGCTTTACTGATATCCGGATTAAAACAAAATATAATCTGTAACCGAAAAGGTGCACCGTATCTATTACGGTGCACCTTTTCTTTTTCATGATACCAATAGACAGCATAAAATCAGTACATATATACCCATCAAATGTTAAGAGTTCGAGCTCTTTCAAGAGTAAAAAAAGTCTTCTGTTCGCCTCTTAAAACAAGAATGATGAAGATTTGAACAAGACAGATTATTTACTGCTGCACAAATCCGTCCTATAATGTAATCGTCTTCAGGAGAAATGGATTACCTCCTCCATTGGCCGGGTACCCTTGCAAACGTACTCCAAAATGGATGTTCTGCTGAAGAAGTATCTGCAATAATTTTCGTTTTTAAAAATTACGAACTGACTTCTCCCACCAAATTAAGTCGATCCCAATCAACTGTATGTTGATTTATTGCAGATAGTCCTGGGCCGTGTACAGCGTCCCAGGACAAGAAAAACAGTCTTACAGATATCTGATATATATCAGGATAATTATGAAATACCGGGATATGATAAAGTTTCTAAATAACACGCCATGTGCGTGATTACATAGAAAAAATTAAAGGAAGTGGGAGGTTTTTTATGCAGTCACAAAAAAATTTTACAGCCACGCTCAAAAAGCAGGGTATTGTACTGGCTATGATTCTGGTATACCTGGTATTTGTAGTAATATCAGCACAGTTTCGTACCTTTAACAATTTCATCCTGATTTTGAGACAAGCGGCCACTCTGGCCATTATGGGCGCGGGCATGACCTACGTAATCATCGGAGGCAGCTTTGACTTGTCTGTGGGCTCACTGTTATCCCTGTGCAGCGTTGTATGTATCTCTCTGCACGACAGTATCGGTCCGGTTCCGGCGATGATCATCACCATCCTGGTGGGATGCGCTTCTGGAATCCTCAGCGGATATCTGGTTGGATATCTCAAACTGAATTCCATGATCGTTACTCTGGGTATGATGAATGTACTGCAGGCAGCAGCACTCATGTGGACCAACGGCAAATTTGTAGAGCTGAGAGACAGCAATGCCTGGTTCACGAAACTGGGAAAAGGGAGCATTGGCCCCATTCCGGTTTCCACAGTAATCATGATCATTTTTGTAATCATTATGGCTACTCTTTTGATGAAAACAGTATACGGCCATCAAATCATGGCTGTGGGCGGAAATGACGAGGCCTGCCGTTACAGCGGCATCAACAGTAAAATGGTAGTATTGAAAAGTTTCGTCATCTCCGGATTCTGTACTGCCATCGGGGCAATGCTTCTGTGTTCCCGTGGTGCGGCCGCACAGCCCACACTAGGTGAGAGCTATGAATTTGATGTAATCGCAGGTGTAATCCTGGGCGGAGCTTCCTTAAACGGAGGAAGCGGCAATGTGTACAAGACAATGGTGGGCATTCTGATTCTGACCATCCTGGATAACGGTTTTGTCATCATCGGACTCCCCTATTATCTCCAGTGGGTTGCACAGTGCGTAGTAATTTTAATCGCTGTTTACATAGACATCAGGGCAAAAAGAAAGAAGGGCGCATAAATGGATTTGAAAAAAATTAAAACATATTTATCAAATAATACGATTATCCCGATCTGGATTGTTTTCTTTGTACTTGCCTCTATTATTGTCAACGGATTTCTGGGAGTAAACAATCTGTTTAATGTATTCAATCAGAATGCCATGAAAGGGATTATGGCTATCGGCATGACTTTCGTAATCATCAATGGCTATTTCGACATGTCACTGTGTACAGCAGTAAGCCTCACCGCGGCACTGGCCTGCGGACTGGAAAGCTCCATCGGAATTGTTCCGGCAATTATCGCAGCCCTGCTGGCAGGCACCCTGGTGGGATGTATCAACGGAGTCCTGGTAGCTTACGCGAAAATCAATGCATTTGTGGTTACACTGGCCATGATGCTGGGATGCCGGGGCGTGGCATACCTGTATCATAAAGAACAGTCTATTATTCCCAACAAGACTGACGGAGGATGGGCATTCATTGATTTCGGCGCCGGAAAAATCGGCCAGCTGTCTTATATCAGCATTATTTTCATTATATTGCTTCTGATTGCCCATTACATACTGAAATACACCACGCACGGGCGCAATACTTATGCAGTGGGCGGCAATGAAAACTCTGCATTCAATGCAGGTATTAACACGCAGAGAGTTACCTTTATCAACTTTGTCATCTGCGGATTCTTAGGCGGACTGGGCGGCGTCTTATATGCGTCGTTTGCTGGTGCCTCCACCCCCACTCTGGGATGGCCGGATATGCACATGCTGGTAATCGCAGGCGTTGTGCTGGGTGGCAGCAAGCTCACCGGCGGTGTGGGAAATATCTGGTATACCCTGGGCGGTGTCATGCTGCTGGGTGTTATTGATAACATTATGAATCTGCTGAATGTGCAGACCTATATCTGTACTATGGTAACCGGTATGATCATGATCGGCGTCCTGTATCTGGACAAAATCATGATGAACAAACGGACAGAAAAGGCGAATCTTGAATAATTTTAACCAAACCATCCACCATGTATTATTCGTACCCATTGTGTACGTAATAATAGAAGGAACTACCATTACATTTCAAAAACAGGAGGAAGAGAGATGAAGAAAAAGTTATTGGCAATGATTAGTTTAACCCTGACAGCATCCATAGCATTGACAGGATGTATTGGAAACGGAGGAAATCAGTCGTCATCCACAGGCGGTTCAGCGGCAAGTGATTCCGCTGGCGGCAGTGACACAGCCGGCGATGCGGCAGACGATTCCGCTGGCGGCAGCGGAGACCACCTGATTGGCATGGTTGTAAATAACGGCGGCCAGGACCCCTATCAGACCGCATATTACAACACCATCAAAGACAAAGCCAAAGAGATGAATATCAATCTGCAGCTCCTTGACCCGGTGGGCGACGCCACCACACAGGCAAACCAGGTACAGGATTTAATTAACATGAAGTGCGATGCCATCATCATCTGGCCGGTAAACTCTGAGACAGGCGTTGCCTCTGCAAGAGCCGTACAAAAAGCAGGCATCCCCTGTATGACAGCCAACACCAACGTATCTGCGGACGGAGAAGAATTCATTAAATGTTATGTGGGACCTTCTAATGTAGAAGAGGGAAAACAGACCGCTGAGGCAATGCTGGAAAATATCGGCGAAGACGCCAAGATCGTGGAAATCACAGGTCCGGCTGGATACTCCACATCTCTGGAACGCTCCCAGGGTATGAAAGAAGCCATCGAGGGAACCAATATTGAAGTGCTGGATTCCCAGACTGGTGAGGGAAACCGTGAAAAATGCCAGCAGGTAATGGAAAACTATCTGGTAAAATACGGAAAAGGCGAGATTGATGCTGTTTACACCTTTGACGACAATGCCGCTTACGGTGCATGGAATGCCATCGAAGCCGCAGGACGCCAGGATGACGTGAAGATTTTCGCGGCAGCATCCGGAAGCTACGGAACCATTAATTATGTAAAAGACGGCAAGATTCAGGCCACAGCTATGCAGTCCCCCCACTTTGACGCAGAATCCGCACTGGAGATGGCTGTTAAGCTGGCAGACGGAGAAGAACCGGAAGAATTCTACAATTACATAGATACACCTGTGGCAACACCAGACAATGCCGACAGTCTGGACCTGGGCGAGGAGTGGTAAAATCATGAGTAATGAGTATGTTTTGCAGATGAAGAATATCAGCAAGACATTTCCAGGCGTAAAAGCACTGAACAATGCCTCTCTGGACCTGAAATACGGTGAAGTTCTGGCATTGTGCGGGGAAAACGGCGCTGGAAAGTCCACGTTGATGAAAGTGCTCTCCGGAGTTTATCACGCAGATGAGGGGTCCGGTGAGATTCTATATCAGGGGAAACCCGTCCGCTATAACAGCCCCATTGAGGCAAAAAATGAAGGCGTTGTGCTGATTTTCCAGGAATTGTCCCTGGTTATGGATTTAACAGTTGCAGAGAACTTATATCTGGGCAGCCTGCCGAAAAAAAGCGGCAGGATTGACTGGAAGAAAATGAATAAGGATGCTCAAAAAGTTCTGGATGAACTGGAGTGCCCGGCAAAACCACAGGATGTGATCTCCTCTCTGCCCATTGCCCAGCAGCAGATGGTAGAAATCGCCCGGGGAATTGCTCTGGGAGCAAAAATCCTGGTATTGGATGAGCCCACATCTTCTCTCACAGAAAAGGAGAAAAATTCTCTGTTTAAAATCATCAACAAACTGAAAGCTCAGGGCGTTGGTATGGTATATATCAGCCACAAGATGGACGAAATCTTCGAAATCAGCGACAGAGTGCTGGTCATGAGAGACGGACAGCCCACCGGTGAATTCAACACCAAAGACATTGGACTGGACCACATTGTAAACGCCATGATCGGGCGTTCCCTGGATGACTACTATTATAAATGTAAATGGGAACCAAAAGAAGAAATCCTGAGAGTGGAAAATCTCAGCCTGAAAGGCTATTTCAGGGACATTTCCTTTAAGGTCCACGCCGGTGAAGTGGTGGGATTCTACGGTCTGGTGGGTGCGGGACGTACTGAGATCATGGAGACCATCTTCGGCATCCGCAAAGCAGATTCCGGAAAAGTCTTCCTGGAGGGAAAAGAACAGAAAATACACAGCAGTGTGGATGCAGTAAAAGCAAAGATCGGTTTTGTGACAGAGAACCGGAAAGAACAGGGTCTGGTACTGGAACAATCCTGCCGGGAAAACACCATTCTGGCAAAACTGCCGTGGATTTCCAAACGGGGGTTTGTGGATGAGAAGGCTACTCATGAGATTTACAAAGAATATCACGATAAGCTGCAGATTTCCACACCCAGTTCCGAGCAGGAAGTGGGAAATCTGTCCGGCGGCAACCAGCAGAAAGTGGTACTTGGCAAATGGCTGTGCATTGGGCCGAAACTGCTGATTCTGGATGAGCCCACCCGCGGTATTGATGTGGGTGCCAAATCTGAGATTTATAAATTGATCGCCAAGATGGCAGAAGAGGAAGGAAAAGCGGTGATTATCATTTCCTCGGAAATGCCGGAAGTAATGGGCATCAGCAACCGGGTGATCACCATCGCGGCAGGACGCCTCACCGGAGAGCTTGTGGGCGATGAGGTGACAGAAGAAAGCCTGATGAGGGGAATTTTGATTACGGATTCTACTCAGAAGGTTTGATGAATAGGATATTTGTTTTTGCAGGCAGGAGACATTCGGGAGTGTAAAATAAAGTGTGTAAGTTAGAAAACCAATAAATCTAACTGCG
>CAJURF010000014.1 GCA_910588825.1 uncultured Lachnospiraceae bacterium
AATGCATATTAAAATCTTTCTCAAAAAGTTCTTGACATATCACCAGAATGCTATATCACATTATTTGCCAGCACTCTCAGGCTTTGTGCTGAGAAAATGCTCTGTATAGCTGTCTAATACTTTCTTCAGTTTTTCCTCTGTCTCCGGCTCCAGTTTGCCTGTTCCGCGGATCTCCTGCATAGCAGCCACACCGTCAGCATCCGTATCCAGATAACTGAACAGGCCAGACTCATACGCCCGTACATCTTCGGTTTCCACCCGGGACAAGATACCCTTGGTCACCGCATACAGGATTGCCACCTGTTTTTCCACCGCAATGGGAGCATTCTGATTCTGTTTTAAAACTTCCACAATACGGGCACCCTGGTCAAGACGGGATTTTGTATCTGCATCCAGGTCAGAACCAAACTGTGCAAAACTCTGCAGCTCTCTATACTGAGAATAGATCAGCTTCAGTGTTCCGGCCACTTTCTTCATGGCCTTAATCTGAGCATCACCACCTACACGGGATACAGAGATACCCGGGTTTACCGCCGGCATAACGCCAGAGTGGAACAGCTCTGTCTCAAGGAAAATCTGACCGTCTGTAATAGAAATAACATTGGTCGGAATATAAGCAGACACGTCGCCCGCCTGTGTTTCAATAATCGGCAGGGCAGTCAGTGAACCGCCGCCATGTTCATCATCCAATTTCGCCGCACGTTCCAGAAGTCTGGAATGGAGATAAAAGACATCTCCGGGATAAGCCTCACGTCCTGGCGGACGGCGGATCAACAAGGAAAGTGCACGGTAAGCTACCGCATGCTTACTCAAATCATCGTAGATAATCAGAACGTGCTTTCCATTATTCATAAAATATTCGCCCATTGAACACCCTGTATACGGTGCAATGTACTGCAGCGGACTGGCCTCAGACGCAGTGGCTGCCACTACAATGGTATAATCCATGGCGCCGTTCTTTGTGAGGTCCTCCACCAAAGTGGCAACTGTAGAACGTTTCTGTCCAATGGCCACATAAATACAGATAACATCCTGGCCTTTCTGGTTGATAATTGTATCAATAGCCAGTGTGGTCTTACCTGTCTGGCGGTCACCAATGATCAGCTCACGCTGGCCGCGGCCGATCGGCACCATAGAGTCAATGGCTTTGATACCGGTCTGCAGAGGTTCAGATACGTGCTGCCTCTCACAGATACCCGGCGCCCGGGTCTCAATCGCCCGGAATTCTTCTGTTACAATCGGTCCCGCTCCATCAATCGGCTGGCCCAGCGCATTTACCACACGCCCGATCATCGCCTCGCCCACCGGCACAGACACTACTTTACCGGTACGCTTTACCGTCTGTCCTTCACTGATATTTTCATCAGTACCAAATAATACGATGGATACACTGTTTTCTTCCAGGTTCTGCGCCATACCGAAACTGCCGTCTTCAAACTCAAGCAGCTCGCCGGCCATACAGTTTACCAGGCCGCTGGCTCTGGCAATACCGTCACCTACTATCAAAATAGTACCTGTTTCGTCCTGCTGTATCGTATTCTCGTAATATTTGATCTGGCTGCGGATGACCTTAGATATTTCTTCAGGTTTTAATTGCATGTTTCCATTCCCATCCTTACACAATATTTGCAGCGGTTCAGTCCCTTTTACAGAAGGGACCAAACACTACACGATCACTTCATTCAATTTCCTGGAAATACCAGACAGGCGGCCCTGCACCGTGCCATCCAGCTGTTTTCCTTCTAATTCTACACGCAGACCTCCCAACACCGAGCTGTCCACCCGCTGTATCAGGGATATTTGTTTCCCGCTGATCTTCTCCAGCTTTGCCTTCAGCGCTGATAACTGGTCTTCACTCAGTCCAGCAGCACTGGTAACCACAGCCTCAGCGATGTTATGATCCACATTGTAGCGCCGCGTAAATTCTTCACAGCAGCCTGCAAACTCTGCCAATATGCTCCGTTCACACAGCAGTTTCAAAAAGCTTACCAGGTATTTCTCTGCCTGCTCACCAAACGCCTTATCAATGAGCCCTGTCCTCTCCCCGGTGGGAATGGACGGCTCTGACAACAGCCTGATATAATCCGGATTCTCCCGGAACAGCTGCAGGATATCGGCCATCTGCTGCTTGATGTTGTCTGTAAGCTGTTCTTCGGCGGCAAGATCATAGAGGCTGCCACCATAAACCCTGGCAGTCTGCGTCATGATCCTTCACCTACATTCGCTATAAACTCATTAATCAGTTTCGCATGATCTTCCTCATGAAGCTCCCGTCCGATGGCTTTTCCGGCAATTTCCATTGCCATGCTGCCGATCTCGTCCTTAATCTCATTGACCGCTTTGACTTTCTCACGGGCAATGTCGCTTTCCGCTTTTGACTTGATGGCCGCCGCCTGCTGGGCTGCTTCTCTGATCATTTCCTCACTCTGAGCCGCTGCCGTTTTCTGAGCTGTACTTAAGATCTCATTTGCCTTATCTTTGGCATCCCGCATATTCTGCTCATATTCGGCTTTCATGGCCTGGGCATCGTCTTTCGCTTTTGCTGCATCCTGAATCTCAGCATCTGCCATAGCTTTCCGCTTTTCCAGCATCGCATTCACCGGTTTAAACAAGAAGCGTTTAATCAGATAAACCTGAATGAAAAGGTTGCAAATCTGCGCAATGAAGGTCCACGGCACGAATGATACTAATTCCTGTACCTGCATCCTTGTAACCTCCTGTTCTGTCGTTCTCTATCCAATAATTATCCCAGAAGATTCATGAACGAGCCAGGAGCTACGAAAACCAGCAGAAGACCTGTTACAAAGCCGTAGATACCGGTTGTCTCTGCAAGCGCACAACCCAAAATCATAGTAGAAGTCACATCACCTTTACACTCCGGCTGACGTCCAATTGCTTCCAGCGCAGATGCTACCGCCTGTCCTTCACCGATACCAGGGCCGACACCGGCGATCAATGCAATACCTGCTCCAAGTGCACATCCTGCAAGCGCAATACCTTTTGCGAGAAATTGAAATTCCATACTGTAATCCTCCTAAAAAATAAATAAAAATAAAATTTTTTGTACTTTACCTCAAGTTCCTATTCAGTTGTAAAAATCAGCGGACATTACTCCTCTGCAGCTGCATTTGCTATAAACATTACTGTCAGCATACAGAAAATAAATGCCTGCAGTACACCGGATACCCAGTCAAAATATACCGATGTAATGGCCGGAACACCCACATCCAGAATCGGAATCTGTGCCAGCACGTCGCCCAGCACGCCGGGAAGCATTCCAAGCAATGCAGAACTGGCCACCGCCAGAGCAGCATACAGCAGGGCATTGATTACCACACCCGACAAAATGTTTCCAAAATGACGGAATGCCATACCGATCGGAGTTGCCAGCTCTGACAGCACGTTAAACGGCGCCAGAATCGGAATCGGCTTAGTAAAGTCCAGCAGATAGCCGCCCACACCTCCGACTTTGATCTTTTGGGCAGTAATCATAATAAACACAACAACAGCCCATGCAAACTCTGTGGCCAGATCAGCTGTAGGACTGCGCAGTCCCAGCAGTCCAATCAGGTTTGATACCACGCTGGTAGCAAACAAACCTGCTACAAACGGGACAAAATACCGGAATTTTTCACCCATATTTCCCACGACAAAATTATTCGCCATCTCCACCAGCATCTCCGCTACTGCCTGGCGTTTTGAAATATTCTCTGTCTTCAGGTCATGGGTCAGCCACATACAGAGTCCTGTAACCACCAGTATAACCAGCCAGCTGACCAGCAGCGTTTCACTGATTCTAAGCGGTCCCAGCAAGGGCAGATCAATGGGCAGTTCAAAAAATATCCGGGCCCCCGAAATATCTATATCCATGTACGTTTCCACCTCCCTTCCGGCTGATCTTCAAATTATACAACCCATCCTTCATAATTATCCAGCCTATTTCAATAATTATGCAATCCTGTTCGTCATCCCCAGAAATTTAATACCCAGACTGGGTATAAAGAGGGGTGCGATTCCCGCCGCGAACTGGAAACAGGGGATTATAATAGCCGCCGCCACCCAGAGCATCTGAAACAACATTCTCTGGGTATAACTTGCCTTCATCTTGGAACGGGCGCTGCCTTCATCCTCAGCGGCAGCAACCTTCTGAACCGTAAGGGCCATCAGGAAAAAATTCAGGACAGCGACAATACCTCCGCCCATTCCGCCTAAAATAACAGTATAGTCAAAAGGCACCGAGTCAAACACCATAAAGTGAAGCACTGCAAACACAGCCCACATAAGTGCCACACCCACAATCGTCAACACGGCCACCCTCTTTGTCTCTTTTTTCACTGCCGGCTGAAGTCCGCCGAACAAACCTCCCATAATCTGTGCCTCCACATTCTCTCATCATTGATGCTGATTAAAAGATATCTTCTCTTTCTTTTTCTCCTTCTTCTGCCGTCCCACTATAGAGAGATAAAACTTATACATAGTCATAGCCAGACCGCCCAGACCGAAGAAAAATCCAGGAATATACACCCAGCCTCCCACTCCCATCCTATCCGTAAGCCACCAGCAGATACCAAGACACACCAGAAGCGGGATCACAAGTGACAGCCCGAATTGGGTAAACATCGTAATGTTTTTCATATTGTCAGCAAAACCTGTCCACCACTTCATATTCGAACACTCCTTATTCTAACAGTTAATGAACTCGTACGCAATCTATTTTTTCAATTTCGCTGTTATTACTTTTTTACAAAATTCCAGCAAAATTTTTGTATGGAATCCTGTGCAATTTTTTATTTTTTCTGATAAATACTTTTCAAGACACGCTATAGGCCATGTCTGCTGCATCAGATGCATCTAATGCAGTCAAAAGCTGCAGAATGATAGCAAGTATATGGTTCTGCAAAATTTTTTATACATTTCAGATAGATACAATAATTAAATCTACTTATTTATAATATATTCTACAACGTTTTGCCAAAAAAAGCAATTGTGAAAAAGTTCATTTTGCCAAAACCTGTATTCTTCAGCTCTATGAGCCGCTCTTTAACCTCTGTTCACATGCGCTATGCGAATATGGCAATAATAAAGTTGTATAATCTACACTATTATTGGATTATATTTTTCTCCTTTATAGCACATAATGATGGTACTGAATACTTACAACACAAATTATTTATATAGCAAGAAACCGTATGTAATATCCTGCGGCAGCTGCACAGGTAATATACATACAGTTTCTAAAATGTAAGAGGATAATATTATGACACTGAATAAACGTCTCAAAAAACTCCGGAACGACAGAGGCATCAGCGTATACCGTCTGTCCACACTCAGTGATGTATCACAAAACTACATACGAGCTGTTGAAAAGGGAAAAAGCCAGCCATCCGTATACATCCTTACAAAGCTGCTCAAGCCACTGGGTATGTCTCTGAGCGAATTTTTCCGTGATGATGAAAACATCTTGTTCCCCTCACCATACGAGAAAAAACTGATTTATGCCGCCCGTAGATTGAATGAGCATAAATCAGAAATTTTACTGGCTTTGGCTGAAGCTCTGGGAGAGGAACACCGCAAACCGTAATACTACGCGCCTCTGAGAAAATGCCAAAAAACCTGCTGCATCAATGATTCCTGGTCACTGGTGCAACAGGTTATTCATCACGTTACCGTCATACTCCGGCTTAAAGCGTGTCTAAAAAATCATTCACGCTCTAAGCAAAATTCCGACGGCGATGCGGTGCACCGCCAGCAACATCAATCCTCTCCGTAAAACGGCTTCTGTATATTTTGGCGGATGCAGAAGCCCGATTTTGTCATAATACTTCAACTTTACAGAAGTGCTCCTTCGTTTTTCTCTTATAACTGATCCCAACCGCCAGAATTTTTCCTGTATACTTCGGCCTCTCTGCCAGTTTTCCCAAAAACCGAAGTGCATAGTTTTTCTTTTTAATCTGTCGGATTGCCTCATCAGGGGTGCCGTTTATTTTCAGTTCCAGGATAATCCCGTCCATCCCCTGGCGTTCCGGATAAAAGATAAAATCCACGTATCCTTCTCCCGCTTTATCTTCCCGCTCCACCCGATACCAGTCCCGCGCCGCCAGATAGACCAGATTCACCACAGCCGATAATTCAATTTCACTGTTATAGGAAAGAATCGGAGCTTCTGTATCATGTGCCATTTTCAAAATTTCCGCCATAGTTTCCACTTCACCGGCAAGAGTCGCTTTCAGCATACGCTCAGATTCTTTCGCCAGACGATATACATATCCAAGAGATTGCTTTTCCATCAACAATTCCTGAAACTGCCCCATAATCTCCCTGTTGGGTACAAAGACTTTCCCATATCTATATGTCAGGAACCCATACACAACCATCGCTGAATAAATCTCATCCCTTGTATGCAGATTCCTGGCGGCAGCGGCATAATTCCGAATTCTGGCACCAACGCCTTCCCCTGAAATCATAAGAACCAGGTCATCCCGCACAGATTCAACGTTGTTACGGATATAATAAAATATTTCGTCATATGGCCCTGAGCTGGTCCAGTAATTCCCCGGCTCATCATCTTGAAGCGCGCACACCACAGACCGGGGGTTGTAAATCTTCTCCCCCTTTGCCGTATAATAACCGTCGTACCACATCCGCAATTCTTCCCTGGTAATTCCCGGATGTTTTGTCTGTTCCCTGTAAATCTGGAACAGCTGATCCACTTCATGGTCAAGAAACCCAAAATATTCGCTGAATTTCTTTTTCGATACCATATCGTATTCCCGGAACATATTCAATTCAGATCCGCTGGAATATTTTGCAATGGGAAGCACCCCTGTCATATAGGCAAGTTCCACATACGCCTGGTCTTTTAACAGATTTTTCAAAAAAGCCAGATACGATTTTGATATATCTTCAGAAATAAAAGACATATGAAAAACAGCATCCCATTCATCAATCACAAAAATAAACTTGTCTTTCGTCTTCAAAAAAATATCCAGAAATATATCCCAGAGAGCTTTCTCTTTATCAATCTCCAAATCAGAATATGCCTGCAGGAGGTCTCCCCGTATACCGTCTGAAATACGGGTAATATAAGAGTGATAATCCCTGCATCTCTCCGGCATTCTGCTGCAGTCCATAAAAATCACATGGTGCCGGTTCAAATGCGATTTATATTCCTTATTCTCTGCAATGGCCAGGTTATCAAACAGATTACCGCTGTCCACACCCCGGCTGAAAAACGCCCCAATCATATCCGCCATGACACTTTTTCCAAAACGCCGCGGCCTGGTAATGCAAAAATGCCGTTCCCTCTTTCCCAGGGCAGGAAACAGTTCTCCTATAATCGGGGATTTATCCACAAAATACATATCTGACGCAATTTCTTTGTAATTCTCATATGGAGCACTGCTGTTTAAAAATACTCCCATATTCAGCCTCCTTCCGGTTTCTGCCGCTTTGTCAATGTATATGCTGTGCGATACCACATTGTTCTCCCACCTTTTTTACCGCCAGCCCCAGCTCCAGATCATGAAGCCCCCATAGCCTCTCCCTTACAATAGTGCACTAAAAGCATTCATTACTTCATTTTTATCCAAATCTCAAACCCTTTAGAATACCTCATATTATACCACAAAAAAGGCGCATCTCCCCAATAGAAATGCACCTTAACAAAAACAAATTCCAACCCCTATTTTTCCTCAACGTCTTCTGTCTCCACAACTGTGACAGAATCCACATACTCCCGCAGCTCCGGGTGCACCGATCTTCCCGTCAGGATCAAATACACGCCTTCCTCTCTTGCCTTGGTAATAATCTGAATCACATCCTCAGACTGTACAATTCCATAGTCCAGCACGCCGAGAACTTCATCAAGAACAAGCAGATTGCACTCACGGGTGGCCGCCACTTTTCTGGCAAAACACAGACCGTTGATAATATTCCCTTTTTGCTCCGCGCGTTCCTGCTCATTCAGCTCTTCATAATACTGATTGGACTTTTCAAAACTAAACAGTTTGATATCCAGGTTCAAATTACTCAGATAGCTCAGCTCCCCGGTTTCCCGCCCTTTCAGAAACTGAACAATCACCACGCTGCTGCCGTGGGCACAGGCACGTATACTCTTTCCCAGGGCCATTGTTGTCTTTCCTCTTCCGCTCCCACAGATTATCTCCACACATTCTTTATTCATCGTTTTTCCTCTTTGTACTGTAGTTCCATGCAGGCTGCTTCTATCAGCACAGCCATCAGCCCGCATCTTGTCATTGTGTAACTGTGAAGTGCTGAATCGTTATGTGATATCTTTTTATTGTATCTTACAATAATTTGCCGTGGAATGCAAGATTATTCCATATATTCCAGCTTGCTCACCGAAACTTCATATGCCACACGCTTCTCCGTTTCATTTTCCCCGATTTTTTTCATATAATCCCTGCTCTGAATGCGCCCCCAGATCAATACATGTCCGCCCACCTCAAAAGCGGATGCATAACGGGCGTTTCTGCCCCAGCAGATACAGGGTATGTAGTCGGATTTGCCATAAGGACGATTAACAGCTAGAAGCAAATCCGCAATCTCTCTTCCAAGGGGCGTTTTCCGGTAAACAGGAGGTTTACAGATATAACCGTCCAGAGATATCTGATTGACCGGAATCGAATCATCTTCCTCCTCCACAAAGCTGATGTCTCTGGCAAAAACCGAGAGCACTAGACGGTTTCTCTTTTCCTCATGCCTGTTGTAAGAACGGAATTGCCCATGTACCTGGATGTATTCCCCCACGTAGTCCTGATTTACATCAATGAGCCGCTCCGAAATCATCACCGGAATCCGGTCTTCCGAATCGCTCAGCCGTTTGATAAGCAGCTCCATAGTATAGAAGCCCTCCCCAAACACCTGATGGCTGAATGTAAAATCTGTCGCAATTTTGCCCATAATAGATACCTGGTTGTTTTCAATAATCTTATCTGCCATGAATGATAGTTCCCCTTCCTCTTTATGGTAGTTTGTCTATATCATATATATTCCCCGATCTGCCTAAATAGAACTAAAAAATAATTTATTCATTTTTCTTGCATTATCTACAGAATATGATAAACTCTATAATTAGCATAAAATATGAAAGGATTTATAAAATATGAAAATCAAACGGGAAGATGTCCGTAATATAGCAATTATTGCCCACGTAGACCATGGTAAAACCACATTGGTAGATAACCTGTTAAAGCAAAGCGGTGTGTTTCGGGAAAATCAGGACGTGCAGGAGCGGGTCATGGATTCCAATGATATCGAAAGAGAGCGGGGTATTACTATTCTCTCAAAAAACACCGCTGTCTATTATAATAACACAAAAATCAATATTATCGACACCCCAGGCCATGCGGATTTTGGCGGCGAGGTAGAGCGGGTGCTGAAAATGGTGGACGGCGTCATTTTAGTGGTGGATGCCTTCGAGGGTGCCATGCCTCAGACTAAATTCGTGTTAAAGAAGGCCCTGGAGCTGGATCTGCCTGTCATTTCCTGCATCAATAAAATTGACCGGCCCGACGCCCGGCCTGATGAGGTCATCGACGAAGTCCTGGAACTTCTCATGGACCTGGGCGCCTCTGACGCCCAGCTGGACTGTCCTTTTGTCTATGCCTCTGCCAAAACCGGTTACGCTGTTATGGACCTGGACCATGAGCCCCAAGACATGAAACCTTTATTTGAAACTATTTTATCCTATATTCCCGCTCCCCAGGGGGACCCGGAGGCAGGAACACAGGTATTAATCAGCACCATTGACTATAATGAATATGTGGGGAGAATCGGCATCGGAAAAGTGGACAACGGTTCCATCCGTGTCAATCAGGAAGTGGTTCTGGTGAACGAACACAACCCGGAAAAACAAGATCATGTAAAAATCAGCAAACTCTATGAATTCGACGGACTCTCCAAAGTGGATGTCACCGAGGCCTCCATCGGCTCTATTGTGGCCATTTCCGGCATTGCTGATATCCACATTGGCGATACCATCTGTTCCCCGGAACACCCGGAACCCATTCCCTTCCAGAAAATTTCTGAACCCACCATTGCCATGAATTTCCTGGTAAATGACAGCCCCCTGGCCGGCCAGGAAGGAAAATACGTGACCTCCCGTCACATTAGAGAACGCCTCATGCGGGAACTGAACACAGACGTGAGCCTCCGGGTAGAAGAAACGGAATCAGCAGACTGCTTCAAAGTCTCAGGCCGGGGCGAACTGCACTTATCCGTGCTCATTGAGAATATGCGCCGGGAAGGCTATGAATTCGCAGTCAGCAAGGCAGAAGTCCTATACCGTACCGACGAGCGCAGCCGGAAACTGGAACCCATGGAAATCGCCTATGTAGATGTACCCGAAGAATTTGCCGGCTCAGTTATCAGCAAACTCAGCGAGAGAAAAGGGGAACTGCAGGGCATGAGCCTGGCAGGAGACGGTTCCAACCGCTTGGAATTCCACATACCCGCCAGAGGCCTCATCGGATTTAGGGGAGAATTCCTCACTATAACCAAGGGCAACGGAGTCCTGAACACCACTTACGACGGCTATGGCCCGTACAAAGGCGATATCGACTACCGCAAGCAGGGCTCCCTCATTGCATTCGAAGCAGGTGAGGCTGTCACCTACGGTCTGTTCTCCGCCCAGGACAGAGGAACCTTGTTCATCAAACCAGGAGAGAAAGTCTACAGCGGCATGGTCATCGGACAGAACGGAAAACCAGAAGATATCGAACTGAATGTCTGCAAGACCAAACACCTGACCAACACCCGGTCTTCTTCCGCAGACGAGGCATTAAAACTGACACCGCCCAAGATACTCAGTCTGGAACAGGCACTGGAATTTATCAATACCGATGAACTGTTGGAGATCACCCCCTCCAGCCTGCGTATAAGAAAAAAGATACTGAATCCACGGGACCGCAAGAGGGCCGCCAAATCCGTCTAAGGAACTGTAGAAAAATAAGTGATGCAGATTGTGCAGGACATTTCTTCAAGTGTGCAGCTGCGAAAAATCGGAGAGACTTGTCTGAAAAGACTGCTCTCCGATTTTTTGATACATTTGCTTATTTCCCAGTTTCCATAGCCCTTATACATATTCCCATACCATATCACACTCTTTTTTATTATGGGCAATCCCGAGACATAAAACTCTGCCTTTCAGCCCAGCATAATAACGGTTTTCCATAATCTGCCCAAGGGCTTCTTTTTTAAGTTTAACAAGGTCTACACCCTGCTTAAATTCTATTAAAATATGACACTGGCCCGGATGCAGTGCCTCCAGCAAAATATCACTCCTGCCCAGCCCCATTTCCAGATTGCTTGTCACTTTATAGAGCCCCCGCAGGCTGATACACATACCCAAAAACAGCATATGATAGGCATTTTCCTTAGCATCGAAATAGCTTGTACAAGATATTACAATGTCTTTGTAAACAGTCATAAAGTGTTCCATATCCCCCTCCTGCAGATAATGGAACATTCCTATCAGACTGTCATCCGATATATGCGCCTGCTCTGCCACAATTTTCTGCAGTTCAGATTTCACCTCATCATTTGGTATCCGCATTTTCATGAAAATAGTATCATAATCCCCTGTCACAGCCACATACCCGGAATTTACCAGAAGCCCCCACAGGCTCTGTGTATCCTGGACTTCCATAAAAGAGGTTTCAAGATTCACCCCTGCCGTTGTCACTCCTTCTTCTATCAGCCTGTCAAAATCTTTCCTGAAATGATTTCCCGCACTGTTAAGCGCCTGCCTGACCAGGTAATTCGTGGATGTGTTGACCCAGTAATCTCCCAGCTTCTTATTTTTCGCATAATTCAGCACAGACCAGGGATTATAAATATCTATTCCGCAGAACTGATACCCGTTATATTTTTGTTTCACAGCCTTAGTCAATTCCAGCCCATAGTGGTCCAGCACCTCTTTAACCTCATCTTCCGTCATCCCGAAACATTCCGCATAATCCTCACAGACAACCGAATAGACCTGCAGGTTATTCAACTTTGAAAAAATGCTCTCCTTGGCCACTCTCTGAATCCCCGTCAAAAGCGCCTGACTGACATACTCATTCCCCTTTAACGCAGACCCGTACATGGCCGAAAAGAACTCCCCCATTTCATCCCTGTATCCATTCTCATAACTGCTGAGCACAGGCTGATCGTATTCATCAATAAAAAGAACCGCCTCTTTTCCGAAAAAACGCCATACGGCTGTCACCAGGTACTGGATGGAAAAAGAAAGGTCTATCCTGCTTAGGTTCTTATCCAGGCCTTCCTGAAGGGTCTGGTAAAACTGTATATAGTATAAATCCCTTTTATCCACTTTCCCCTCGAAAATGCCGTAATATCTCCGATATTCCTGAAAAATACTGTTCCAGACAGACTGCATAAGTTCTTCCTGATTCTTACCTGCGCAGTCCTTAAACGTAAAATAGACTACTGGCCTGGAATTGATCTCCTGGGCATATTCCGTTTCCATAATCTTCAGCCCGTCAAAAAGCTCCCGGCTGTCCCTGGTAATATCCAAAAACTCCCGCAGCATGGTCATATTAAGAGTCTTCCCAAACCTCCGGGGCCGGGTAATCAATGCCGCAGTATCCTGTTTTTCCAGAAACTCCTTTATAAACAATGACTTATCCACATAATACGCATGTTTCTCCCGCACTGACCGAAATTGGTCGTCACCGATGGGAAGCGTCCTGCTCATATCAATCTCCTCTAATCCCTCTTTCCAAACCGCACTTCACAGTCTTTCCGATAAAAAGAAATTCCATAGCAGTCAATGTTACCATATCCCTCCGCCCTGAGTTCCTCCATATATTTCTTATCGTAGATCTGCTGAACCGCCCTTTGGGCATCTCCTTCCAAATCATCCATGCGGTCAGATACCTTTACCTCCAGAACAAATGACCGTCCCCGCAGAGAAGGACTTTTCACCATAATATCTGACCGCCCGCTGCCAGATTCCCGATTGGACTTTACCATGTAATTCTCACTCTGGCTGAGTATTCCTGTGAGGAAGCCATGATAAAAGTTCTCTGCACTGTCATAGAAACTGATGGTGCGAAAAAGCTGGCCATTTATAATATCCGCCATCCCCTTTGCATCTCCATCCTCCATAGCCCGGTACAAATCGCGGAAATCTTCCTTTTCTATCATCCCCTTCATCCAATTCATGATAGTATTCTCATAAATGGTCAGCACCTCAATATTGGGAATGCGGACTTTTAGAAACACATAATTATCTTTAAAATATTCATTTTCTTTCGTCAGATACCCGGTAAAAAATAGGAAATTCCACAGATTTTCCCCTCTGCCGCGCATATCCTCATAAGTAACCTCTTCGTGTACTTGAATATTCAGTGTCTTTTGGCTCAGCAGTGTCTCAATCTGCCCTTTCATCTCACGGTCAGCTCCTGCTATCATATCTTTAATAATATCGTTAGAGCTGGTATTAATCCAGTGGGGCCGGGGAAATGCGCGGACATCCGCATGCAGGTCGTACATAAAATTAATCACACTCCACGGATTATACACATGGATATCCCCGAACACATATCCATCATACCATTCCTTCATAGTAGAAAAACGGCTCTCAACACCATAGTAAGCCATCATTTCCAATACTTCTTCCTCTGTAAATCCAAAATGCTCACTGTACCTGTGGTCAAGTATGGATATGATTTTCAAATGATTGAGTCCGGTAAAAATGCTCTCCTTGGAAATTCTCAGACATCCGGTGACCACCGCGAACTGGAGATATTCATTTGTCTTCAGCCCAGCCTCAAACAGCGAGCGGATAAACCCGGTCATCTTCCCATAAAACCCCCGGAAATACGCATTTTCCAGCGGGACATCATACTCATCAATCAGAATCACCGTTTTCCTTCCTGTAACTTTATACATACATTGGCAGAATAACAGCAGGGAATTCCTGATATCCCCCTCACCGGCCTGTCCCTCGGCAATCTTCACATACTGCTCATACTCTTTTTGCGAAAGCCTGTCTTTCCCACACTCCACAAGCTCTCTGTGTCTCTCGAATTCCGCGCTGACTGCATTCTGCACCATATAAAAAGCCATGTCAAAGTCTTCCTGCTTTGCCGACTTCAAAGTCAGGTTTATCACCGGATACCTGCCCATCTGGCCGTTATAGTCTTCACCGGCTTCCATAATCTTCATCCCCTGAAAAAGCTCTCTGCCAGAGCTGTCCGTTTCCTCATGGCCTGTGTATTCAAAGAAGTACCGGAGCATACTCAGATTCAACGTCTTTCCAAAGCGCCTGGGGCGGGTAAAGAGATTCACTTTTCCCTTTAAATCCAGCAGTTCTTTGATAAACATAGACTTATCGATATAATAATAGCCCTCTTTTATCATTTCTTCAAAATTATCAACACCTATTGGCAGTGGTCTTTTCATTTTCTTCCCTCCCTCGCTATAGGAACTGCAGAAAAATAAGTGATACAGATTGCACTTGGAGAAATAGACAAGCCAAAATGTGTCAGTTATTTTCCCACAGCACTTTACCCAAGAGCACACGTCTTTGCCAAATAATTCTGCATGCAGATATATCATAACCGGGCAGGTTTGAGCTCCGTTTTGCTTGTTTTGCCCAAACTCGTCAAGTCAGACAACATCTTTGTAATGATCTACACACAAACTTTTTCTAATTATACTTCATTGTTCCCACTTTCACAATAAATGAATCGAAGAAGGCCCAAATCCTGTTCAATTCAAAACCTGCCTCCCCGCCTGATCCATATGAAAATTTTCCTTGTAAATCAACTGAGAGATGGGAACCAGCTCATACCCCTGGGCCTGGAGCCTGGTAATCATCTCATCCAGGGCCTTCACCGTATATTTCGCCCCATTATGACACAAAATAATGGCCCCGTTTTCCAGACTTTTATGTTCACAGACAGTTTCCACAATGGCATCTGCCCCATAATCTTTCCAGTCCAGACTGTCCACAGACCACTGGATGGCATAATAGCCATTCTCCCTGGCATTTAAAACCACTGCATCGTCATACGCCCCAAAAGGCGGGCGGAACAGCTCCATCTCCACTCCCGTCAGCTCTTTGACTTTATTATGTACGCTCAGCAGCTCTGATGTCTTTTCCTCATCACCCAATTCAGTCATATTCTTATGATTCTCACTGTGATTTCCCAGATCATGGCCGCCTGCCTGAATGGCCTTCACATCCTCCGGATAAGACTCCACCCAGTGCCCTGTCATAAAAAAACTGGCCTTCACACGATGTTCCGACAAAATCCGCAGAATTTCCAGGGTATCCTCATTCCCCCATGGAGGCGGTTATACTCATGGGTATATCCGTGATTTTGCTGGAATATTGGATAAGCCGCTTCCAATAAAATATAAAAATTAACCACAACCGCTTAGGAGTATAATTTGAAAAAAGAAAACCAGGAATCCATCCCCTACACCATAGAAAGAGAATTTCTCGGGAAAATAACCGCTGAGGAATTATTAAGCCGCATCATCCGGACACATATCACCCTGCCAGAACAAACAGATGAAAGGAGAACGGACCATTCATGAAAAAAAATACAGAAATTTTCCACACCGCCGCCTACATCCGCCTTTCCCGGGAGGACGGAGATAAGGCGGAGAGCAACAGCATCGGGAATCAGAAGAAGCTGATTTTTGACTTTTTGGCGGGGAAGGAGGAGTTTATTCTTTATGATGTTTACATAGAAAGGTAGACTTCGTATTTGATACACAAGGGCTGATCCTTAGAGAAACAGGTATTGATATGCTTGAAAAAGAACTTTCCCTTTTGTATAATAAAATCACAGTAAGGGTGCAGATTTGAATACCTAATGCCATATATTCATTTATACAGAAAGGCGGTGGATGCCATTGAAAGCAGATACGATCACAAAAAATTATGTAAAAGATACAAGTGTCTTTGCCGATATTTTTAATTACTATATTTATGGCGGAGAGCAGATGATCCTGCCGGAGCGGCTTACAGAGCGTGACACCACTAAAATTGCACTGCCATACGGCGCAGACGGAGCCGTGGTTCCAGTCCAAAAATTCCGTGATGTACAGAAGTTGTACGCCGCAATGACGGATGGAAACACAGAGTATGTGCTTTATGGCGCAGAAAATCAGGCGGAGATTCATTACGCCATGCCTGTAAAAAACAACCTTTATGATGCCCTGGAATATGCGGGGCAGGTGGAAGAGGCAGCAAAGTCACACCGGAAGGAAATGAAGCGGAAAAAGAACCCTGGAGAAGCATTTATTAATAAAGGAAAGAAAACACCAAGCACAGGTGAATTCTTAAGCGGTTTCTGGGCTGAAGATAAATTGATACCCTCTGTCACAGTGACCATATTTTTTGGCTCAGAAAAATGGGATGGTCCGTTAAGTCTGTTTGACATGATGGATGCTGCAGACCCAAAGGTGCTTGCTTGTATGGACAATTACCATGTCAGGCTGATTGCCCCGGCACAGATGTCGGACGAAGAAATCATGAAATTTCAATCCAGCCTTCGAGAGGTCATGCTGTTTATCAAATATTCGAAGGATAAGGATAACTTAAGCCGGATATTGAAAACCAATGAAAAACGATTCCGGGAAGTGGAGCGCAGGGCGGCAGACGTGATAGAGGCGATTACAAATTCGGGTATAAAATATGAGGAAGGCAAGGAGGCGGTTGATGTGTGTCAGGCAATCCAGGAAATGAGGGCCGAGTCTGAGCAGAAAAAGGCTCAAGAAGTAGCTGGAAACTTGTATGAAATGGGACTTGATATTGAGAAGATAGCACAGGCGGTTGGTTATGCTGTGGAAACAGTGAAAGGATGGCTTGAGCTTGAAAGTACCCCTTAAGCCAGCTTCCTTGTTGGCGGAAATAGGTTTAGTCTATTTGGGAAAGGCTGATATTAATGTACATTAAGAATAAAAAAGAATATCGCAAACTTGACTTTGAATGTTCAACAAAGCGGCCTGAGATTATTCTGGATAGCCTTGAACAGGATATGAGGGAACGTCAAAGCGAAGGGAACTTTGTATCTAAAGTGTTTGCATGTTATCCGCTTATCGGAAGCAAGATTCTTAGTCAAGAAACACTAGACAAATTGAACAAACTCACCAGAGGGTATATTGACCAGGTTCTGAGCGACCCGCTTGGTAACAAGATGACCTTGGATGCGGAAATGCAAATAACACTGGCTCTCGTTAATAATGCCAAAAGTTGGAAAAATGAAGAAAACAACAATTTCTGGAATTTTATGTCTCTCCAATTCGGATATCGTGACACAAACGACTCTGTAATACGCCTTCTGCAGACTTCTCTTGAAAATGCCATGAAGGAGAATGATAGCCTTTCGTTGAAGATGCCAATAGCCGTGCATTTAAGTCCACGGTTGTTATTCATGCACTTAGTACAAAAAAATCATGGATGGCTTTGTTCGATTTCTTGTTTGATTTTTATAAGAATAATCTGAAATGGAAGGTGATTCCAGGAGATCCTCTACTTGAAGTAATGATTCGGTCATTGCAGCAGAAGTTAAGCGGCGAAAATACGGAGGATGCTGAGCTTACAATCAGTTCACGTGTGTACTCATTTCAGGAAGGTATCCGTAAACTAATCCTTTTACGGCCTGTCTTTACACACAAACTGTTTGAAAAGTTGATTACTAAGATAGATGCTTTGATCAATTCCGAAAATATGCCCATAAAAACATATGAAAAACAGCTTTGCGAAGAGTGGTTTAAAAATAAGATTATTACTATAGCAAACGCTAAAAAGACGGAACGGGATGGCCAAATTGGACAACGGGATGTTGCTATTGATTATTCCCGAATCAGAACAAAACTGGTATTGAAGAATGAGAATGATGTGCAGCTTGTGATACCAGATATTCGTCTAAAAAATGAAAATGTCTACAAGGCTACGCTTGCTCTCTATTATAATGGGACAATTGTCCATCAACAAAACTTAAGCTGGTATGGCAATGAACTTGGAAAAACATTAAATGGAGAAGCTGTTTCTCTGCCTGCCTTTAATGGAGATACTAATGAACTGAATATTCAGGTGCGGATTACTTGTGATAATGAAGAAATATATACCTCGGGCGATACATTGTATCGTCATATTCTGACATTCTCTGGGACAACAGAAACCAGTCTTAACCAGTTGAAGTGCGGTAATTATACGCTGATTGTACCGTATAACGCTACGTTTGAAGTTGAAAGGGCAGATGTTACAGCCATAGATACTTTTAAAATAGGCGGACTTAAAGCATATTTTGTTGAATTGAAAAACGGCTTTGTGCTTACAGCGAGTGGAAAGCTACTTTCTTTTGACAGCATAGGAGGAACAGATATCCGCGTCCTTCCACCGACAGAACCAGCTCTCTTTCCAAGCGTACGTACGGATGATACAGAATATTACTTTACTTATCATGGCAGCTTTTGCAATGTCATTCTTGAAAATATGAATCTTCTGTCACAGTTTGTGATCCTGCAAAACGGAGAACGTATTGAATTTTCTGAACTTTCCAAGACTGAAATTAGCAACGGGGTTGCTTTTAACTGTCCAATCAAAGGAAAAGAAGATATATGCAGAATTCAGATTATGGATCTTGATGGTGAAAAATTAGTCTTTGATCGGAGTTTTATTCTGATTGCAAGTGCAGAAGCACACTTTAACCGGGAATATTATTATTCCCCAAATGACTACATTAATGCAACATTTACGGTTAGTATAGATGATTTTACCGAAACTGTGCCATTTACACAAGAAGATGAAGAAATAAGTGTGTCATATCGGAACGGAGAACTTCATATTGCCATTCCTAAAATACAGATTGAGGAAACTTCTGGTGTATGGATGAATGGGACAGCTCCGGCATACTATATTGGAAATATTCCGCAAAATAGTCGGCTGACGGTGAAGAATCCAGCAAAAACAGAAGTACAGTTTACCGTTGACGGCAAGGATATTATGTATGATGGACAGGGGCTGGTTACCCTTGGAAATGTTCTGCAGTCATTCGCAGGAACAGCTGCGTTTTCTCTTGCAGAAATCCAGATGATAGTTAAAGGCATCACGCAAAATGATTGTTACACATTAGCTCGTGTCTGCTATAAAGAGCGGTTTCTGAAGACACCAGAATTCTGGACAGAAAATAACCGACTGTTTTGGAATCATGGCGGAGGTTTTATCGGAAAAGAAGGAAGAAAATTTACTCTCTCATTATGTAGAAATGAAGCTAGTTTTACAGAATTTGAACTTGATGAAGGCATCGAAAGCGTAGAAATCCCGTCAGATATGGAGCTTGGAAATTATCATTTTAATATCAGTATCTTTTCTGGAGGTCTTTTTAAGAAGATTAAGGAAGTAATTGCGGAAGGCGACTGCATTGTCGGTGACAAAAATTTGCTGCGTTTTCAGGATAAACGTATTGTCGTGGATGCTGTTACAGATAGCGCTAATGAAAATGCAGGATATATACAGATCAGAACCTGCTGCATTGATAATATAGAGTTTACAGGTATGGAAAATACTTCAGAGGGATATTGCCCTGTTTACAAAGGGATTATGTTTACAGAGGTTTCTCATGGAAAACGCTATGAATTTTCATTTGATGTACATACTAACAATCGGGGAATTGCAAAGATGATGGTCAATCCTGTGAGAATTGTTTATGTTAGTGATATCGCCCTGTGCATAACGGATCCCGAGTATGACGGACTTTACTATTATCATTATTATGATAAATATCTAGAAAAAACGATCTATTCCCTGACAGATCATGAATATACAAAAGCCAATAAACATAAATATTCGACTGCTGATCTGTATAGGTATCGGACAGAAAGGATATAAGCATGTTTAATCCAATAACGGCAGCAGAAAACATAAAAGATGAATTTATCGGATATATTTCTACATTGTTCCATATCTCCGATAGGAACTACGCTAGGCAATTTATAGAAGCCCTGAAAGAAGATGGGGCTGTATCAAAGGGACCCTATCTTGATATTAGTGATTCTTATAAAACAGGAAAAAGTTTGGAGGATATGATTGAAGAAGGGGAAGCTTCTCCTTTATTTCGAGGGTTGGAAGGGAATATTCCTGACGGCGAGAAGGAAATACAGGTCTATCGAATGTTGTACCTTCATCAGGAAAGGGCACTAAGAAAAACTAATAAGGGAAAGAACCTGATTGTTACTACTGGTACCGGTTCTGGAAAAACAGAATGTTTTATGATTCCCATTATAAACCATCTCCTGCGTGAAGCAGAGGAAGGAACACTTTCTTCGGGAGTCAGAGCAATTCTGATATACCCGATGAATGCCCTTGCAAATGACCAGATGAAACGCTTGCGAAATTTGTTGAAAAATTATCCCGATATCACTTTTGGTGTGTATAACAGCAGTACTAAACAGAATGAGCAGGATGGTATTGCTGAATACGGAAAGATTTATAAGGATACCAACGGGTATCCGTTAAAACCGTTGAAAAACGAGATTATTTCCCGTGAGCACATGCAGGCAATGCCTCCTCATATTTTAGTGACAAATTATGCGATGCTTGAATATATGATGCTCCGACCAAAAGATGATCTTGTGTTCTCCGGTGCAAAACTCCGCTTTTTGGTACTTGATGAAGCCCATATTTATC
The DNA here is from genome assembly GCA_910588825.1 of uncultured Lachnospiraceae bacterium. GTDB lineage: Bacteria > Bacillota > Clostridia > Lachnospirales > Lachnospiraceae > MGBC164599. Next base: position 20,678 of record CAJURF010000014.1, read on the forward strand.
GTGGCACAACAGGAATGGAAACTTCTCTTCTGTTAAAACGTTTGAAGGCAAGAATCAGTAATCCTGCCAATGTATTACATATCCTTACCAGTGCTACGCTAGGGGGAAAGGAAGAGGATGCTGATATCGTAAAGTTTGCGGATACGTTGTGTAGCTCTGTCTTTATGGAAGAAGATATTATCCGTTCTGAAAGTGTGGTTCCATTTTACAATAAACCTGCATCTGATATACCGGTTTCTTTGTTTGCTGATTTGGTTGATCCGAAAAAATCGCTTAACGAAATTGCCTGTGATTATAATATGACTGTTCCCAATGGGCAGTCGGATGCGGAGTTTTTATATGATTTATGTGTCAGCGCCTCTGTGTATAGGGATCTCCGTACAATAACAAGCCATCCGATGACAATTCCTGAAATCACAAAGATTCTTCGACAAAACCATGATGTTACGGAACAGGATGTTGTCAACATTATCAGCATAGCGGCGCAGGCATCAAAGAATAAGTCCGCACTGATAAAGGCACGCTATCATATGTTTGCGAAAGCTATGGAAGGCGCATACATCACGCTGGGGCAACACAAAAAGTTGATATTAAACAGAAACCAGAGCATAGCCATTGGCGGTGAGAACTGGAAAGTTTTTGAAAGCGCTGTCTGTGATGATTGTGGCCGTATCGCCATAGTCGGAAAAAAATCGGACGGAAAACTGGAATTTGCTAATAATTCATTTGACCCGGAGATGGAGTATTATCTGCTCCGAGATAGCCATGACACGGATCTCGATGGGGCTGACGAAGAAGAAACTACGGATGAGATCGGAGAAAATGATTACATGGTTTGTGCAAAGTGCGGCTCAATCATTCACGAGAGTTTGAAATCAGATCCCCCCTGTACCTGTGGATTAAACAATTATGTGCGTGTAAGAAAAAGCAGAAAAAGCGATGTACACGGCAACGGAAAATGTCCAAGCTGTAATTTGGGGAATTTTAAGACATTTTATCTTGGCTATGATGCAGCAACAGCTGTCCTTGGAACATCATTGTTTGAGGAATTGCCAGAAAGTGAAAAGGTACTTAAAAGCAAAAAAATGGGCTCGGGAACAAAGAAAAGTTTGTTTCGTTCCGTCAGGCAGAATTCGCAAGTAGAGATTATCAAGAAGAAAAGACAGTTTTTGTCTTTCTCTGACAGCCGCAGTGAGGCAGCATTCTTTGCATCTTATATGACAGCTTCCTATAGTGAATTTTTACGTCGTCGTGGCATTTGGCACATTATTGAAACAAACCGCAATAATATGGCTACCCATCCTTGGGAAATTCAATATTTTGTAGAGGAGCTGACATCATATTTTGATTCCTGCCGCACTTTTGCAAAACCTGGTGAGAGAGGGATAGAAAATCTGACTGCAATTAGCCGCAAGAATGCCTGGATAGCTGTGCTAAATGAAATGGTTAATGCCCGCAGAAATACCAGCCTTGCTTCCATGGGTCTAATAAAGTTCAATTATAAAGGAAATAGCGAAGATATCATGGAAGGTGTTGCAGAAAAATACGAACAAAACCTTTATGATGTGAAGGCTCTGTTTGACTTGATTGTTATGGATATTGTGTACCATGGTGCATTGGAAGGAAAATGTGATTTAACCGCTGATGATCGGGAATATATTTTTTATACGGCAAAACCTAAGCGCATAAAGCGGTGTAAGGATTTAGACAAGGATAAGAAGAAAGCCTATCTGGCCGGATGGTCTGCTGCCTACAGAAAAAATGGAAATCTATTAAAAAACGGCCGCCTGAAACGCGTCATGAAAGTCCTAGATTTAGATGAAACTGCGGCTAACGAGCTATTACAGATTTATTGGGATGAGATTCTATGCGGAGAAGAGAGTCTGTCTACTGCAGGCAATGAGGAATTTTATTTTAGTACAGATCGATTTACAATAAGCGCAGGTACAGAAGATGTACCGATTTATGTTTGTGATGTCTGTGGCCGGACAAGCATGATTAATTGTAAGGGAATGTGTACAACACTGAAATGCGGCGGCCACCTAAAGAAAATCACGCATGCAATCCTGCTTGATGGTAACCACTATGCAAAGCTTTATAAATCCACGTTGATGCAACCTTTACATATCAAGGAACATACTGCCCAGCTCGGAAGAGAGGAACAGCAGAAATATCAGGAGATGTTTGTTAACAAAGAGATTAACGCATTGAGTTGTTCCACTACATTTGAAATGGGTGTAGATGTGGGCGATCTGGAAACTGTATATCTCCGCAATATGCCGCCGTCACCAGCAAACTATGTGCAGAGAGCTGGTCGTGCAGGACGCGGCAGAAACACAGCAGCGTTCTCACTGACGTATTCCAAGCTGAGTTCGCATGATTTTACATATTATAAAAATCCAGAGAACATGATTACTGGAAAGATTGGTGTGCCATTATTTACCGTAAGAAATGAAAAGGTTATTCTCAGACATATATTTGCGGTGGCATTAAGTGATTTTTTTGCAAAGCATGTTGATGTCTATAATTCAAACAATGCAGACATTCTGCTTAATGGTGATGGATGGGAAAGGCTGTGCAGTTATCTTGAAAGTAAGCCAAAATATCTGAAATCAATTCTTCAAGATTCAATACCTGAGCCGAATCATGAAATTATGGGGATTAATGACTATTCATGGACAGAAAGATTGATTGGTAGGGATGGCATCCTCAAAATAGCAGTAGATGAATTCAGAGGAACAGTTAAATATTACAAAGATGAAATTGAAAGATTGCTAAAAGAAGGATTCACTCAGGAGGCTGCTGCTGTTGAGAAAAAGATGTGGTCTTATCGTCGAGGCAAAGAAGATAATCGCGGTAGAAATGAGTTAATAGCGTTTCTGGTCAGAAATAATGTGCTACCGAAATATGGGTTTCCGGTGGATACTGTAGAATTGTATCAAAGTGCAAATAGCGTTACCGACAAGAAACTACAAATGGTCAGAGACCTCCAGCTTGCCATCTCCGAATATGCTCCTGATGCACAGGTAGTGGCAGATGGAAAGCTTTACACCAGTCGATATATCCGGAAGCTTCCGCAGACTACCGGGCAGGATTGGGAAACAGCATATATTGCACAGTGCAAAAATTCTTCTTGCCGTACATGGAATTATCGTTCTAAGAAGCCGGATTCTTCGAAAGAAAAATGTGTGTCTTGCCATAAAACTATTGAATGGTCTCGTTGGAAGCAGGCCATTGAGCCAAGAAGAGGTTTTATTGCTGATACGATGCCAAAAGAAGTTCCTATGCGCAAACCGGAAAGAGTTTATCGCAGCGATGATTTCTATATCGGAGATGCTCAACGGCAGGTAATGCAGAAATATTGTTTTATGATGAAAGATGGAAATAAATTTCAGATAGAGACATCTATAAATGATTCGTTGATGGTAGTCTGTAATGACAATTTCTATGTATGCCCACATTGTGGATATTCGGAAAGCGCTACTGAAAATTTAGAGGAAGCTGGTTTTAATTCACACCAAAAGACTATGGAAAAGAAGCATATTACGCCCTGGGGGAAAAACTGTGAGGTAAAATTGGAGAAAAATAAACTGTGCCATGTATTTAAGACAGATGTTGTACGCCTGGTATTTTCGACTCCACAGGCAGGCACTCTGGAAGTAATGCTATCTGTAATGTATGCTCTGTTAGAAGCATTGTCGGCAGTACTGGATATTGAACGAAATGATATCAAAGGCTGCCTTCACAAAGTCATTTTAGACCACAGATTGGTATATTCTGTTGTTTTGTATGATGCTGTGGCAGGTGGAGCTGCCATGTAAGAAGACTGGTTACTGAATCTGGAGATAAATTCCGGCGGGTTGTCGATAAAGCAATTAAAATAACAAAGGAGTGTACCTGTTCACCTTCTTGCTATAGCTGCTTGAGAAATTATTATAACCAAAAAATTCATGACAAGCTCAATAGAAAGTCTGCTTATAATTTTCTGGAGAATTATGCCGGAGAGTTTGAATCTATTACTGAAAAAGAATTTGAGACGGACGGAATAGGTCTTTGAAAACTGCTCAAATATGATGCTTATCAGGCATATGGATTGCAATGCTCCCGTTACTTTTATCTACAGCTGACAGATTTACCTTTTAGATAGAGGATGAGCTGAAAAGACATATAAAAACGACACACATCATAGTGCACCCTAGACGGTTACACTATGATGTGTGTTTTCTATTGTTCCAAGAAAACACAGACTCTCTCGCTGAACAGCCCCATGGCGCATTCCCACGAAAGGTGTCGGCAGGCTGCTATATGAAAGTCGAATTGTACCAAAGACATCGTTTACATAGAAAGCTAGACTTCGTATTTAATACAACGCCAAATCTACCCAAAAACTGCTTTAACGCTTCCCAAACCGGATTTCGCAGTCCTTTCTGTAAAAGGCAGCCCCATAGCAACCAATCTCCCGATATCCCTCCCCCCGCAGTTCCTCCATATATTTTTTATCATAAATCTGCTCAAGTGCTTTGTCCGCATCTGCTTCCAGGTCATCAATATGGGCGGAAACCTTTACCTCAAAAATAAACGCCCTGCCCCGCAGAGACGGGCTTTTCACCATGATATCCGAACGGCCGTTACCCGATTCCCTGTTAGATTTCACCCTGTACTTATCACTCTGGCTTAAAATGCCTGTAAGAAAACCATGATAGAAATTTTCCGCGCTGTCATAAAAACTGATCGAAGAAAAAAGCTGTTCGCTCAAAATCCGCTGTATCTTTTCTGCATTTCCCTCTTCCATTGCCAGATACAAATCCCGAAAATTCTGTTTCCCGATTCCTGAACGGAACCAATCCAAAATCGTGTTTTCGTAAATAGTCATGATCTCCGTGTTGGGAATCCTCACCAGCAGATGAATCGAAGAATCTTTGAAATACTCTGCCGCTTTCGTCAGATACCCAGTAAAATAAAGGAAATTCCATAAGTTTTCCCCTTTACTGTACATATCATCATAAGTGACTTCTTCATGTATCTGGATATCCAGAGGCTCTCCCTCCAAAAGGGATTCTATCTGCCCTTTCATCTTTCCGTCTGCCTGTTCCACCAGTCTTTTGATAATTTCATTCGAACTGGTATTGCTCCAAAATGGACGGGGAAATGCATGAATATCCCCATTGAGATCATACAAAAATTTTATTACACTCCAGGGATTATATACCTCGGTCTCTCCAAATCTATACCCATCATACCAGTTTTTCATATCCCCAAAACGGCTCTCCACCCCATAATACTTCATCATGCGAAGAACTTCCGGCTCTGTAAACCCAAAGTGTTCACTATAGTGCCTGTCAAGTACAGAAATAATGTTCAGATGGTTCAGCCCGGTAAAGATACTCTCCTTTGATATTCTCATGCATCCGGTAATCACCGCAAACTGGAGATACTCATTGGTTTTCAGCGTCGACTCAAAGAGAGAACGGATAAACTTCACTGCTTTCTCATAGAATCCTTCCAGATAGGCATTTTCAAGGGGAACGTCATATTCATCAATCAAAATTACAGTCTTCTTCCCAGTCACCTGGTAAATGCACTTACTTAAAAATTTCAACGATCCGGAATATTCATCATACTCTGCTTCTTTATCCACTATCTTTCGGAATTCCCTCTTTTCCCTGTCAGAAAGCCGGGAGCTTTCCAGAAGTTCTCTGTGCCGCCCAAATTCCGACGCAATTTCTTCCCTCATTTTATAATATGCCGACGAAAAGGTATCCTGCTTTGATGACTTCAGGGTAAGATTAATTACCGGATAGGACGCCATCTGTCCCGTGTATGCTGCCCCCGCCTCCGCAATCTTCAGTCCCCGGAAAAGCTCCCTGGCATCATCATTTTCCGCCTGATTCCCGGTATCCTCAAAAAAATACCTAATCATGCTCAGATTCAATGTTTTCCCAAAGCGTCTGGGGCGGGTAAATATATTCACTTCCCCCTTTTTATCCAGCAGTTCTTTGATCAGCATGGTTTTATCAATATAGCAGTAACCTTCTTTGATCACCTTTTTGAAATTATCAACACCTATCGGCAGCGGCTTTTTCATTTTCCCACCTCCATAAACCTGCACAGGGGGCTCTCTTTCCTATCCCGCCATCTCCCTGGCCATTTCCACAATCTCCTCCTCCGTATACCGCTTGACCCGCCCCATTTCCAGCTCATCCAAATCCACGCCTTCGCTCAGCTTATCCATGGAATAGATCTGGCTGGAAAAGTAAAGATTGTCCTTTTCGGGGTCATAGCCCAGGAACCCTTTGAAACCATATAATACCCCAAAATGATCCTGGCTGATATCCAGCATATAACTATACCACCTGCCTCCTGAATAGATGACTGTGGAGGAATCCAGCGCGATCCACTTTCCGTAAGATACCTCCTGCTCCAGACTGACAGGCCCTGACAACGCCCTGGTCTCCAGTGAGTACAGGTAAACTTCGTCCTCATACCCGATGAGCAGCCGATAGGGCTCCCGGAGCCAGAACAGGGATGAAGGAGCCTCGTCTGCCTTCAGCTTCACAAAGATTTCCTCCTTTTTTGCTTTGTCCTCGATCAGCAGCGAATTTCCCCTTAACCTGACCCCATAACGCTTGCCCTCTGTACATATTTCCTCATGCTCGCTGGGACGCCGGTACTCGTCCGGATATTGGATTCCTTTGGGAAAATGTTCTTCCACTATAGCCTCGTCCCCCTCCATATAGCCGCACCTTTTATAGCCCTGGTCATATACATCTTCGCCATATTTCAGAAGGGTCCGCACTCCATGGGAATTGGAGTTTTTTCTTTTGATATAATATTCCTTCCCGCTCCTCTCACACCTTTCCAGCTCTCCCGGAAAATACTCATAGCCTCTCAACCGCTCCTCATTATTCCTGCGCTGCAGGAGATATCCATTTTCCAGCATAAAAGCATCCCTGTCTTTCCCGCACCACACCTGTATGATGGGCGCACTGGCCCGATAACTGTCCAGAGTCTCTCCTGTCTCCAGATCCACATACTCACAGGTCTGACCATAGACCAGGAGAACCGCCCGCCTTCCTTTGTAGTTTTTGTCCCTGGCAATGACCTCTTTTCCCATTGACATATACTCCCTCTCGCCATCCCACAGAAAACGCTTCTCCTCCGTGTCATACAGACCGGCTTTCAGCCTCAGCTTTTCTGAATAATATTTCCGTGTGGTATCGGTAAACACGGTATTGGTGCCGAACCGATACAGCACCAGCAGGTCGTCTCCATGGGTAAACTGACACATGGCCCAGGTAAAATCCAATCCCCGCCCGTTTTCCACCGATGCCGCCAGCGTAAACTGATCCTTCTCCACATCGTACAGAATCACTTCGTAGGTATCGTCCTCCCCCTCCTCCCCCTTTTTTGTATTGGTAAACGCAATCTTCTTATTATCTGAGGATATCACAGGCAGGGAATCCCTCCAAGAGGCTCCCGCTTCTTCCTCAAATTCAGCGGACTTCAGGAGCTGTCCGTCAGCAGTATCAAAAATATACACCCCATCCTCGACAACCACCACTGCCTTCGTCTTATCCTCCGACAGCACGGCTCCCGTGATCATTTGCCCGCCAAACTTATATTCCCAGACACGAGACTTCTTCTCATAATCATAACACAACAGCCACCTGCTGTTCAAAACAAACAGATACTGATTCTTTTCTTCCATCAGGTATTTTCCGCCGAACAGGTCAATGGACCCGGGAACTGTGATTCTCCGTACAAGCTGAAGGGTGTCCGTATCCCAGACATCCATATAGGTATCGCCTGCCGTGAATAGACGCTCCCCCTTTTTGTCCAGAAAATATTCTTCCTGAGATATGTCGCTCTCCCACTGGAAAATCCCCTTTGCCGCCGCCGTGTCCCGTGCATCCAGGGGAAGGACATAAAGTCCCATGCTCTTTACCATAATCTGCAGCAGATCCGGTATGCGAATGTCTCCCTCCGCGGCCATATCATAGGCATTTAATGCCTGCCGGACCGCTTCCATATAATTGTGGTTCTCACAGCTCTGGCGGGCCAGCTCTGCCATATACACGGCCTGGTTCTCCAGGGATTCTCTGTGCTCATCTGCCAGTTCCAGGGCCTGATCCGCAATCTGCCCGGACTTCACCGCCGCATACCCAAGAAACGCCATACCAATTACAAGGACAATACTGACCAGCGCAAACGCCTGTTTGACCTGGCGTACTCTCTTTCTCTGCTTTAATGTATCAAAGGTTGTCCCAAGGATAGGCGCCGCGATTTTCAGCTTCACATCCCCCCGCATCTTCTTTAAGACCTGCCGCCGGTCCTTAGCCCTGGCGTCTGCCGCCAGAAGATGGTCTGCGTCTATCCCCTGCTGTAACAGAGCCTTTGGCAGCACTTCTTTAGGCTCACCCTCCGTAACCACAGCCAGCACCTGGGATACATCATGATACTGCAGGAAAGTCCGTATCTCATCATTCACCCATAGAGATTCTTTTGTCTCTTCGGAACAGACCACCACCAGCCACCGGGAATTCTTCAGTGCCTCCCGGATACGCTCTCCAAAGTCCACACAGGAAGACAGCTCCCCCTCGTCCACAAAAACCCTCTTTATATCTTTGTACCGTTCCAGGCCATCTCTAAGAACTCTGGCCGCCGGGGTAGCCACCTCCCCATGTTTATAACAGATAAACGCATCGTACTCCACCGCAGACAGGGGATTCCTGCGGGGAACCAGCATTTCCAGAAACTCGGTGACATCCTCCAGCATCTCTTTTGCACCGGCATACCTGCTGTCAGGCTCTCTCTCCAGGGCTTTCGCCAGAATCTCCTGCATCCGCTCCACCATATGTTTCGGGCATCTGGTCTTTCTCAGGGAAAACCGTGGTATATACTGCCTGGTCTGATTCAGATACAGTTCCTGGATGGAAAACCTGCGCCCGGTGAGCAGAAGCAGCATCAGATATCCCACACTGTAAATATCCGCCTCCGGCCCCAGCCTGAGGGTTCCATCGTTTTCATACAGCATCTCTGGTGCAGAAAAGCCGGGCGCCGCATAGAGCACTCGGTCTTCTATTGTCCCGCACAGGCCGTCCTCCATCCTCTTTCTGGAGGAACCGAAGTCAATGAGTGAAATCATGCCGCTTCCATCCTCCAGGGTTCCCTTCAGAAAAATATTGCCGTCCTGGAGATCCAGATGGAGATATCCCCCATGGTGCACTTCCCGGACGGCATATAGAACCTGCTCTGCAATGCGGAAGGTCTCCTGCACAGGCAGATGTCTCTTCTCTTTTAAATAGCTTTTCAAAGACAGCCCCTTTTCTGCCAGGGACTCCATCACCGAGATACAGTTTCTGGCTTTTTGAAAAGAATGGCCGCAGTCCTGTGAGATCTCAACCTCCTGAAAAGTTTCCAGCACAGGGGTCAGCCGGAACCCTTTTTTGTAAACCCTGCCGGAGCTCTCAGCCTCAGCTGACTGCATGGCCTTGGCGCCAGCCAGGTATATGCGGGCTTCTTCTGAATCCTCATCCGGAACAATCTCGCCAGCTCCGTTTCTGGAGAATGCATATCTGGGAGTGAGAGGGTAACATTCCTTCACTGCATATAAAATGGGGCTTTTCTGATACTGTGCCTTCCCGTCCGGCAGGTATCTCCGGGCCGGATAAATCACACTGCCGCCTCCTTCGCCCATGGGAGCTCCCGTGATCTCGTATCGTACCCCGCCGGGAATACGGATAAGTGTTTTTGGTTTTAGAAATATCCTCATGATTTGTGCCTTTCGATTGTCATTATCAGAATTTTTCTGGTCATAATTATAGTCTTTCTAATGAATCAAGTCAATTTATTTGGCGGGATTGATTAGATTTATTTCCTATACGACAAAAGAAAGCCTCAATGCAAGGGACTACATTGAGGCTTTCTTTTGTCAAAAAAGACTTTCCATATCCGGCATAGCAATCATCTGCCCAAATACATTCCCCAGGTCTTCATCAAACGCTTCATACGAGCCGTCTTCCGCCTCCGACACATGGACTATGGCTGTCTGGGGTTCTGCATAAGATTCTGCGGTGTAACCGTCCCCCTCCTTTTGGGCTTCTCCTACTGTGTACTTTGTCTTTTTTACCAGTTTCTTGTACACGTCCGCCTATCACAGGATTTGCGTCAAATTCATTCATACATCCCGCTATGCCTCCCTCATTTGGCGCAAATCCCCCATATCATGCCTTATTTCCACTGGATAGAGTACCCCCCTGTCTCTACTGTATAGATCATCAGGTAATAGGTCCCCTTCTTTAATTTTGCTCTTACTTTGTTATTGCCTCTCTCTAATTCCGTATATTTGACCGTCTTATCTTTTTTCCCAACGCGCTGGCTTATAAAACATGAATAGCTGCCATTGCTCTTTACAGAAATGTTTCCTGTTATTGTCTGGTTTTTCTTCAATATCAGTTTGTAATAACGCTCATATTTTTTATCCCCAATGGCAAATACGCCTTTCTCTGTTTTTCCTTTTTTCAGATTGACTGCCCTGGACTTTTTCGTATTATTTTTGCCCTTAACCGTTTCCAGGGTATAGCGCAGCCTGAATGTTCCATCATTGAGCAGTTTTATGTAATATGTACCTTTTTTCACGCCATAGTAAGAAGTCTTTTCCGAAGACGAACCGAGATAATTTATTGTCTTTTTCCTGCTGTTCAGAAGCTCTATCTGGGCAGCGCCATTCGTGCTGCCAGACGTATCGACTTTCAGGCTCCCAGAGGATGGGACAGCCACTTTGTAATAGACTGGCACATTGTAGGAAGCATAGCCGGATGTCCACTTTCCTTTCTTTAATGTTCCTCCTGCCGCAGTCTGACGCTGGTAAGCTGTGATTGTGATATCCATATCATGACTTTCTCTGCCTTCAAAGATGCATAAATATAATGTACATGCCTTTTTCACGTAGGTGCTCAGGTTATACTGCTTGTCTGTTCTGCCTTCCAGTACAGTCTTAAGCCATGCATCAGAATCCCCCATGGATGCTTTACTGCTCAGGACGATATTGACCTTCTCAGCCTGTGTCTTAAATTTGATGTCCAGATGCACCTCCCCGGGGCTTGACACCTTGACGGGAATATAGGGAACATACTCATCCGCTTTTATTGTATATTGATAAGTTTTTTTACTGGAGGCTAGTTCAATGGTGTTTATTTCTGCCGCAGATACGCTTATTGCCATAAGCATAGTGAACAACATCATCAGTGTTATCGTCAATATTGTACTTTTTCTTTTTTCCATATCTTTTCCTTTCCTTGTTATCTCAATTTTTTACGGTATTGATTACTGCTTTGTTTTCGAAGCTACTTTTTTCATGAGCCAGGCATTTTTTCATTTTTATTCAGCAGAATTCCATACTCTCATCCATCCTCGCCTTGAGTGCACTTGCTTTTGCTCATTCCCCTCCCTTCATCTTTGTATTTTCCTCTTGATATAAACATGACCCTTGTCTACATCATATCGTGACTTTTATATTATATAATATATGTCTCTATTTGTTAATACCCAATGCATATATTATCGTGAAAACACGACGCAGGCTATTTATTTATCATAACATAACATAGGCACCATCTTCCAGCGGTCCTGACTTTCCATGGGAGAATAATAAAAGCTCATACAGTTCCTAATCTTGTTGCGAAACATAAAAACCGTCTCGAATTTATGCCTTCGGTTCGGAGAAATGGAATAAATACAATTAATTTCATTGTATTTGCAATAAAATCATGCTATGATAAAAAAGTATTGGAGGTGAGTATCATGAAAAAACTGAAGGAGCCAGAAGATATGCCATGTGGCCTTGATGTGGGATACGATATATGTGAAACACAATCAGAAATATTCCAGCTTGCAATGGATATGAATCTTGATGACGACGATTTTATAAAAAAATACATGAATTCAGATTTCTGTAAAAGAGAGATGGATGCATTGTATTCCTGGTTCCACCTTGCTGATCCCAAAGACAGTATGGATTATATCCTGCGGGAAATAGAACCAAAGAAAAATAACCTGCATTATGATCCAGATGCCATTGAATGGATAGGATGGATGTACAAATATCTGCAGTTAAGATTTGAAATATCCAGCAGAGAAATATACACCAGACTCCCATTGAAAATCATGCTTGGATATTATCCGGGTATGCATACACAAGCTGAGGAATTTTTCGTCGATGTACTCAACACAAATGAAAACTTTTGGAGATGACAGATATTGAACAGCATACTATTATATCATGGGTCAAGAACCGGGATCACAGGGGATATTCAGCCCCAAAGCAGATCACGCTGTGATTTTGGTTCGGGCTTCTATATGGGGACAAGACCAGAACAGGCAAAGGGTCTGGTATATAATGATACATCCCCTATGTTTTACACAATGAACCTCCACTTGGAGAATATACCCGATATGAAAATATTAACACTTTCTGATATGGACTGGGCATTTTATGTTCTATATAATCGGGGAAGTCTGGAAACGATAAAAAACACTCCTCTTTATGAAAAAATCAGTAATTTAGATAGAAACAAAGATATTGTAATCGGCCCCATTGCAGATGACAATATGAATAGCATTATGAAAAAATTTATAAAAGGCGAGATCACCGATAAAGCATTCTTAGAATGTATCAGATGTATTGATTATGGAGTACAATATGTGGCTAAAACAGAAACGGCATGCCAACAGATAGAGATACTATCAGCAGAAAAGTTTGATATGAGTAAATATAAGGAATATCAAAAATTTAATACTGAACGTAGAAAAGAAAGCAAACAAAAAGTCGATACGATCAGACACTTATACCGTCGGGATGGACAATATTTAGATCAAATCTTAGATATATACAAAACCAATAGTCAATCATGCATATTGAAGGGATAGGTTAAAGTGGCGGATGAAATACGATTTCACCTCTGGTTTTCTGTAACAATTCATGGTTTTTCTGCATATTTCTATAAAAATATACAGAAAAGCTCTTGCCATGCATAAGAAAAATGTACGGCCGCATTAATTGCTGAACCAGCAGTCAATGCGGCCTTTTATTGTATAAGTAACTTTAATTTTTATCCAACCAAGGAGGTACTCCACATATGTTCACCCCTGGCACATACAGAACAGAATGCCCTGCCACCAGGAACGTTGTCATACGTCAGAATCCAATATAGACGACTTGCTGCTCAGAAACCATATTGGCCATCTCTGCCTGCATCTTATTTTCTTACGGTATTAATTTAATTACCGCTCTGTTCTCGCAGACGTTTTAATGGTATATCCCTCTATTGCTCCTAATACTTGATTTTACTCTTTACTGCCTTACTCCAGCTGCCTGTGATCAGTGTTTTCCCATCCGCTTTATACGCCTGCACCTGTACATAAACGTTTTTTTGTGCTTTCAGCTTCCGAATTGTCTTCGATGTGGTTTTCCCTCCAGGCACTTTTATAATTTTGCTGCCTTTCATATTTTTCTTATAACTATACCTGATTCTATACCCGGATACGGAGTCTGCCTTTTTCCAGGACACTTTCACGGTACGCTTAGTTTTAGCAGGTGCTGCTTTTACCTTCTTCACCCCTGCCGGTTTCCCATACACGGACACTTTCACTTCACATACCGCTTTTTTATAAACACTGGTTCCTGCTGCCCGGACAACAATGGATGTTTTCCCTTTCGATACCGGAGTTACTTTTCCTTTGGCATCCACTTTGGCAACTTTGGGATTACTGCTCTCATAGGTGATTGTTCCTTTCGCCTGAGACACTTTCAGTGTTTTTGCTTTTCCTTTTACATACAATTCCAGTGAACCAGGTTTCACAGTTATTTTCTGCGGTTTTCTGTTTGACAGATCATTCTGCGGCTCGAATTCAAAATGTTCTCCGGTCAAACCGCTGTTTCGTCCGATTACGTCCGCAGGACTTTCCATATTATTATACGTACATGACACAAATGCCAGTTTGCTGCATCCCTTCAGGTTCAGAGCTTCCAACTGGTTAGAAAAACAGGTTAAGTCCTCCAGTTTAGCGCATCCACTCACGTTCAATTCTGTTAACTGATTGTCATAACAATATAAATATGTTAAATTTGTACATTTTCTCACATCTAAAGTTTTCAGTTGATTGGTCTTACATGTGATATTCTGCAATTTGGAACAGCCATTTACATTCAAAGATGTCAATTGATTATCCTCACAGGACAGCTCCTCCAAGTTCATGCATTTGCTTACATCTAGTTTTCGAAGCTGATTGCCGTAACAGATTAAATACTCCAGCTGAGGGCATGTGGCCAATTCCAGTTCTGTCAGCTGATTGTATCCACATACCAGATTTTTCAGCTGCACGCATTTGCTCAAATCCAGCTTCGTCAAATTATTCCTGTCACAGGATAAAGATGTTAATTCAGGACATGCGCTGATTTCTAACACTGATAATTGATTTTCTCCACAGGACAGGTCTTCTAGTTTGGGACATACTTTTATATCCAACGTATTCAGCAGATTGGTACTACAGTTGATAGTTTTCAGCTTGGGACATTTGCTCAAATCCAGCAAGGTCAATTGATTCTCAAAACATCTCAGCTCCACCAGTTCCGGACACATGCTGATATCAATAGCCGTCAGCTGATTAGCACCGCAGGATAAAAGTGTCAGCTTGGAACATGCACTTACATCCAGTGTTTTAAGCTGATTGGAATCGCAGGACAGCTCTGTCAGATTGGGGCATGCTTTCACATCCAGAGATGCCAGTTTGTTTTCCCCGCACTCCAGTACTTCCAGTTTGGGGCACCCTCTGACATCTACCATTGTCAGCGGATTTCCATAGCAGTATAGTTTTTTCAGATTGGGACATACGCTCATGTCCAGTGAAGTCAATTGATTGCTGTCACACTCCAGAAGCTCCAGATTTGTAAAATTTTCAATACCTGCAAGGCTTTCTATGCCGCACTGGGTAACCCGCAGTTCTTCCACAACAGCACAGGCTGTTTTGGTAACCGGAGCGTCAGGCTCCAGTTTCAGCGATGCTCTCACCTGTGCAAGAAATGCGGTATCTGTAAATGAGGCTGTAACGTCCTCTGCATCTGCGGCGTCACTTTTTAATTCTGTGTTGTCCGCCTGGACAGCAGATTCTTCGATTATTATATTATTTTGTTCTGATAATTGTACCGTTTCCTGTTCCCATGTGCTGCCGCTGCTGACAGAATTATTCTCTGCTTTTGCCTGCCAGGGCATTGCTGTCAATAAAAAAGCTGCTGTTATTATTCCATTTATGTATCTTTTTTTCATATGTTTGTTTTCCTTTCTATAAATGTGCTGATTGGGAACTGTTCAGAAATGCTGCTTCTGAACAGCTCCTTAATCTTACAAAAAGTCCCCTACAGACTTTTAAACTCCAATTATTTTATTTTGATTGTAATACTACTCTTTTTGCCACTTCCATCCATAGCCGCCGCTGTTATCTTCACTTTTTTCCTCTTTCCTGCCTTTAACGCTTTGACTTTACCGGAAGAAGAGACTGTTGCATATTTTTTATTGCTGCTGCTCCATTTAAGCTTTTTATTCGCCCCTTTTGAAGCAGTGACTTTGCCTTTCAGTTTCAGCGTTTTTCCAGCTTTTACCGTCTTCTTACCAGATATTTTTACCGCTTTTACACTCCCTTTCATGGATATAATCGTATAACGGGCTGTGACCTTACTTCCATCTTTTGCAGTTGCAGTAATCGTCACCCGCTTACCTCCGGAATTCTTCTTTAATGTTACCACGCCATTGGCATTGACAGAAGCCACCTTTATATTAGAGGTTTTCCAAGTGATTTTTTTGTTGGACGCATTGGCCGGTGATACCGAAGCCGTCAGTTTGATCTTCTTTCCGGCAGCGATTTTGGATGCTATCCCGGTTATCTTTATACTTTTGACCCTGATACTTCGTCTAACCAGTTTTTCTATCGTCCTTGTCTCTTTTTCAGCACAAACACTACAGCTCCTTTCTTCCTCTCCAAACGCTGTATAAGTGGCTGCTTTTACCACGGTCCAGCTTCCAAACTGATGCCCGGTAACTGGCAGTTCCGTTCCTGATGCAATTATCCTTCCGCATTTCGTACAATATACGTCTCCAGAATATCCAACTGTTATACAAGAAGCATCAATCGCGTCTCTGATTTCAGTATCCCCCGTGTGATTTTCCGGGTTCAGCTCCCCGTACATCTGGCTGCAGGCATCACAGACCGCCTGAGTTCCACAATCCGCCGTTCCCCCTGTATGCCCTGACGCTGGAATAATTTCTTCTTTTTTGTCTGAATAAACATTTCCATCTACAGTAACCGATGCCATATAGGACAGTATGCCTTCCTGTGTACATGTGGGTTCTATCCTATTCGTTTCCACCTGAGTTTTCAATGTAACGCTCATATTACACTCTGTGCATGTCAAACTTGCACTCGCCGTATCATTTGTCCACACAAACTCTGGCTGTCCCAGAACATGAAGATGATCATCTGGCGAACTGACTATTAACATAATCTCTTTAATGGCTTCTTGATAAAGCTCTGTCTCAGAAGATGTTACTGTTATGACTGCCGTCCCTGCTCCTTTAATCGTTATGGTTCCGTCTTCCGAAACAGCTGCCACATCTTCATTATCAGAAGCATATGACAAAACGCCGTCACCTTCCACAAGCACAGCATCCAATTTAAATTGGGATTCCTCGGTAGATTTTGTATAAATGTCCGTCCCTGTAATTTTCTGCGGAATCTTTATCTGTTCCCCGGAACTGTTTCTAATCTGTGCCACTTTAAATCCCCACGCATTTCCAGCATCATCTGAAACCAGCTGAATACGTACCGTATCTCCAGCTACTGTGACCGTCTGTCCTGCCAGGGCTGTTCCAGTATATTTCCCCACTTCCGTTCCATCACCTGTATAAATGTACAGATAATCAAACCCTTCTTCTATATTTGTATTCTCATGGAACGTAACATCAAGACTTTCAGCACCAGCTAAAGTATAAATCCAAAAGTCAGAACATCCGTTACTGTAATTGTGCTCACTCTCCAACTCTGACGGAGACTGTACAACGTAAGCATTATTTCTTACTGTCACTGAGCACGAACCCTCTTTACCGCTTCCATCTAATGCCTTTGCTGTAATCGCCGCTGTTCCTTTTGCTACAGCAGTCAGGAGTCCGTTCTGGTCAACCGTCACAACCTTTTCATCTGAAGACGACCACTCAATTGCTTTATTATCAGCTGTCTCTGGCGATACATCCGCTGTCAGTGTATGTGTTTCCAGGGCGTTCATAGTGAGCGAATCTTCGCTCAGGTATATGGCCGTTACCGGCTGCATAACTGTAACATTACAAACAGCACTCAATCCTCCCACCGTTACATTAACTGCCGCAGTACCAATACCTTTTGCCTCCACAATTCCTGTATCTGTAACTGTGGCAACATCTTCATTTGTAGATCTCCACACCACTTCATCTGTAAAATTATTTGGTACTATTGAAAGTTCTAAAGCCCCAGTGCTGCCATTATTCAGGGTCAGCTCAGCCGGAGACAATACCACCTCCTCTGCCGGAATTTCCCGTCCGACAAACTTCATATTTTTACTTCCCGCATAATCTTCTGCATAGGTTCCCGCAACCCCGTATATTGTCATTTGTGCAGGGTATGACAAAATTGTGTCCGCAATTTGAGTGGTTTTGCGGGGAATGGTCAATTCCTTTAGTGATGTACAGTTTACAAATGCTTCATTATCAATCGTATTTACACGGTATGGTAAAACTATACTTTCCAACGACGGGCATTCATAGAATGCACGCTCAGGAATCTTCGTAATACCATTTCCCAGACTTACATTTTTCAACAATTCACTGGCAGAAAATGTATTCCTTCCTAAAACCGAAACACTGTCTGGCAAGGAAATATCTGTCATCGCATCACAATTATCAAATACGTACTCCCCAATCTCTTTCACTTTTTTCCCAAGCTCCACCTTACTCAAAGACGCACAATTTCTAAACGCACTCTTTCTGATATTTGCCGGGGCATCCTTGATGATCACCTGCTCAACATGAGCCCCCTCAAAGGCAGATTCTCCTATCCACTCCATTGCTGTGGGAAGTTCGATCGCTTTCACACCAGCGTTTCGGAAAGCATGGTCCCCTATTCTGGTAACGCCTTCAGGAATAACCACCGTTTCCAAAGCGGCACACTCTCTGAATGCCTCATTAGGAATGTGCGTAATCTGCTTGGATAAGTTAATCTCTGACAACGAACTGCATCCATTGAACACAGACGAACCAAGCGCCTTCACCGAATCTGCCATGGATACTTTTTTCAGCAGCGTACAGGAGTAGAAAGCCACATTTTCGACCTGCTCCACAGTATCGGGAATTGTAATATTCTCTATTCCGGTACAGTACGCAAATAACCCATTAGCCACCTTGAGTGTTCCTGTTTCAAATGTGACGTTCTTCAGACCGTCACACCCATAAAACGGCCCGTTTACGTAGCCATAATGATAACCTGGATAATAATCATTCGTGGTCTCTTTCAGGCTCTTGGGTATTTCTATCTCTGTAAGCTGGTCACAATTATAAAACGCAAACGCTCCCATTGTCTGCAAGGCTTTTGACAATGTTACTTTATTTAATCCTTCACATTCCGCAAATGCTCCTGAGGCGACTTTTGTGATACTATCCGTCATAGTTATTTCTGCAATCTGCTTATCACGAATAAATGCATTTTTATCTATTTCCGTTACACCCGTTCCAAATCTTACGGTCCGAAGGCTTACACAATCTCCAAATGCATTATTTCCAATCATTGTAACAGTATCGGGAATTGTAATTTCCTCTATTCCTGGACAGTATGCAAATAGGCCATTTGCCACTTTAGCCACGCCTTCTTCAAATATAATTTTTTTCAGGCCATCACATCCATAGAATGGCCCGTCCACATAGCCATAATGATAATCCGGGTAATAATCATTCGTGGTCTCTTTCAGGCTCTTGGGTATTTCTATCTCTGTAAGCTGGTCACAATTATAAAACGCAAACGCTCCCATTGTCTGCAAGGCTTTTGACAATGTTACTTTATTTAATCCTTCACATTCCGCAAATGCTCCTGAGGCGACTTTTGTGATACTATCCGTCATAGTTATTTCTGCAATCTGCTTATCACGAATAAATGCATTTTTATCTATTTCCGTTACACCCGTTCCAAATCTTACGGTCCGAAGGCTTACACAATCTCCAAATGCATTATTTCCAATCATTGTAACAGTATCGGGAATTGTAATTTCCTCTATTCCTGGACAGTATGCAAATAGGCCATTTGCCACTTTAGCCACGCCTTCTTCAAATATAATTTTTTTCAGGCCATCACATCCATAGAATGGCCCGTCCACATAGCCATAATGATAATCCGGGTAATAATCATTCGTGGTCTCTTTCAGGCTCTTGGGTATTTCTATCTCTGTAAGCTGGTCACAATTATAAAACGCAAATGCACCCATCGCCTGCAGGCCTTTTGGCAATACCACATAGCTTAGATTGCTACACTCCGCAAACGCAGCAGAGCCTATGCTGATAACTGCATTGGGAATAGTGATGACTCCCAGCAGAGTATTTTTCTTAAACGCATCCTTCCCAATGGCAGTCACCTGGTAGCCATCCAGTGTCTCCGGTATGCTCAACACAGATACATTTCCCCTGTAGCCTGTGATTGTGGCATTTTCATCTTCATCCAGCGTATATGTATAAATGGTGTATGGTTTCCCGTCTGCCCCCGTTTCAGAACTACTGGCATCTCCGTAACTGCAGCTTCCATAACGGGACAGGGCATCTGTAAAATATTTGTAATCTTTTCCTCTTGTGCATGCACTAACACTAATCCGGTCTTCAAAATGATACGCCAATCTCACCGGACTATTCTTATAAACAAAAATATCAGTATGTTTATTAAACAGATCTTTTTTCAACAGTCCGATACCGACTGTAACCTTTGCACCGCCGTCCGCAGACAGCCATGCGGCAATATGGGTACAATTTCTCGGCGCTTTCCCATCATTATAGTCATCCGATGTCATTTTCGCATTTATTCCCGCCTGCATGTATAAAGAACCCTTGACCACGATCAAATCAATGCCAGCAGACGCTTTTAAGGCAATCGAAGCTTCTGCCTCTACTGAAGATGAAAAGTTTTTCTTATGGAACTTGCACAGCAGCCGGAATTTCCCCTGCTCTGACTGAAAGCCTGTCTGAAACCCTCCATTATATTGGACAATAATTTTTCCTTCTGCAGTAATTTCCGCCGTAATACTGATTTTCCCCACACCTGCAACACGTACACTCCCCAGTGTTACACTCTTGCTGGCTAAAGCCATCTTCGCCGCATCAGAAACCAAAGTTCCAGTCGCATTCATGTTCCCTTCAAGAGAAACATAGTAATAACGACGTAAAGTCTTAATGTCATGGGATAATCTCAGACCGGATAAATTCATAGCCAGCTTTACCTTCGCACCATTGCCCAGAGAAATACTGGTATCTGCGACTACAGAATCTTTTCCCACTTCAATTCCATATGCCTGAGAGGCGTCACGTGCCTGAGCAGCGGTTCTTATATATTCAGCATTTACGTTCTCTGCACTCTCGAACTGGCTTAGGTCTACATCCGCAATGCCTTCTGAGTCAATGGATACTACAGCAGACTCCTCATCTGCTTCTTCTGTTGTAATAACCATATTACCATCCCCATTGGATTCCACAGATCTTGCCCGAAACAGGCAGGGCAGATCTGCCGGATATACTACAAACGTATCTCCTTCTCTTATGGCTTTTGCACTGCTAACAGTCACCACATCGTTCTCATTAATGGAAACATCCGTTCCTTTGGGAAACACCACAACATTTTCTGCAAATACATAATTACTGTCAGCATTTTCATCAATTATTGTGGTTTTTATTATGTTGGCGGCACCACTCAGCATATTTTCCACTTCTGCCGCCGTTACATTCTGTTCCGGAAGAAACTTCCCATTGACAAGAGACAGCCATTCATGGTCGACAGAAATCTGTGCGTCATCTGGAAATTGACATTGTGAAGCATCTGAAAATGTATAATGCTTATTCTCTGGCTCACCCTCCAGCTGATATCCCAGACAATAATTCAATGTATGAGCAGCAAACTCTCTCGTCACCGGTTTCTCCGGCTCTACAGCCTCTCCTGCTTCAATATCAACCACACCAAACTCAACAGCAACCATTACATCTCGATAATATTCTGACCCAGAGTCAAGGTCGCTGAAATAATTATCCGGATAGTTGTCTTCATCAACAGTCATCACAAATGTTTCTGTCAGCCTATGCAGCCATTCAGCTCTACCTATCGTATCATCCGCTTTTATATTTACTGCTGAGAATCTACATATAAAAATGACAATACAGAACAGGCAGATGCTATACAAAAAAGCCCTTGTTTCCTTCCTTTTAAACATGTTCTTTCTCGATTCCTTTCATTTTTGTTCATTACCATCGAGAGCCCCTCGCCACGGCGTCGTCTTCTATCAGATTCACTTTCCTTCTCACTTCACCCTCACACTAACCTTAACCGACTTCTTCCCAGACTTCACTGTAATCACCGCTCTCCCCCGCTTCTTCGCCGTAACTTTACCGCCGGCGGTAACGGTAACCACTTTCTTGTTGGAACTTTTATAAGTAACTTTTTGTGTAGAGGCAGACGGCGAGATCACTGGCCTCAATGTGGTCCTGCCCTTCACTTTCAAAGTTATGGACTTTTTAAGCCCCGAAATCTTTGTTGTCTGAACCGCAGATTTTTGAACCTTCACTTTCACCCTGGCGGTTTTCCCGCTGGCCAAGGTAACAGTCACCACTGCGGAACCTGTTTTACTCTTTGCTGTGATTTTTCCTGTGCTGGACACCACTGCCACATTCCTGTTGCTGGTTCTCCATCCCGCCACATAATCACCTGATGCAAGCCCTGACACTTTTACGGTGGCTGACTGCCGGGTTTTCAACCGGACATCTGTGGTGCTCAGACGGATAGCCGGCGTAAGCGGCGCGCCCACTGTGCAAAACTCTATGTCCCCACATAAAGAGCAATACCGCTCCTGTTCCTCAGCATCAAAAACCGTGGCCTCAGATATGGTCTCCCATTCACTGTAATCATGGGCACATTCGTCCTCTCCCGGGTCATCTGGGTCTGACGGCTTACCCGGATTCGACGGTTCTGTTGGATTACTTGGATTTTCCGGGGCCTCTGGACTGCCCGGGTTATCTGGTTCTGCTGGATTCTCCGGACTGCCTGGGTTATCTGGATTGGCCGGTTCCTCCGGATTGGCCGGAACCGTGGGCTGCCCACTGGCGGGAAGTGTCTGGAAACTGTTTACACCACTTTCATACCGATTTCCATCAAATACCACAAAGAACTGATACGTATATCCGGAACCGGGTTTCAGCACCGCTCCCATTTCAGCCGTCACATCATACCACACATTCAGATAAGAGCTTTTTGTGTTAATATCTTCCGTCTTGGATGCTGCTTCTGCTCCCGACTCATCCCAGATAACCACTCCAGTCTGGGTAAAGGTCCCCTGCATATTGGCAACAGCCTTAGCCGCAATGTGGGCATCCGTTTCCCCCGGCTGGCATTCCCCGTTTTCCCAGGCCAATGACAGAACAGGTACAGGTATGGTCTGGCCTGTGGTGGAAAAGCTCTTTACCGGACTTGTATATCTGGTTCCGTTAAATACCACGAAAAACTGGTAGGTATACGCAGAGCCGCTTTTCAATGCCACCCCCATCTCCCCTGTGATATCGTACCAGATATTCAGATAGGAACTGGGTGTGTTGATGTTTTCCGTTTTTGAAGCAGCCTCTGCCCCCGATGCATCCCATACCACAGCCCCAGTCTGGGTAAATGTGCCCTTCACGTTGGCCACAGCTCTCAGGGCTATCCGGGCATTGGTATCTCCCGGCTGGCATTCATCATTTTCCCAGCCCATGGTCACCGGTGTGGGCGTGTTATTATAGATATAAGTCTCATTCTGGGGGTTAATCCCGCTTTCATTCCAGTATGTTCCCGTGGAAATCCCAAAATGCAGATGGGCACCATATGCAAATCCTGTGCTGCCCACACGTCCAATCTGCTGCCCTGCCTCCACCCGACAGGTACGGTACGCTTCCGGTGGAATGCTCCCCGCCTGCATGTGGGCATATTGGTAAAATCTTCCATCATCCCCCTTGATCACAAGCCCTGTGCCGAATCCATTACAGTCCCCATAATTATGATGGGTATTCCCGCACAGAAAGATATTTGTCACAATACCGCCCATAGCCGCAACCACAGGCGCTCCTGTAATACTGCCGTCCGCAATGTCAATGGCTTTGCCGTCATGGAATCCCTGAGAAATCCGGGTATGCCCCGGCACTGGCCATACAAGGGTCACTCCACGGCTTTGTTCTTCCATAACTGCTGTTTCCTCTTCCACATTCTGTGCATAGACAGTTACATCCATAAACAGCCCTGCTGCTATGACTGCTGCCAGTAATACCGAAAATATCCTGCTTTTTAGTCGTTTCATCCTGATCCTTCCTTTCCTTTTGTGACAATCCTTTCTATCATATAGTCCTCCGGGCAGATGCCCGCCCAAAAGCTCTCATTTCCCCTGCAGGCTGATGAAAATGGACTTTTAACGGTCTGGTCAAGAAATATACTTCTTTATATTTCTCTCATTCGCCCGATACATCTTCAATTTCCTATAATTCCGGTTCCATTCATTTTTCTTTTTATGGTACGCTTTTTGGGAAATCTTCTTACCAGCATAAGAGGCTCTGTAAATGGGGTTTCCATTATTCGCGCTCACTTCAATCAGGGATAAATAAACCCTCTTTAATTTTCCCGACTTAGTGATCTTTAGATACCAGTCCTCCATATTGCCGCTGCCGCCCCACTGGCCATGAATGCGCCTGGTCTTTATATTATACTGGTATCCAAAACTGGTATAATCCTCCCCTATTTTCCGCACAGCGCCCTTTCGATACTTATAAATGACCACTTTCTCAGGCGAAGAAGATGAAATAGCAGAATACTCCGTGGAAAGCACCAGCTCCTTCAGCCCATCCCTATCAATATCCCTCACACAAAACCACCCATAACCGCTTCTCTTCACAAATTTCCGGTACGCCTTTGCCGCCTTCTTCTTAAAGCTGCCCGACGCTTTCGCTGACACCTCCACCGGGAAGATCCCACCGGAAAACTCTGGCACGCCAAAACACCCCAGCGCCACCATAATCGCCATAATCAATCCCAAACATCTTTTCAAGATATGTTCCTTTTTCCTCATCTTCTCACTCTCCTTCACAAAACAGGTTACTTTTCTCCTGTTATCTGATATAATGATCAGGCTGTCAAAGGTCTATTTTCATTAGTGAGACCTTTTTGACGGACTGACCATATACATATTGCCCCATCAGGATCGGAATCAACGGATAATGGCCTGACCCACCCTGACACCCTGTACCGCCAGGTATACCCATTCTCTATCCAGATGGCCCCATACAGACAGGAGTAACCATGTTAGACATCAGTAGCTGCTGCACCGCAAAATCCATCTGGCCCGGCATCTTTTCTTACGCGGCCAGCCACACCGGCAAATACCACACTGCGCTTACAACGCCTTTCACTGACGACGACCTTCTAAAAATGCTCAGAAAAAACGCCCAAAAGGCTTTTCCCAAAAAAGAATACGATACATTCCGCAAGGCCGTCACCGCCTTAAGAAAGGGCGCCGCCCACTCCCTCAAAAGAGAAAACCTCTACCGTCTGTGCTATGCACTGGAACTGGACTCCGACGCTCAGGCACAGGATCTGTTTCAGAACTACCTGCATCAGAATGAACTATCCCTCCGTTCTCTGGACGAGTTTATCCTGACAGCCGCTCTGAAGCTGCAATTATCCTGGGAAGATACCAGTTCCCTCCGGAATACATACACTGCGCAGACCGCCGCGCAGCCCATGGCCCCAACGTCCATGGAGGAAGGCCATACCGCAGAAATGTACTACACTGTGATCCAGGAAAAACTGCATACCCGCCAAGACCTGGTCTGCTTTCTGGACCATCCGGATAACCTGTCATTCTTTGCCAGAACCCGGAACACCCAGTACCTTGCCCTGTTTGACGACGTAAAACTGGATATCCTGTACAACAGCAGCCAGGAGCAGATCATAAATCTTCTCCCGTTTTACGGAGCTTCCCAAAAAGAAACCATCCAGAACTATTATCTCTCCTTGTTCGGACTGGCCGGAGACGACAGCGGAGATTCCCTGTCCATGGAGGAAATCACTTTACTCAGCAGAAAATTCGAACACGTATTCATGACTTATGATAATTTCTGTCTGCTGGTTCAGCGGAAACGACCTGCAGATATTTCCTCCGGCACGTTCATGCTGAGTCTTTTGAAAAAACTGCTCACTGACGAATCCGACACAGATCATGATTTTTATGTTGATTTTCTGAATCCGGAAGAATTCACCGGTATCTGCAATGATATCCTGGTCTATTTCGGCTTTCCCATTCTGAATCCTGCCTGTGATAATTTTGACTGCCTGCTCATGGATGTGTATACAGAAACCCTGAATGAGCACCCGGATGCCAGCAACACGCTATTCCAGGAGCTCTACCTGCAAAACCTGCGTAAATACCTGCGGTTGATCGCCCGTGCCTGACTTTTTCAGGCGGGCGTTCTTTTTTTCTCTGACAGCGCCGCTCTAAGAAAAATCCGGCGCATCTGTCACAGGTTATTTACATACAGTTCCTTAACATCTTTCTCATCCCCTTCTCTCTAAAGCGCATATCCGGCGGCCTTCCGGAATATTTGACCTAGAGCGTGTTTGAAAATTGCTTTATGTCAACCGTGCGTCACAGTTTGTACCCAAGGGTATGATATGGGAGATTTGTTCCGCATGAGGGCGCTGTAGCGGGCTACAGCAACCGAATAAGGAGCAAATATCCCGCAAAGTGGGGCGTGCGGGTGGCGTGAATGAATTTTCAAACACGCTCTAGTACACCATTTCGTAGATACTCGGCTACTAAGCACCTGCTATTTCCGCCATTGCCGCGTTGGCTTCAACCCATGGAAAATATCAAATAGTGATATTTATTATTATACAATATATGTCTCTATTTGTTAAGTTCCGATGCATATTTTTTTTGGATTGTTATAATGATATTTATCAGTGTATTTGAATGTAATGAAACGTACAAAGCATACAGCAGCAAAGCGGGGTGAATATATGGAGAGAAACCGGCTTAGTTTAAAATTACTGGAACTGAGGCAGAAACACAATCTGACACAGAAGCAGCTCTGTGCGGATCTGAACCTCAGCCGTTCCAATTATTCATACTTTGAATGCGGAAAAAGAACCCCGGATATCAATACCCTTTTATTGATTGCCCAGTATTACAAAATTTCTCTGGATGAACTGGTCATCGGCTCGCACCCGGCATCCCGCCATTCCGAAGGCACCTCCGCCAGCGAGCAGGGGCTTACTGTCCTACGCCATCTGCGCGCCAAGCATATCCCTGTTGAGAACATTATGGAATTATCAAAAACAGACTTTGATTTCCTGTCAGCTTATAAAAAGCTGTCCGCAGATAATAAAGCGGAATTATCCTATTTAATGAACTATAAATTAAAGCGGCAGTCCGGATAGCCTCCCTTCCTCCACCGGGGAACCGGCTGCTGCGCCTTGTCTTAGTTCTTCCAATCATACCACACTCCTTTTCTTTCATCCGTCCCCACTTTCCGGAGATTCCGCCCCTGTATTTCCAAAAAGGCCGCGGCCGCCGTCCTGTCCATGGGTCTTTTTATATCCGACGACGCCTTTTTCAGCAGACAGGCAGAATATGCTGTAGAAACAGTAAAGGGGCTGTTTCCACAGTCCTTTTTCTCATGCCTTGAGATTCACAATTCATTTCTTTGCATAATTTCGCACAACAAATTCCGCACAGTATACAAATTGCCATTTGCGGCCCATTTATTTTATGTTATACTGAAAGCATATCTTAAAAATCACTCACACCGCACCCCTGCCCCGCTGTACATCTCAATCACAAGGAGGTATCTTTTTGCCAAAATCGGTTGCCATAGGCTTTGAAGACATAAAAGAAATCATAGATAAAGACAGATATTATATTGATAAAACCCACATGATCCGGGACCTGATAGACAAAGGCGGCAAAGTCAATCTGTTTGTCCGTCCGCGGCGCTTTGGCAAGACTTTGAATCTCAGTATGATCCGCCGCTTTTTTGAACAGGAAATGGACTTGGACGGCAGCGTAATTTCCAACGGATATCTATTTGATAATCTGGATATTGCTTCCTGCGGGAAAAAATATATGGCGCATCAGGGAAAATACCCGGTGATCAATTTATCCCTGAAATCATCCAAACAGCCTGATTACCAGATGGCTTATGCCTGTCTGGCCGGCGAAATTGCCAAAGAATACAGACGGCATGCCTATATTCTCTCCTGTGAAAATCTGCTGCCTTCTGATAAAAAACGTTTTCTAACACTTATGGAGCAAAACGCAGCGGAGACAGATTATATAACTGCGCTGGATTTTCTATCCGCATGTCTTGGCATTTACCATAAACAAAAAGTCTTAATTTTGATTGACGAATATGATGTTCCATTGGAAAATGCCAGCTTGAAAGGCTTCTATGGAAAAATGACTGATTTCATCCGTCCTTTGTTTGAGTCAGCGTTAAAAACGAATCCCTATCTGGAATTCGCAGTCATTACAGGATGTCTTAGAATCAGCCGGGAAAGCATCTTTACCGGGTTAAATAATTTATCCGTATATTCCATTCTCAACAGCCAATACGCCGACAGCTTCGGTTTTACCCAGGATGAAGTAAAGCAGCTGCTGGCTTCCCATGGACGAGAATCAAAGTTTGCAGAAGTCAAGAAATGGTACAATGGCTACCGGTTTGGAAATCAGGAGATTTACAATCCATGGAGCATTCTCAATTATGCAGCCGCTGTTTCAGAGAATCCGGATTCCGCCCCATATCCATACTGGTCCAACACCTCCTCCAACAGCATTATCAAAGAACTGGTGGAAAGGGCTGATTTTAACGCAAAACAGGAGATCGAACATCTCATTTCCGGCGGTATGATACAAAAACCGGTACATGAAGATATTACCTATGAAGATATCTACGAATCTCAGGATAACCTTTGGAACTTCCTTTATTTTACCGGATATTTAAAAGCAGTGAGGGAAAGTTTTTCTGGAGACACCACATTTATGGACCTGATGATTCCCAATACAGAGGTGCTCACCATCTATAAACGGACAATCCTTGCATGGTTTGACAGAAAAATGAAGGAAACCGACAGAAGCTCCCTGATAAAATTCCTGGAAACCGGAGATACCACGGCATTCGAAACATATGTCTCAGACCAGTTATTGAATACCATCAGCTTTTTCGACTATGCTGAAAACTATTATCATGGTTTCCTTGCCGGGCTTTTCAAGGGAGCGGGAAATTATCTGGTTATGTCAAACCGGGAATGCGGTGAGGGAAGGCCGGACCTTATATTGAAGACGCCCTCTGTCCGGGGAATGGCTTTCATTTTGGAAATTAAAACTGCAGATGCCTTTCAAAAAATGGAGCAGACATGCCAAAAGGCACTGCAGCAGATAGAAGAAAGAAACTATGCGTCCGGGCTTTACGCCGAAGGATATGTCCATATAAAAAAATACGGCGTATGTTTCTACCGCAAAGAATGCATGATAAAAGCAGGAAATTGTTACGAAGCACCTAAAAATTGAAAGGAAAATGAACCCTGAAAAATGAACCACATATTCATAGTAGAAGATGACAAAGAAATCGCCCGGAACCTGAAACTGCTACTGCAGGCAGAAGGCTTCACCGCGGCCACTGCCCCCACAAAGGCGGCTGCAGCCCAAATGATAGAACAAGACACCTTTGACCTGGCGCTGGTGGACATTTCCCTCCCTGACGGAAACGGTTATACAGTCTGCACACAGATTAAGCAGGTTCAGGACATCCCGGTGATTTTCCTCACAGCTTCCGACGACGAGGCCAGCGTGGTCACCGGACTGAACATGGGCGGAGACGACTACATCACCAAACCTTTCCGTCCCAGGGAATTAATCGCCAGAATCCGGGCCGCCTGGAGAAAATCCGGCAGAACCTCCCCTGTTTTCAAAATCGGCGGACTATCTGTGAACACCAAAAGCGGCATAGTGTCAAAAGATGGGAAAGAACTGTTCCTCTCTGCCCTGGAATACCGCCTGCTGCTCATCTTCATCAACAACCCAAAAAACATCATTACCAGGGAACAGCTGCTGAGAGAATTGTGGGATGCAGCAGGGGAATTCGTCAACGACAACACACTCACCGTGTACATCCGGCGTCTGCGGGAAAAAATCGAGGACAATCCCTCCAAGCCCCATATCATCCTCACTGTCCGGGGAACCGGATACCGTCTGGGAGGCAGCCATGTTCCGCAATAGAGAAATTCAGCACTTCACCATCCTCTTTCTGGCCATTAATGGGGCGGCGGCTCTCATGGGACTGGCCATCTCCCCGGCGGCGGCAGTCCTGGTGCTTATCTTAGCAGCAGCCTGTGGCATCTGCTTCTTTTGCTTTACCAGAACAAGATACCGCCGCATCGAGGAAATGTCCGATCAAATCGACCAGATTCTCCACCACGGCGGCCATCTGTCTATCCAGGCCCACCAGGAGGGCGAGCTTTCCATCCTGCAGACCGAAATCGGCAAAATGACCCTGCGTATCCGTGAGCAGAATGATAACCTGAAAAAGGAAAAAGAACATCTTGCCCATTCCCTGGCCGATATCGCCCACCAGCTGCGCACCCCTCTCACATCCGTCCACTTAATCCTGTCACTGTTGGAAAACAGCCCCAGCGGGCAGGAACATCAAAATCTCCTCCGGGAAATGGAAGACCTGCTTGTGCGGATGGACTGGCTGCTCACCTCACTTCTGAAATTGTCACGGCTGGACGCAGGCATCATAGTCTTTCAGCGTCAGACCATTGATGTGAGCCGTCTGCTAAACGATTCCCTGCGCCCCCTGTTGATTTCCATGGACCTGCACAACATCCGCCTGGACACAGACATCCCAGAGGGAGCCTCACTGGAAGGGGATTTTGACTGGCTTTCAGAAGCTCTGCAGAATATTTTGAAAAACTGCATGGAAAGCGCAGGAGACAACGGAACCATTACAGTCGTCTGCCAGGATACTCCCATTTTCACCGAAATCAGAATCCATGACAGCGGGAAAGGCTTTTCCAAAGAAGACCTTCCCCGGCTGTTTGACCGGTTCTACAGGGGAAAGAGCACACAGACTGCCGGGTACGGAATCGGCCTGTCTCTGTGTAAAACCATCGTAACCAGACACGGCGGAACGGTTACCGCCAAAAACCACCCCCAGGGCGGCGCAGTGTTTTGCCTGCGTTTTCCCAAAACTTTCCTGGAACATGCTTGAAAAATCAGTTCCTTACAGATCTCTCACATAAAAGTCACCGGGATGTAAGCCAAAAGTTTTACAATTGGCTCATAACGAAATGTTAATCAATTAGGGAGGTTCGTACCATGGAATTTTTAACAGTCCACAATCTATGCAAAATCTACGGAACAGGTGAAAATCAGGTCACTGCCCTTGACCATGTCTCTCTTACCATCGAAAAGGGAGAGTTCACAGCCTTAATCGGCGCTTCCGGCTCTGGAAAGTCCACCCTGCTCCACGCCATCGCGGGGGTGGATGTGCCCACCAGCGGCAAAATCTTTCTGGACGGGCAGGATATTTACGCGGGAAACAATGAACAGCTGGCGATTTTCAGAAGACGCCAGGTAGGTCTCATTTATCAGTTCAATAATCTGATTCCCACACTGAACGTGGTGGAAAATATCACACTGCCCATCCTCATGGACAAAAGGAAAGTAGATAAGGAGCGGCTTATGGAACTGCTGGAGCTTCTGGGGCTGAAAGACAGGAGGAAACACCTGCCAAACCAGCTGTCCGGAGGCCAGCAGCAGCGGGCGGCCATAGGCCGGGCCCTGATGAACGCACCGGCGGTGATGCTTGCCGATGAGCCCACCGGAGCACTGGACAGCCGCAACGGCCAGGAAATTATCCGGCTGTTAAAAGAAAGCAATAAAAAATACGGCCAGACGCTGATTCTTGTCACCCATGATGAGAATATCGCACTCCAGGCCCAGCGCATCATCACCATTGCTGACGGCCGGGTGGTAAAAGACGACAAAATGCTCCCCGGACCGCTGCCGATCCAAAAAACCGGCATCATCCCCACGGAAAGGCAGGTGGTCCAGCCATGAATATCTTTCACAAAACTGCCCTGAAGGGACTGACAAAAAGCAGAGCCCGCACCCTGGCCACCATTATCGGAGCCGCATTGTCCACCGCCATGTTCACGGCAGTGGCAGCCTTTGGCACCTCGCTGATTCAGTATATGGTAAACGCGGAGATTGCCAAAGGCGGCAGCTGGCATGTGCAGTTCTCCGGCGTTTCTTTTTCCCAAATACAGGAACTGAGTGCCCAAAAAGAAATCACAGAGACCGCAGCCTATGAAAATATAGGCTATGCCCGGCTGGATGGAGCAGCGAAGCAAAGTGCTGATAAACCTTACCTGTTCCTGGCCGGTTTCCACAAGGACACTTTTGGCAGTCTGCCTGTCACCTTAAGCTCTGGCAGACTGCCCGAAAATACGGAAGAAATCATTATCCCGGATCACATTGGAATCAAGGCCGGTGTGAGAATCCCTGTGGGCAGCGCCCTCACACTCACCCTGGGGAACCGCAGATACCAGGACAACACCCTGACACAGTGCAGCCCCTATACCCAAGGGGAAGAACTCACCGCCTCAGCCACTAGAACTTACACAGTAGTGGGCACTTACCAGAGGCCCGGCTTTGAACCCCATTCTTCCCCGGGATATACAGTAATCACCATGGCGGATACCCAGAATCCTGCTGACAGCTTCAGCCTGTTCCTCACCCTGAAAAACCCCCGCCAGGTACACGAATACGCCGAGAGAAACAGCGGGGAAAGCGCCTATGGCATCAATGAAAACCTTCTGCGCTTTCTTGGTGTGTCCGACAACAAAGTGTTTAACACACTTTTATACACCATAGGCGGCGTGCTGGCAGCCATTATCATGACAGGGTCTGTTTTCCTGATCTACAACTCCTTCCAGATTTCCCTGACGGAGCGCACCCATCAGCTGGGTATCCTCATGTCCGTGGGAGCCACCGCCAGACAGCTGCGAAATTCCGTATTATTTGAGGGAATCTGTATCGGCATCATAGGCATCCCCCTGGGGATTTTAGCAGGAATCGGCTGTATCCAGCTGATACTGCCTGTAATATCTGCCCAGTTCGCAGGCATCTTAAACAGCCAGGTGCCGCTGACACTGGCATTATCCCTGCCATCCCTGGCCGCCTCCGCCCTGATCAGTCTGGCCTCCATCTTGATTTCCGCATACATTCCGGCAAAAAAGGCGGTATCCACCCCCGTGATGGAGTGCATCCGCCAGACCAACGAGATCAGGACCCCGGCCAGGACACTGCCCATGGGAAAATATGTCTGGAGGCTGTACGGCCTGGAGGGAGTCCTGGCCCTGAAAAACTTCAGACGGAACAAAAAACGCTTCCGAAGCGTGGTACTCTCCCTCACATTAAGCGTCATACTCATAGTAACAGGCAGTGCCTTCGGCATTGTATTAAAAGAGTTCGGGAAAAAATATACCGGAGAAACGGCAGACGGAGACCTGTCATTTGCCACTCAGGATATGACTGAAGATCAGTTTCTAAAACTTTATGACAAAATAAGATCAACAGAAGGTGTTTACAAAAGCACCTGGCAGACAGACCTTATCTATTCTGCCTCAACAGACCAGCTGCCCGGCGGTTTCCTAAAGGAATACCGGAAAGCTATGAAAGATGACACCACCGGCCAGACACAGACGCTGAGACTTTATACCCAGTTCATTGAAGATGAAATCTATGACGCATTTATGAAAAGCCAGAAAGCTGCCAAAGGCGGCCCTGCCCCCCAGGAAGCGGACGTTTCCATCTGCGTGATGAATTCCAGGGAACATACCACATATTTCGCAGGCAGTTTCATGGAACTTACCCTCGCCTCCCAAAAAGGGACACAGGCAAAAACAGTGACAGCCGTCTTCGCGGACAGTTATCCTGTGGATACCACATTCACATTGGAAGACGACCCAGCTTACATGTTTGTCATGACAGCGCCTCTGTCCAGCAAGGCTCAGTTTGATGCTGTAAAACCAGAGGGCCCGGTATCAATGGGCGGGCTGTTCTGGTCCAAAACACCTGCCCAGACACTGACAAAAATACAAAACAGGCTCATAGACGAAAAGATAACAGCGGACTACACCCTGATGAATCTCTCCTATTTCTTTGACCTGTGGCGCAATACTGATTTTATCATCAGTATCTTCACCTTTGTATTTGCCGCCATGCTCACACTGATTGCTGTTGCCAATGTGTTCAATACCATGTCCACCAATATCCGGCTGCGGCGGCGGGAACTGGCTATGCTGTTCTCTGTGGGAATGTCAGACCGGGACTTTCGCAAAATGATGAACTTTGAATGCTTCTTCTACGGTATGCGGACCCTGCTGTATGGAATCCCCATTTCCACCGCGCTTTCCTGGGGCATCCATAAAATATTTACTTCTATAGAAGAAGTCCAACTGCCCTTTGTACTTCCCTGGGGAGCCATGCTCCTGAGCATACTGGGCGTATTCGCCATTGTGTTCCTGACCATGCTGTATGCCACAGGGAAAATCCGCAAAGAAAATATCATTGACGTGTTGAGAGACGAGATGGCTTAGAAAGCCCCCGGCTTATTCCCAAGCGCCCAGAAAGCAACCGCGCTGGCAGCGGCCACATTCAGTGAATCCACGCCATGGGCCATAGGAATGCATACCGTATAATCACAGTCCG
The DNA here is from genome assembly GCA_910588825.1 of uncultured Lachnospiraceae bacterium. Classification (GTDB taxonomy): domain Bacteria; phylum Bacillota; class Clostridia; order Lachnospirales; family Lachnospiraceae; genus MGBC164599. The sequence continues at coordinate 54,783 of CAJURF010000014.1, forward strand.
CGATAACAGCAGAGGACAGCCCGTCTCCCTCCGCCCCCAGCACCACGGCCAGTCTTTCCTCCGCCGCCAGAGCCGGATGGTCAACACTGATGGAATTCTCCTTCAAGGCCATAGCCGCGGTTTTAAAACCCAGTTTTTTCAATAACTCCATTCCCTTTCGGGAATGCCCGTCAGATTCCCTGTCCAGGAAAGTCCACGGAATCTGAAAAACAGTTCCCATACTCACCCGCACAGCCCTCCGGTAAAGGGGGTTGCTGCAGGCCGTGGTCAGCAATACCCCATCCATATTCAGCGCCGCAGCAGAGCGAAAAACCGCCCCCACATTGGTGGGATTCACCACATCCTCCAGCACTGCAATCCGGCGGGCACCGGCACAGACTTCCTCCACCTTCGGCAGGGGCCGGCGGCGCATGGCACACAGCGCCCCTCTGGTCAGGGAAAAGCCTGTCAGTCTGGTTAATACATCAAACTTTGCAGTATAAACAGGAACCCCCTCACACCTGCTGAGAATCCCCCTTGCCTCCCCTGTAATATGCTTTTTCTCCAGCAGAAAAGAGACCGGGACATACCCTGCGTCCAAAGCCCGCTCAATCACCTTGGGACTCTCCGCTATAAAAAGCCCCTTCCCTGGTTCATGGTGATTGTACAGCTGTCTCTCTGTAAGGCGGGCATATACATCCAGCTCAGGAGCTTCAAAATCACTGATCTCAATAATATTTGGCTTAAAAACCGGCATGCTGACTCCTCCCCTTATCCCTTATTTACCAATACTTTCGACAGCATTTTCTCGTACATAATCCCCATAAACACCAATATTGCCAGCAGATAAACCGGAAATACGGAAACGCCGATATGGTTTGCAAGAAATCCGAAAATGGGCGGCATAATACAAGTCCCCACATAGGCAGACGCCATCTGTACGCCTATCATGGCCTGCGACTTATCCACTCCAAAATGTTCCGGCGTGGAGTGTATGATGGAAGGATAAACCGGGGCGCAGCCCAGCCCGATGAAAAGGAAACCCAGCAATGTAATGACACTGCCAAACGGTAAAAACAAAAGCACAATGCCAGACAGCATAAATCCCTGCCCAAGCCGTATCATCTGCGTATCATTCAGTTTCATTGTCAGAAATCCGCTGAAAGCCCTGCCTGTCGTAATCCCGATAAAAAACAGGCCGGCAAATCCAGCGGCAGTTTCTTCCGGCATCCCCCTGCGCAGCACAAGATAACTGCTTGCCCATAAGCCAGTTGTCTGTTCAATGGCGCAATAACAGAAAAATGTAATCATAACTTCCTTTGCGCCCGGAATTTTAATAATCTGGCCCAGAGAAAGGGGCCTTTCTTTCCCTGCCCCGTCTGTCTGTCCTGTATCATCTGCATCTTTTCTTTTCCACAATGGAAGACTGAAAATCAAAACAGCGGTCAATCCAATCTGAAGAATGGAAATATAACGATACCCCATATTCCACCCCTGCCCGCCAGTGAGCGCATACCCCATAATATACGGGCCAAGGGAAGCCCCAATGCCCCACATACAGTGGAGCCAGCTCATATGTCTGCTTGCATAGTGAAGGGCAACATAATTATTCAAAGAAGCGTCCACACTCCCGGCCCCAAACCCATAGGGGACTGCCCACAGACACAACGCTCCATAAAAATGGCTGATGGAAAACCCATACAATGCGGCTGCTGTCATTAACACACTGGCAGCCGTAACCTTCCCCGTTCCGAATCTCTTCGTCAATCTGTCGCTCTGCAGACTGGAAACAATGGTCCCCACAGCAATAATCATAGAAATCCCGCCCGCATAGGAAACAGGCACAGAAAACTCCTGATACATTGCCGGCCACGCTGAACCCAGCAGGGAATCTGGAAGTCCCAGACTGATAAAGGCGAGATAAATAATAATCAGCAGCAACTGAAACATCTTATCCTCCTCCTGTGTTTTTCTATATCAAAAGAATACCGTCAAAAGGCACTTGATGCAATACATTTTCGGACGTATAATGTAAAAAACCGGCAAAATCTTTTCTTATGCAGGGAATATAATTATCTTTTGTTAGAGCGTATCTTAAAAATGCTTTTAGTCAAGCAGGAATGATTTTTAAGACACGCTCCAGGAAGGATTCGATATGATTTTGAGTGTGAGCAGAAGAACAGATATCCCTAATTATTATTCAGATTGGTTTATTGCTAGAATTAAGGAGGGATTTTTATATGTGCGAAATCCTATGAATGCACATCAAATAAGTAAAATAGACCTATCACCAGAAGTGATAGATTGTATTGTGTTTTGGACAAAGAATCCTGCTAATATGATTGAAAAGTTAGAGGATTTACAAAAATATATGTATTATTTCCAATTTACTCTAACGGGGTACGGTAAGGATGTTGAGCCAAACCTTCCAAATAAAAGAGGAGAGCTTATTCCAACATTTAAGCGGTTGTCCGAAAAAATAGGAAAAGAAAGAGTCATATGGAGATATGATCCTATTTTAATAAGTAAACGATATACAATGAACTACCACTTAAAGGCTTTTGAGGAAATAGCAAATAGTCTTGAGGATTATACTGAAAAGGCAGTTATTAGTTTTGTTGATTTATATTCCAAAACACAGCGAAATACAAGGGCACTAGATATTAGGCAGATAACAAATGAAGAAATGATTGAAGCGGCAGGAAAAATGGCTCAGATTGCTTCAAAGTATAATTTAATAATTGAAACTTGTGCGGAGCAAATCAATCTTCAGGAAGTTGGTATTCAGCATGGGAGCTGTATAGATAAAAAACTAATTGAGAGATTATTAGGTTGTAAGCTGATTGCTGAAAAGGATAAAAACCAGAGGGAAAAGTGTGGATGTTTTGAAAGTGTAGAGGCAGGGGCATATAATACTTGTCTTAATGGATGTAAATATTGCTATGCGAATTTTAATGATAGCAAAGTAGAAGATAATGTAAAATTATATAATCGAGATTCCGCTTTATTGTGTGGAAATATTTCTTCTGATGATAGGATTACAGAAAGAAAAGTGAAATCAATGAAAGATAATCAAATTAGTTTCTTGGAGCAGCCGGAAGTCCTGCGGGACAAAGAGATCCTAGAGGAACCGCTTAATTTTGAAAAAAATCGCTCGGGAGAATGGCTGGCACGTTCAGGAAGATTGCATGAAAGGGTAACAATGAAGAAGAAAAAGCGATAGAAAATAAATGCCTATCGCTTTTTTCTTTTAACAAAGGGGCGGGATATACCCCATTTGAATGGCTTTTGTTACAGCTTCAACAGACGAGGTAACATCAAGTTTTTCAAATATATGCTGTAAATGGTTTGATAGAGTACGTTCGCTGATATAAAGTGCAGCTGCAATCTCTTTTCGCTTCATACCATCGGCTATAAGCTGCAGGATTTGTTCTTCGCTTTCAGTCAAGTCTTCTAAAAATGGAATCTCCCTGTTAAAAATAACTGCACCCTGTGATACTTGGGAAAGGAAGGATACCAGTATTTCAGGTTCTGTATTTTTGTTGATAAATCCCTTCGTTCCGATTTTTTCTGCCTCTTTACGGTATATTGGCAGGTCATATCCGGACAGGATCACTATCTTTTGCTCCGGATATTGGTCTAATATCTGTTTCGCCAATTCCAGGCCATCTTCGGATGCTATGTTCTTTAAGTTGATATCCATGAGCAGGATGTCCGGTCTGTTTGTTTCAATAAAGCTGTCCAACCGGGAAATATCACTGATACTTTCAAATGATGTGATCTCCGGATAATCCGATAAGGCAATCTCCAGGCTTTTTGAAAATAAGGCGTGGTCATCGACTAATAAAATATTGATAAGAAACATCTCCTTTCATTGGCAGGGTGATTTGTATGCGGACCCCGCACGGGAAGTTATTGGTTATTTTTACAGTCCCGCCCATATTGTTGACGCGCTCAGTGATCAGCGAAAGCCCTCTGTGCTTTGACGGATCGGCGGATGATAGGGTTTCCGCATCAGCAGTTCCGTTGTCCTTTATGCGCAGC
>CAJURF010000015.1 GCA_910588825.1 uncultured Lachnospiraceae bacterium
ATTTTATGACCCTTTATTTAAGTGCGCCTCAAAATCTACTTTATTTTTCACTCTTTTCTTCTGTTTCATCCATTTTCCCTCCTATACCCATGTGTCAAATGATTTCAAAGCAGCCGAAACTGCTGTCTCATACCGCCGATACAGATCACACTGCCCCTTGGCAGCCGGTTCCACATATTTTGTGAAAGCCTGCCCCCGGTATTCAGGTACACCCCGTTTGTGGAACGGTCCAAGATCTCATAAAAACCATCTCCGCCCCGCCCGGGATGATAGCGCACCGCACAGTGCCACCTGCTCACATGTCCGTCGGGAATCACCAGAGACGCTCCCGACGTTTTTGTGGAACCGATGATAAGCTCTCTGTTCTTCAGGTAAAATGTCTGTCCGGCACATGCACCGCTTATCCCCTGGACTGCGGCAGGCACTTCCTGATTGGCAAAATGATCTGGTCTGTCCCCATGCCCTGAATGAATAATCTTATTCCTTCCATTGTCAATGAGACCAAATGAAAAAAATATATCATACACATCAATCACTGCCAACAGCAGCCAGAAGCTTATGGTACCCGCCCAATATCCTCGAAAATCCGCACCGGAGCCTGCCAGTCCCCTTAAAAAATTATAGGCAGAGTCTTTCCCTGTATAGAGCAGTATCTGCAAAATCATAATGAACACAGAGTCTGACACCGCCAGGGCCATAACCGCCTTATCCAGGTTAAACCTGGAGAAATTATGGATGAAGGAACATATAAAAGCCGCCAGCGCCAGCAGAATCACCAGAACAAATATAAGCATAGTTGTCACAGAAAGTGCTGAATGATAACACATATAAAGGATGATGACTGAAAGCAGATGGAACACTCCCAGACTGTAAAGAAGGGCAATGGCTGTCAGCCTGAAAATCATCAATACCGCCATCCCTATGGTAAAAATCATCAGCATGATCCAGGTAATCTTACTTCCGGCCACAGCCGCCGATATCATAAACAGCAGTATCTCAAAGCAAAGAATGCACCACAGGACAAACTCCCGAATCACATCTGCATTTCTTCTATGTATCAATGCTGAAAAAATATTATTCATGAATCTTCCCCGCCTTTTACCGTAATTTATACCGTGTCTCGCCGCTGCCCAGCCACAGCTCTGTGGCCGGGTCAAGATAGTATTCCTGATTTTTTACCAGCCTGCTCTTGTTGGAAAAGTACGTTCCATTGCTGGAATAGTCTACTACCCGGTATTTCTTTAAATTCCCTATATAAGTGATCTCCAGATGTTTTCTGCTCACTTTCGGATTGGCCAAAACCACACTGCATAGAGAAGGGTCCCTTCCCACAATCACCTTCCGGTCATCCTGCAGCACAGCCATACTTCCAATCCCGTCACCCTTCACGCAGATCATAGCTCCCTGGGAGGCCTTTGCCGACATGGCTAGACTTCTGGTGACCTTCATCGTGCTTACGTCATTTACCTCTCTCACTTCTTACCTCCCCAGCTGTCAGCGAACCGCTGCCGGACTGTTTCTATATACCGTCTGGCTATGGGCACCAGGCTGCCTCCCACATCCATCTCTGTTCTGGTGTAGGACTGCACATATCTGGCATTTACCAGATAGCTCTGATGGGCCCTGAGAAAGTCCATATCTTTCAGGGTTTCCTGAAGGTCATTCATCTTGGCATAGAAGGAAAGATTCTCCTCCTCTCCCCGCTGATAGACAATAATTTTCCTTCCCTCTGTGGCAAAGTATTTCACACGGTTCAGAAAAATCTGTACTTTCTTTCCTCCTATCTGCACATGCAGACAGTCAGCCCCTTTCTGCTTCAGCTCCATGTAGCGTGCCATCTCTCCCGAAATTTTCTTATAATCCAAAGGTTTCAGCAGATAAGAAAACGCCTGGTATGTGTAACCGTCGAACACATGCTCTGTGGCTGCAGTCACGAATATCAAATCCACATCCACCCCGTGTTCCCGGATGTAGGCCGCTGTCTGAAGCCCATCCCTTCCCGGCATTCTGATATCCAGCAGGAGAAGCTCACACTCCATTTCTTCCTTTTCAATGGCCTGAATGACCTGATCTCCTGAATCGTAACAGCTGAATTCCACATCATCGTACGAAAACAGAGATTTCGTGACCATATCCGCTATAAGCTTCTGATGCTCCCTGTCATCATCACAAATCCCTATGTATATCATCCAATCCTTCCCCCTGGCCCTGCCCCGTCACAAAAGCTTCTGAATTCTGCCTGAGAGTTCTCCCGCCGAACTGATTCGTTCCGAAATCTCCAGTGCCATAGCCTGGCGTATGAGCTTCATCCATTTTCCCGGCAGCCTCTGCATCCTGAATTTCTTCGGCTCTTTTTTCTTTATGCCGCTGCCGCCCAGCCGGCTGATGGCGTCGGCTGGTTTTTGGCCGGTGAGCAGGCAGTACATGGTGCCGCCTGCCCCGTAGATATCTGTCCAGGGGCCTTCATGTCTGGGAATCCCCTCCTTTGCTGTCCGGTACTGTTCCGGCGCCGCATAGTCCGGCTTTAAAAACGAAGCGCTTATGACAGGATTTTTCTCCTTATAAGCCTTTGCCGCTCCCAGGTCTATCAAAAAAACTCCCCCTTCTTTTGAGCACATAATGTTTCCCGGACTGATATCGCTGTGAATAATGTTCTTCTCATGCATCCGCTCCAGTCCATCCAGCACCGGAATGAGAATCTGTGCCATTTCTTTCGGTTTATAGGGACGGTATTTCCGCTCCCGCAATCTGCGCCCTGCGCTTAAGCCCTCAATATACTCCATGGCCAGATACACGGTGTCATTGGCCTCCACAACCTCATAAAAAGTCACTACATGGGGCGTCTCTATAAATTGGGACATAATCTGGGCTTCCTGTAAAAATGACTGCATACCCATCCGGAAAGCCTCTGCCATGGAAGATGCCTTCACTGATATGTATTCTTCTTCCCTCTCTGCCCACTGACGGGGAAAATATTCCTTCAAGGCCGTTTTTCGCTGCAGCTTACTGTCTTCGCACAGATAAGTCACCCCAAAACCTCCGATGCCGATACAGCGGATGACCTGATACCTTCCGGCAATCACAAAGCCCTTTGGCAGTGTCTTTGCCTGATTGCTCTGTTCTTTTGACTCATTCATCTCTTCCATTCTCCTTGTGGGCTTATATGGGTCCGCCGTACAAATCCTTATACAAATCCCCTATGGTCTGATAGCGGTTTTCGGCATCAATGCTCAGCCCTTTCTGAATGGCCCGGTCGCTTTTTTCCAAAATCGGTACACCCAGGGCCTGCAGCGGCTGTACAGTGTCCTGTTGCATCCGCTCCTGGGGAACGGGAATCCGAATCCTGGCCAGCAGATAATAAATGCTGGCGCACATACTGTAGACATCTGTCCAGGGCCCCTGCTTCCCGTCTCTGGAGTACTGCTCAATGGGGGCATACCCCCGCTTTAACAGCACAGGGCCTTTCCCTGAATTCCCGTAATTCTTTGACGCGCCAAAGTCAATGAGCTTCGCCTTTGCCTCCCGGGTGAGCATAATATTGTCCGGGCTGATATCCCGATGGATAATCCCCACCTTGTGTACTTCATGCAGCGCTTTGAACACGTCCCGCAGAAGGGGAAACAGCTCCTTGGGCGTCAGCCCCCGGTTCAATGCCTTGATGTATTTTCGCATATCAATTCCGTCAATATATTCCATCACAATATAGGCTGTATTGTTTCCATAAAAGAAGTCACGGACAGAGACAATACCCGGCATCAGATAAAACCGTGACAGATTCCTGGCTTCCTCAATGTAATGTTTCAGCCCCTGCACATAGGCGTGCTGAACCTGTGTGGGATTGTGGGTGTACATGGTAGTGCTGTACAGAACAGAAACCGATATGAGCTCTGAATAACTCTGGGCTTTGGGATTCCTGGCAGCAATCATTTTTGGAAAATACTCTTTGATACACACCTTCTTGCACTGGTAGAAATCCCAGCCGATATAGGTAATCCCAAAGCCGCCGCAGCCGATTACACTCCCGATTAGATATTTTCCGTGTAAAATCTCACGGAGAGGCAGGCTGTTATCCGGCCTCTCATATTTTCTCTCATCAAATCCGCAGCGGGGACACCGCGCTGCCGGCTGGGCCAGTTCCTCCATACATCCCATACACAGTCTGTCTGGGTCTGCTAGTTTTTTGTGCATTTTTGTCTGTTCCTTCTTTCGTAGTGCTTTGCAACTGTGAATCAATAACTCCTTCAATCTGAGCTTGTCATTTTTCGCAATCTCTTAATTACTGTAAAGCTACTCTACAAAGCCCTCATCACTTGGGGAAATTGCTCCGCCTCCTCCTGAATCGGAACTGCCTGAACTGCCTCCTAGGTCATAACCGCCTAAACTGCCTCCCGTGCTTCCTGCCCCTGAGTAATTTCCTTCTGAATAGTTTCCTTCTTCTTGATATACTGGAGGCTGCGGGGCGGGAGCAGGTACCGCTTTGAGATTAAGAGTCACTGTGACTGCCTGGCCCCTTCTGAAATAATCTATAGAATTTCCCGTCTCATCTGTAATTTTAACGGACAAAACCGGCTGGGTCATTGCCCCGCTTCCTCCAGGCACTACATTGACGCTTTCCCCCCAGCGGGAGACCAATTCTTCTTTTAATTGATTCCCGTTTTTACCGCTGTAGAAAATCTCGTCGCCAATCACATGCAGCAGGCCGTCCTCTGCCTTCGTTCTGCTGGTGTCCAATTCTTCTCCTGCGGGAAAAGCCTGATTGACAATATCTCCTCTCCTGCTGCCTTTACTGCTCTCAGAAGATCGGATGGTACAATAAGCATCATTCACCATGCCGCTGACTTCTATCAAAGCTTTTTTTTGGCCAGACGGCTCCCGTTGTGTTTCGCTTTTCCACACATAGGTATCCAACTGCGGTATCTGGTCTAATGTACCATAGGCCTGCTTAAAATCAGGCAGAGCCTCCCAGTAAAAGAAAGGAATGTTGGAATAGATAATACTTATTTTCCCCTTCTGATAAGTAATCTCTTTCTTCTGGTTCTTCTTTTTCCCCAGCTCCTTTGCCGCTATTTCCCCATCTGGCGTCTGCAGCTTAATCAGGTCATAATAGCTGGAATCTTCCACTTCTTCGGTTCCTCGAAAATGTTCTGAATCGCTGGTATCAATTCCCAGCTTCTTTGCCATTGCATAGACGTTCAATCCGCTGATATCACTATAATGAAGCTTGGTATTGTCATATAAACTGCAGGAAACTGTACCGCTGATATTTCCATCCTTATCCCGGGTCAGGCCTGCTACCTCTTTCTGGCTTTCGGCATCGGGATCGTATATCACAGAGGACGGCTTGATTGTCTGTGAAGCAATGGTTCCGCTTCGTTCTTGGTCCAGTTCAAATATGTATCCATCTGTTTTGAAATCAAGCTCTAACGTAATGCCCTCTGCCAGGGCCCTTTCCTTTAACTCTTCTATGTTGGCAGCAGCCTCGTCCTCTGTCATTCCGGACAGATCATTCATGACGATTGCCTCATTTTCCAGGTCTGTTTTCTTAGACCCTTGATCTCCCAGCATGACTGTGCCGAAGACAGTCAGTCCTATCAGGAAAACCACTCCCAGACAGATCCCGGCCTTTGCCGCCATGGAAAGACGGGAGATTCTTTCCCCGATTCCCTGCTTTTCTTCCGGCGGAAGAATCCACTCGGGCTCATAGACCGGAACAAAATCCCGTCCATCTAAGGCTTCCATCAATTCATCTGCACTCTGGAGACGGTACTGGGGCTGCACATTCAGACAGACCATGATCCCCATCTCCGCCTGCTCCGGAATCTGAATTCCCATATCCGATGGGGAAATCAAAACATCATGGTCCTGACGCTCATTGGCCGGAATGGGCCGCTGGCCGGTAATCATCCGGTAAAACAGCGCCGCCGCCGCGTACAAGTCTGTGTATGGACCCTGGGGGGCCTCTCTGCTGTACTGTTCAATGGGGGCATAGCCTGTCTTCAGCATAATATCCGGCTTAATATCTGTCAGGGCTGTGGTTTGTTTCGCCGCCCCGAAATCAATCAGCTTAATAATACCCTCGTCGGTGACAAAAATGTTATCAGGGGCAATATCCCGATGGAGCACGCCCTGCCTGTGCACCTCCCGAAGGGTATGAAGCACCGTCAGAGTCACCCGCCTGCACCATTCATAATCTTTCTTATCCCCGGATTTGGAGAGGATGGTTTTCACATCCATCCCCTCCAGATATTCCATCACAATATATCCGGTTTCGTTTTCCTCAAAAAAGCTGGAAATCTTCACAACACCTGGAATGTTCTGCAGCGCCGCAACACTTCTGGCCTCCTCCAGGAACTGCTTCCTGCCTTTTTCGAATCTTGCCCGCATGTTCTCATCTTCCACAACAACCTCAGTCCTGCCAGGTTTGCGGCGGCAGTATTGTTTCGGATAAAATTCCTTTATTGCCACTTTGCAGAACAGTATCCGGTTCCAGCCAATATAAGTATTTCCAAAACCTCCGTCCCCCAGAGGATACCCCACTATGAATTTCCCCTGGAGAACTGTGCCTGGCTGAAGATACTTTTCGCCGGCCGGCTGAATGTCAAGGCTCTTTCCACACTTCGGGCAGGTGTGGATGTTCTCTTTTTCTATTTGGTGCATACAATGATAGCATAATTTCATTATATATACTTTCTCCGTTTATGAGCAATCACACTCACTTTTAATCGAAAATCGGTGCAGTGTCACTTCCTGATGAGCCGCCTCCCCCTGAGCCGCTTCCCCCTGAGTAACCCCCACCTGAACTGCCTCCGCCATCGGAATATGCTGGGGGCTGTGGCGGCGGAACCGGTGTAGGTGTGGCCTTAAGGTTAAGCGTCACGGTAATGGCATCGCCCTTTCTGAAATAGTCTATGGGTGTTCCATTGACATCAGTAACTGTGACAGATAGAATCGGCTGGGACATTATCCCGCTTCCTCCTGCCGCAACACTGACGCTGTCCCCCCAGTGGGAAGCCAGTTCCTCAGCTAATTGATTTCCTGTTTTCCCGCTATAGAGAACCTCATCGCCGATTGCGTAAATCAACGGTTCATCCAGCTTCGTCTTACTGGTATCCAGTTCTTCCCCTGGTGAAAGGGTCTGGCTGACAATATCGCCTATGTTATATCCCCCAGTGTTTTTCGCCAGGCTGACTGCACAATAGTCATAATTTATCATGCCGCTGACATCAGCCAAATCTTTCTGCTGGCCAGAAGGCTCTCTTTCTGTTTCGGTTCTCCATACATAGGTGTCCTGCGGGGGGATGCTGTCCAGCGTCCCGTATGCCTGCTTAAAGTCAGGCAGAGACTCCCAGTAGAAGAAAGGAATATTGGAATAGACGATACTCATTTTGTCCTTCTCATATGTAATTTCTTTTTTCTGATTTTTCTTTTTTTCCAGCTTTTCTGCCGTAATGTCTCCATCAGGTGTTCCCAGTTTGATCAAATCATAATAACAGGAGTCTTCCACTTCATCTGTTCCTACAAAATGTTTGGTATCACCTGGGTCAATTCCCAGCTTCTGGGCCATTGCATAGGCGCTGAGACCGCTGATGTCACTGTAATGCAGCTTGGTATTGCTGTACATGCTGCAGGAAATCGTTCCGCTGATATTTCCGTCTTTATCCCGTTTCAGGCCTTTTAGTTTCTTCTGCTTTTCCGCATCTGGGTCATATAATACAGTGGAGGGTTTGACTGTCTGTGAGGCGATGGTTCCGTTCTTACTGTCATCAAGGTCAAAGACATACCCATCCGCTTTGAACCCAATATCCAGAGTGATGCCCTCCTCCCTGGCCTTTTTCTCCAGTTCCTCTATACTGGCTGCAGCCTCCTTTTTTGTCATTCCGGACAGGTCGTTCATGACGATGGTGTTATCTTTATTTTCCCCTCCGGCATTGTTTGATTGAATTTTCCACGCCAGCGCACCGCCGCCGATTACCACTGCCACAGCCAGACAGGCTACCAGCCCCTTAGCCCACAGGGGAAAGCTCCCGGTTTTATTAGTTCTCTTTTTTGTCTTCACCCGCTTTACTTCCCCGCTGTTCAGCTCTTTTAGAAATGCCTCTGCGGAAGGAGTCCGTTCTTCCTGATATACATTCAATGCATTCATCAATGCGTTTTCCGTATTCTCAGGAATGGATATTCCCAGCTTGGATGGTTCCTTCAGTTGATCATCCAGGACGCGCTCTACAGACTCCTGGGGTACAATTCCGGTAATCATCCGGTACATAACCGCTCCCAAAGCATACACGTCTGTCCATGGTCCCCGCACGCCGCGGCTTCGGTATTGTTCTTCTGGTGCGTATCCACGTTTCAATATAATAGACAGACTCTTAGAGTTGGCCGTGGTTACGTAACGGGTGGCTCCAAAGTCAAGGAGTTTGATGTCTCCGGAATTGGTGATCATAATCGTTTCCGGTGAAATATCACAGTGAATGGTATTGGATTTATGTACCTGAGACAAACCTCTTAAAATTTTTTTAATAAAAGCTTTCGCTTCCTTTACCGAATATTTAGTGCCCGAATCCAAGACTTCTTTTAGCGTCTGGCCTTCCACATATTCAGAAATCACATAACCCGTATCATTTTCCGAGACACAGTCATAAATTTGGGCAATTCCCTCCGGGTTATGTAAACGCTGAATGCTGCTTGCCTCATTTATAAAGTTGGTCAATCCCCGGTCAAATTGAATCTGTCCGTCGCCGGAATAAATGGTTACTTCCTTCTCACCTTCTGAACGAGTTGAAAAATCACTGGGCAAATATTCCTTTACAATCACTTTTCTGTTGATTTCCGCATCCATTCCCAGATAAGAAACGGTATGGCCCCCATAGCTGAGCACCCGGCCAAGGATATATTTACCGCCCACAATGGTCCCTGGATCCAGATAATAGGACTCCTGCCTTAAAGTAGTTTCATTGAAACCACAATAAGGACAAGTTGACAGCTGTTCTTCTATTTGGCGCATACAGCCCATGCATAACTTCATATCAGCTATATCCTTTCCTGTCATATTTATCGTTTATTTCACCCGTTTAGTTATCACACGTGTTTCCGATTTTTTAGAGCCATAATAAGCCGTGATCTTAAAGGTTACCTTATTTCCTAATTTTTTCACTAAATTATCGCCCAGATTAATAAATGGTTTCTTTGACGGCCTTGGACTGCTGGCAATCTTTTTTAAATATTTTTCAATTGCAGGCGTTCCTCCTTTCAACGAAACCTTTACTCTGTCAGCATTTGGGATTTTATAGTCTAATTCAAATTTGTACGCCCAACCGTATCCAGCTCTAAAAAATCTTGTCGGTGTTACTGTTGCTTTTGGTGCCGGAATTTTGAGCTTAACCTCCATCTGATAGGTTTTTCCATATGCTGTAACATTTACTGGTATAGAAGTCTTCATTGACTTGTAAAACTTTGAATTCGCTTTTGTGGTGATTTTGCCTTTTTTGTCTATGCTGAAATATTTTTTTGTCTTTGCTGATTTATCTAATTTAAATGTACATCCTTTACTTTTAATTTTTAAGGATTTTCCCATTACAATTTTTTGCTGCTTTGGCGGCAATGTTAATTCTATAGTTTCTGTCTTTCCACAATAACCACACTTTATCTTTTTCTTCTGCGCTTTTGAAGTAAGCTTCTTAGGCAGGTTGTTCCATTTATGATCTGCGTATACAGTAAACTTCTGCGTCGGTGTGGTATATCCATTATAATTAGCTGTTTCACCAATTACTGCATACATATAATAAGTTCCTTTTTCAGGTTTTTTAGCGTCCCATTTTATCCCCCCTGTCGTTTTATTCTGTTTACTATAATAGTAAACAATTTGGGGATTTTCCTCGCATTCTCCAACTAATTGCGGCTCGGGTCTTTTTCCCTTCAGGTCATAGTTTTGCATACTAACTTTTACTCCGCTGCGGTCAGCCTTCTCCACCTGAAATCGAGTTTTTTCTGTTTTGTAAATGTAATTTTCATTACTTGATTGTGTATATTCTGCCGATACATAATATGTATTCGCACTCAGGATGCCCGGATCATTACTGGGGTCGTTTTTTAATTCCAAAGGATTTTCTTCGTTTTCCCTGTAATAGTAATATGTTATTGTTTTTGTCTCTATGGCTTCACTCAGTGACGGACCTTCGACCTTGTCCGCTTTATATTTGTAATTATTCATTTTTACAGCAAGGTTAGAGCTTATCACCACTTTTTTAATTAGGAACCTATCTTCTATAATCCCTTTATTTTCACTGTTTTCATCGCCAAATATTGCTCTGACATAATAAGTCCCTGAATCCCGGGGCTCCTGCTGCAGCGGCGTGTCGCCTGGTTTGCCATCTATATCCGTAAAATAAACAAACTTGTATGTAATTCCCAATTCATCAAGGTCTAAATTCTGGCCATTTGCTGATATAGATACACGGCTTCCTGGATCTTCTGTATAATCAGATTCCTTGATAACATTCAGAGTAAGATGTATTGTTTCTGCCTCACATTTACCTTCCGTTCCCTGACAGTTCACCGATACCGCATTCTGCAATTGTTCATATTTCCACACATGTTGATGAGCAATTGTGTAATTGGTCTCCAAATACGGAGCATTTTCACTCGCCCCAAATACGGCACGGGCTTTATATTCCCCGTTTTCTTCTGGAGCTGTTGTTCCCAGATCGGTATCTGATTTGTCAAGATATTTGATTTGGTATTCAATTTTCCAATCATTAACAGCTGGCAGTTCAACTCCATTCACCAGCACTGCGGCCTTATACTGATTCGTGGAATTCTTTTCTACTTTTAATGTAAGATTTACACTTTCAGATTGATGATTTTTACAAGCTGCTGTTATCTGCTGTCTATTTTCATCTGCCACATACTCCCATTCATGCGCATTTTCACTAACCCCTCCGCTCTCATTCTCACTTGGAACATTGCCGTTGCTAGAATTCCCCCCATCAACAACTTCATTTTCTGCCGCATAAACCGTTCCCGGTACATAAGATACCGCCATGGCCGCTGATAACAAAAGCGCCGTAATCTTTCTCCATCTTTTCATTTTAATCTTCTTTTGATTCATTCTTTTCCTCCTAAAAATTAATATTTCCAGGTAATTGCAAAATGCCATTTCATAACCAGAGTTTGGGGAAAATAAACAAATAAGGAGCGAATTCAAAACGGTTTTGAGCTCCGTTTTGTTTATTTTCCCCAAACTCGTGACTTCTGAAAACAATTTCAAAATTATCTGTCTACATATTTTTCATTCAATCAGCAGCCTGCCAATCGACTTAGTCAAAAAATTCCCTTCCTGGATGGCCTCCCCCGCCTCCTGACCCCACAGTCTTAGTTACCGTAAGAATCTCCGATTTATTCTTCCCATAATAAGCCCTGATTCTGAAAGTAACTCTATTATTGAACCTCGCCAGAGTTTTATTAGTTAAGGCTAAAGCTGGTGTTTTAGATGGCCTTGGATTGCTAACCTCTTTTTTCAAATGGTTCTTAATGTCATCCGACTCTCCGTCCATCCTGACCTGTATTCTATTTGCTCCAGGGACACGATAATAAAATTTAAAATTATACCCTGAATAAGTTCTGCCCTCTTTCTTCTCACATTCTATCCTCACCTTCGGCGCCGGAATCTTAAGCTTCACATTCATACTATAACTCTTGCCGCACACCTTAACAGCCACCGGCACAGAAGTCCCCATAGACTTATAACAGGCAGGTCTATCCTTCGTACTGATCTTCCCCTTTTTCGATAATGAAAAACACTTTTTCTTCACCTTAGCCGATTTTCTCAGCGTAAATGTACAGCCCTTACTCTTAATCGTCACAGAGTTTCCCATCATAACATTCACGGTCTTCTTCGGCAGTCTTACAGTCTGTTTCTCCCCGCAATAACGGCATTGTATCGTTCTTGCCTGTACTTTTGAAGCCAGCTTGTTCGGCAGACCTGCCCATTTGTGATCTGCATACACAGTAAATTGCTGCACCGGTGTCGTATACTCACCATAAACAGCAGTCTCCCCGATCACCGCATACATATAATAAGTTCCGGCCGGCAGTTTTGCACCGCTCCATTTTGTACCGCCGGTATTCCTGTTCTGCCTGCTGTAATAATAATCAATTTCTGCACTGTCTTCTAATTCTCCATTTAATTCCGGAGATGGCGTCCCTCCCTTCCTGTCGTAACTTGGCATAAGAACTCTGATTTCCCAGCGGTCGGCTTTTTCCTCCCCACCTTCCACCTGGAATCGGGTCTTTTTTGTCACGTAAATATAATTTCTATAGCCTGACCGTGTATATTTTGCCAGGACATCATATGTGCCTGTCTCCAGGCCTTTCGGGTCAAAGCTTTCGGTTCCATCCTGAATCTTACAGGGATTTTCCTCATTTTCTCTGTAATACCAATATTCTATTGTTTCTGCCGTCCCGCTGAGAGACGGACCTGCCGCCTCATTGGAGCCATATTCGTAGCTGTCCATTTTTACCTCAGAGGAAGATGTCCGCTCGGCCCGCTTAATGGTAAACGTGTCCTCCAAAACCGTACTGTTTCCACTTCCAAATGCGGCTTTCACGTGATAGACTCCCGCATCCTTGGGTTCTGTGCTCATGGACGTGCCTGACGGACTGCCATCTGCATCTTTATAATAGGTAAGCCGATACACAATCCCCAGTTCATTGAGATCCAGCTGGCTGTTATCTGCCACAACCGCTGTGCGGCGTTTCCCCGATGAACTGGTATAAACAGACTCCCTCTCCACTTCCAGGGTAAGACGCATTCCATCTGTGCCCACACTGCAGTTCCCCGTTTTTCCCTGACAGGATACGGTTACCGCGTCTGTCCCCTGCAATTCATACTTCCATATATGCCGATGAACAGCCGCATATGTTTCTGCTTCTGTTTCTGCTTCCGCCTCTGCATTTACATTTTCTGCGGAAATATCGTAATTTGCAGAGACTTCTGCCCCATAAACCTTTCCGGGTGCACAGGCTGCCAGCATCCATGCTGGCAATAAAAGCGCTGTAATCTTTCTCCATGTTTTTACGTCATTCCTGTTCTGCCTCACTCTTTCCCCCCCGCCTTCACATACTCTTCACTATATATCTGTAACTCTTTCATATCTTCCTTTTCCTTCAGTCCATCCACATACTCCTGCGCCTGGCCGCTTTCCCTTCCCATCAGAACACAGGGATAATTTTCCTTTTCCAGTTCAATGAAATCCCCGTATCCCGCATTGTAAGAAGGAAACTGCTCGAATGAGGCTTTCCAGATGGGGTACGTGGTCAGAATGGTTCCTGTCTTTCTGGCCTGTCCGATTTCCTGCTGCATCACCCATAACAGCCTCATACAGGCGTTCTGCTGTTCTTCGCTTCCTCTGGTGAGAATTGCGTACCGTTCGGAATAAGACACCAGCATCTTTCCCCCATGGGTCACCACATAGACACTGTAATCGGTGATAGGATTGGCATATTCGTTCTTGCTGTTCTTTGCCCTGCCGGCCGCCTGATTCATATATTTTCTGTACGCTGCGCCGGCCAGAACATTGCTTCCGTATATCCTGTCCTTTGGCTTTTCCTCCGCCACGATCTTTCCGTCCTCATCTACGGTGCAGTTCAGCTTGAATTCATGTCCTGCAGCGGTATTTCTGAAGCTCTGGATACGGCTCAGGGGGGTAAGCATGTCTGAATCCGGAAGTTTCTTCCTGGTAAATACCTGCCGCCAGTTTTCCTTTTCCAGAAGCAGCACGCTGCCTAATACATTAGACTGGACATTTGCCAGCTGCTGATTCAGGAAATTGTTTTCCACAGCTTCCCCTCCGGATATGACTGTGTCCAGCTCCACTGTCTTTATCCCGGACGAACCATGCTCCTTAGCCTGAACCTTGGAGGAATCCAGCTTGTTTGACTTATAATAGCCAATCTCACTGGCATACAGAAGGAGGGTATCCACGCCTGTGGGCATTTCTTTCATTCCTGGGAAATGCTGCTGATAATCTGACATGAAGACGTATTTATCCAGGTCCAGGCGGTTGTAATTGTCTTCCAGGGAAACCAGACTGTAGTCGTCAAGGTTGGACACATGGTCTGACAGAAACATGTTGGGCATGGCCTTTTTCTTGTCCTTCTTTGAGTTTCTCAGCGCCTGATCCATGTTTTTTTGGACCACAACCTCCACTTTTACATTTTCATTCTGCTCCTGCATCTTTCTGAGCTTCTCATCTTCTTCCGGATGTCTGCCCTCCTTGAATCCGCTCTGGGCCAGTTCTTCTATCATGGTCTTCTGGTCAGGGTTTTCCACCCATACGGTAATTTTGGCCGGTGAATCGATAACCGAATCAAAAATGCGGTCCTGGGGTTTTAAAATAGTGCTGTACAGACCCGCAGCCACACCCACGGCCGCAGCCAGGGTGGCGGAGATGCCGATAATGGTATAGCGTTTCTGCCGTTTCTTTCTCAGCTTCTCTTTGGGATATTCAGCAATCCGTTTATTCAGCAGTGCATCCTGGAACTGCTGCATACTCTGGAATCTCAGCTCCGGCCGCACAGCCAGAGCCTCCATCACTGCCCGGTCCACGTTGGGACTGAGCTTCACCCCTGCCTCCATGGGGGACTTCAACTTATCTTCGACCTCACGCTCTGTGGATTCAATAGGCGCTGAGCCTGTCAGCATCTGATACAGGACGGCTCCTGCCGCATAGACATCTGTGTAAAATCCCTGCCTGCTGGTGTTCCGGTACTGTTCCAACGGAGAATATCCCACTTTAATCACCGGATCCGCCATACCGGTCTTTGAATCATTGATCTGAGCTGCACCGAAATCCAGAATTTTAATGGATTCTTCATTGACTATATAAATGTTATCTGGGCTCACGTCACAGTGGATAATCCCCTTGCTGTGTATCTTTTTCACCGCCTCGATAATCATCAAGATCGTTCCTATGGCCGCCTCCGGCTCCATGGGCCCCTGCTGCTCCAGATAAGTCTTCAGCTTGGCGCCGTCAATATACTCCATGACAATATAGGCGGTTCCGTTTTCCTCAAAGTAATCGTATACATTTACAATATCCTTTGCCTTGCCGAACTGGCTCATACTCTGTGCTTCCATGCGGAACCGCTCCAGACGTTCTTTATACTGTTCCTTCTTATCTCCCGACAGCAGTCCCACTCTCCGCTCCCCGGGAGAACGGTTCATAAGCCCGGACATATAGAATTCCTTCACCGCCACAATGACGCCCAGTGTGGTATCATAACATTTATAGGTAATGCCAAAGCCGCCCACCCCGGCCACTGTTCCCACAATGAAATGATTCCCCAGGATAGTTCCGGGAGTCAGGTAATGGGGCTGCTCTGGAGGCGTACCCTCCACGTAGCCGCAGTAGGGACACACCTCATATTCTCCCTTCACATTAAAACAGTTCATGCATAATTCACTTGCCATATTTCCCACTCCTCTTTATTCCAGACGAAATGTATTGGTGTCATCCCCGATTGCCAGGACTGTCCCGGGTTCCAGAGGCATATTCAGGTTCTGGGGAAGACAGTCATGGGAGCCGTCCGCGAAGCTCCCTGTGTTGGAATAGTCGTAGATGATATACTTTTTATCAGCCGCGTCCCATTTAATCCTGCAATGATTGCGGCTGACTTTTATCTGGCCTTCAAATACCAGATGATTGGTATTCTTTCTGCCCAGCCGGATAAATTCTCCGTCAGTCATGGGAATCTGTGCCCCTGCATAGACGCCGGACAGCCCCACCATCACGCCCCGGGGATTTCCAGGTACATAAGGTCTGTTCTCCTTTGCCAAAGGCTCTTTGACACTTTGGGTCTTTTGGGAGTCCTGATGGGCTTTTTCCATCATAATGCTGTATTTTGCCTCTGCCTGCTGCTGTCGGATTTCCTGCAGCTGAGGAATCTTCTTCTCCACTTTTTTTACCTTTTTCGGCGTACTGATAAGAGACAGAACCCCAAAAGCCCCGCTGCACCCGGATACAGCTATGCATACATGACAGGCAATCCCTTTTATATACGTCTGGGTAAACTGGGCTTCTGGCCAGAGTATGTCCAGGAATCCGTACAAAGCCAGGTAAAGAATCAGCACCAGAAATATCAGTAAGCTGCTTACACGCTGTCTGGGGCCGCCCACGATGCCCCAGATACCTGCAGCCAATGCCAGAATCAGCGGCAGTACCATACAGCACAGAATCAATGCTGTCTGCGTGCTGCTGACAAAGATTGTATCCTCACCGGCACTGGGAAGCGCACCGCCCAGCAGTGCCTTTATATAATCAAACTGGGACCAGCGAAGCGGGGTATAGCCTTCCTGGGTCCTCTCAGTGAGGGGAAGAAAAAAACCGGCCAGATTCAACAGGATCAAAAATCCGCTGAAGCTTCGAAATCCCTTTGCATAACGCTCCATAATCTTTCCTCTTTAATCATTTTCGTTTTTCATCTGCTTCAATAGGTCGCCCCAGTTGAAACGTTCCCCGCACAGCGGCATGAACAAAAGATTCACATCCCCTACCGTGATTACGTCATAGGCTTCCAGCTTCACTGGCGTCAGCACTACCTGGTCATTCCTGTATACCAGACTGCTGGATTCTCCCGGCTGTACCAGGTACAGGTGTGCTTTCGGCTCGTATACTACGATGGCATGCCGGTCTCTGGATACACTTTTATCCTCTGTGAGCGCCACATCCATCTGCATGTCCCGGCCGATAAAGTTCTTTCCTGCCTTCAGCCGGAAGTCTGTGCCGATATGTTCTCCGCCCAGGGCTACCAGCCATCCCACACAGGGGGTGCTCACTTTATTGGCTGCGGATGTCCTGTTCTGGCAGGCTGTCTGGCTTGCGCCCACAGAAGGAGCTCCAAAGAAATCATCATAAATGCCGATGGTATGGTCGTCGTCGTCCACACTCCCCGGCACAGTCTGTGTGAACACATTGAGCGGTACCGTAGGCGAATCCGCCGGTGCAGTGTAAAGGGCCTCTGTGGGCTCATCGGCAAACTTGTCAGCCGGCGGCAGATCCAAAGGGTCCTGCTGGAGTGCATTGTTCTGCGGCTGCTGGGCAAAGCCCTGGCTGCTCTTTGGCATGTCCGGCTGAGCCGCCGCTGAGGTCACATCCTCTGTAAAAGCTGCTGTCAGCCTGTCGTCTGCGGCGCTTCCCCCTGAACAATGAGGGCAGGATGCGTACTTCTCTTTGTCATAAAAGTGGCCGTTTTCACATCTGCATAAATTCATGATAATTCTCCTTTCTCTTTCCCTTTAGGAATTCTCCCTGATGTCTTTTTCCCGGTAACAAATCAGTACCACAGAAGTATTGTCCTGGGAATGGGTGTTCATACGGGTGGCCGCCGTAATCAATGCTTCTGCCTTTTTCTCCAGCTTTACTTCTTCTGCGGTAATAATCTTACGGATCTGTGCATCCGGCAGTGTCTTGGTAATCCCGTCGCTGCAAATCATAATCACATCTCCAAACTGCATTTCAAAGGGCGCCGTATTAATATCCATCAAGGAGACATTGCCCATTCCCAAAAAGCTGATCAATGCCTCTTTATGCCGCGCCGCCGTGACTTCTTCCTCTGTAATCCGGCCCGCCGCTTTCATCTGTTCAAGGCGTAAGCCATAATTGTGGTCCTTTGTCACCTGCTGAATCTGCGTCCCCCTGATAATATAGATCCGGCTGTCTCCCACTGACGCCCAGTACAACCGATTATCTTCCGCGATACAGGCCGCCATGGTAGTTCCGGAGCCTTTCCCGTCTTCCTTGGGAAAACCGGCAATGGTCCGGTCAATGGCATAGATTCCCTGTTGGAAAAAACGGGGAATATCAAGTTCCGGCTCTCTTTCCACCTTCTGAAATGCCTGGGCCATCATTTTTATGGCTGTGCTGCTGGCCCTGCCCCCATCGGCCATTCCCCCCATGCCGTCGCACACCACAGCCATGACCCTGGTCTTCTTGTTGAATGCCAGCTTCTTACATTTTGCCGATACATACAAATCGTCCTGCTGATATTTCCTGTTTCCGGCCACTCTCCGGTACTCGACCCTCAGCTCAGGAACTTTTCTTACGATTCTGTCTGAAGGTGCCTGTATGTTCTCCATGGACACTCCTTTTGGTCTGCGGGGGTCTGGTTTTTGCTTTTTCTTCCTTCCAAAAAACATGTATCTTTACTCCACCTCCATATAAAATACGTACCGCTTTCTTGATGTCTGTATATAGAGCCATTCGCCTTTTGACAGGCTTACTCTCTGTCCTTTTTCCAGGGTTCCCCGGCTTGTATAGGTGCGGTTTCTAGAATAATTCTCCACCAGAAAATCTCCGGAAGATGAATCATAACTAATCTTGCAGTGCAGTCTGCTCACCTGTCTGTCCTTTATGACCATCTGGCTGTGCACAGACACTCTGCCTATGGTGAATGTGCCGTGGTGGTCAAAGCAGCTTCTTTTCCACTGTCCGTTTTGTCCCGTCAGCACCACCGGCTTTGCCAGAAGTCCCATTTCTCTCAGAAATTCTTCCACGCTTTTTGTACGCTGCTGCCACTGAAACTTCAGGGCGTGTTCCACGGCCCGGCTGATTTTTTGGGGGATATCAGGAACGCACTGTATCAGGGGGACCAACTTTGCCCCTGACACCCGGTCCGGCGCCTCGGGAGGCTTCTTTCCCGCAGTCAGGTAATAATATGTGGCGGCCAGTGCATAAACATCCGTCCAGGGGCCTTGATTGCCGCTGCGGGAGTACTGTTCGATAGGGGTAAATCCCGGTTTCAACATCACCGACATGCTTTTCTCAGAATTCATCGCATAGATTCTTGTGGCTCCAAAGTCAATCAGATGCACGGCTTCCTCCCGGTCCAGCATAATATTATCCGGTCCAATGTCCCTGTGAAGCAGCATCTTTTCATGCACCTGAATCAGCGCCAGTCCCGCTTCCCGTATCATCCTGTTCGCCATTTTCCACGGCATGGCCGTAAGCCCGCTGTCTCTCATGTACCCGCTTAAGGTACTGCCTTCCAGCAGCTCCATCACCATATAAGCGGTTCCATTCTCCTGAAAGAAATCCAGCACATCCACCACAGCGGGAACCTCAAGCAGTCTGCTGAGCACCCTGGCCTCGTTGATAAATACATCTTTCCCCCGCTGGTATACATCCTCCTGTGACCGGCTGTTGGGGATGATCTGGTTTCCCTTAGATACACGCATGGCCCACTCGGCAGGAAAGTATTCCTTCACCGCCAGCCTTCTCTTCTCTTTCTGGTCATAGGCCGCATAGGTAATTCCAAAGCCCCCGATTCCCAAGACACGCCCCAGTATGTAGTTCTGATGCAGTGTGACTCCTGCTGGCAGCGCACGTTTGTCCCGCTGTGACTGCTCACTGAAACCACAGACGGTACAGCTTCCCCATTTCATGGTCCCGGAAGAAAAACAATTGGGACACCGCTTCATCTCGTCTCCCCCTCCTGCTGTTTTTCACACTATTCTTCAATATTCAGCACTGGCTGATTCTTCGGCACATGGAATACTATGGACTCTCTTCCGGCGGTAATAATATCTCCGTCCAGAAGCATTCTCCGATTGGTTATTTTCACACCGTTGACAAAGGTTCCGTTGGTGGACTGCAGGTCTTCCAGATAACATCCCATCTTAGTCACCTCTATGACAAAATGCTGTTTCGACAGGCGGTCGTCGTCAAAATAGATGTTGCAGATGTTGGAACGTCCCACGAACAGGCTTCCCTCCACATCCCACTCCACATCCCTGATGGCCCCCAGACGGTCCGTGATGGTCAGCCATATCTTTTTCGTGTCTGCCTTTACCAGTTCATCCGGATTCACCTCTATAACTTTTGTCTTTTTCTTCTGAATCGCCCGGATAATCAGGATTCCCAGCACAGTCACCAGAAGCACCAGCCCTGCCCACCAATAGGACCTGACCGCATGTTTTACGGCTTCTCTTTTTGGGTCCAGCCCATCTTTTATACTGAATTCCTCAGATACATTCATGGCGTTCTCTGTCTGGGAAGTGTCCCGGATGTCACTGCATTTTAAAATATAGTCTCCTGTGAAAAAATCATCCTTTACCGTAAGGGTAACCACGGTTTCCCCGTCTCTTTCCTCCACGCTGGCAGAGTCAACGGTCCAGCTTTTTCCCTTGTCATTGTCCGACTTTGTACGGATGATATAATGGGACTTGTCACCGGCATCTTTTTCATTTACCCCGTTTTCATCCTGGAGAGAAAATGTAATGGCATTTCTGCCGGTTTTCTCCACGTCACCGGCAATCTGAGGCGCCTCATTGTCTTCCTCGTAATCAGAATAATCAATGGCAACCGGGTCCACAGAAGTTTTATCCGCCTGGAGAATCAGCTGTTGGCGCCCTGCCGCCTGATTGGTGGCTGCTTTTAAATTCACCACATAGCTTTCCTTTTGAAGCAGCTGGGTGATCTCTGCAAAAGCAGACGCAACCCCTTCCGGGGATGGATTCACACTGCAGTCCGCATAGTATCCCCGGCAGTTTTTCTCAGCCAGTATCTGATTCTTGGTATAGGCCATTTTTTCATCTTCTTTTCCCGCCTTATTAGCCAGAAGAATTCCATATACAGGAACCGTGGCATCTCTCACCGTGTTGGCTGTGGATACGTTGTCAATGTCCTTTCCCCTGGAATCGTCCTGCCCATCTGTGATCAGCAAAACCACGGTACGCTTCTTAGGGGATGCCTGCTGGTGGAGGACCTGGTTGAGAGAGCGGTATAATACTGTCATACTCTCCTTTGTATTCATATAGGCAATCCCTGCGATTCTGCCGCAGTCCTCATCCATCGTGCCCCCTGGATCCTTCGCACTGCTGGAAAAGACTTCCGTCTTCTCCCCTTCCGGATTGTCCGTTCCCACAGTATACAAGGTCATGCTGTCCCCTTTTCTCAGGGACTGTCTCAGCTGAATCAGCTGATTTTTCGCCTGGTCAAACTGAGCCTGATTCACCGAACCGGAATTGTCCACCAAGATGATGTAGGCAATGCCCTTTTTGCTCTGGTCAAAGGGTACGATGCCGCCCTTTTGGCTTAACGCGATATCTTTTATCTTTCCTGACACTGAAGAAACATCCGGCATGTTAGAGCCTGTCATATACACCGTCACATTGGGGGCTTTTCCCTGGGCCTGTTCCGCCACATAGGGAGATTTCATAGCAGCTGCGCTTACAGGCGCTTTAATACCTGCCAGTGCCAGTACAATGACAGACAGCAGACTTAAGATTCTTTTTCCCATGTTCTCCCCTCCCTGCAAAATGGTACAAACAGTAAGCTGGTCTTTCCTATGGTAATCTCATCCCCTTCTTGGAGCTGTGCCAAAGAGTCCAGTATCCTGCCGTTGAGATAGACAAGATTTCCCCCTTCGCTGGATACATAAAACACATTTCCCTTTGGGTCGTATATGACAGAGCAGTGCTTGTCCCTGGCTATGGTCTTGTCATCCACCATCCACACATCCATGGAATTGCTGCGGCCGATAAAGTTCTTCCCTGCATGAAGGCGGTAATCCTTTCCCCGCTCTGTCCCTGTCATGCAGATGAGCCACCCTGCAACCGGAGAAGTTTTTGTCACACCAAAAAATCCGAAGGCGATTGTCTTATCATCGTCTTCGCAGGACAGCCTGCCCTCTTCCTGGATGTCAGAGGCATTCATAAGCGTTCCCAGCTGTGCTCCCAGGGATGAGTCAACTTCTGCCAGTGAAATTGTCTTGTCATCTTCCTCAACATCATTCAGCTGTATTCCCAGCCGTTCCCCTGCCTGCTTACAGTGAGGACATTCTTTATTCACGCTGGTATCATACCAGTGTCCCTTCTTACATCTTGTGATCATCTTTTTCTATCCTTCCCCATCCGCGCTTAATCTCTGATAAACACAGCAATCGCGGAATAATTATCCATATTGGTCCCTCTCCCGTTTGCCAACACGGCCTGCTCCATGTTCTCCAGCCATTCCCTGGGAGTTTTGGACTTTTTCAGCGCTTTGCACATCTGTCTCTCCTCTATCAGCTCCCAGAATCCGTCGCTGCACAGCAGAAAGCTGGTACGGCCGGTTATGGCCATTGGGTCTGACATTTCATATTTGGGACTTTCCCATTCCACTCCCATCACCCGCAGCAGCCTGTTCCTGTCCTCGTGATGACGGATATCCTTTTCCCGGATGTCTCCCCTCTTTACCAGCATCTGAGGCACACTGTGGTCCTGGCTGCGCAGCACATATCTGGCCTTTTCAAAGCAGTAAATCCTGGAATCCCCCACATGGGCGAATCTCGCCGTATTCCCCTGAATAAGCAGAACTGCCGCCGTTGTCTTCATAGAATCTTCTTCGTTCTCCTGCTTCTGCTTCAAAATCAGTTCTTCCTGGGCGTACAGAATGCTTTCCTCCAGAGATTTGGATTTTTCCAGAGCTTCCCGGATTTTCCCCGCTACAAGCTGTGAGGCTGCATCCCCGCACCCATGTCCTCCCAGACCATCGCACAAGATAAAGCCCTGGCGGCCCGGCGTGATAGATACGTCCAGATAATCCTCATTTACTGCCCTCTCCCCTTGATCAGTGAGGGTACTGTATGTAATATTTAACCCCGATGTCATATATCTCTCCTTATATCTCTGTGGCATTTTTTATAAATTATCCAGAATTATCCAGTTTTTTACAATATGCGGCATTTTTTGTGGGCAGTTTTTTTTGACTATCGGAAAGCTCCGCAAATAGACCCATACGCTCTGAGTCTTACACAAAAAAAACCGATGATATAAGCTGTTTTTCCAGCTCATACCATCGGTTTTCCTATTCTTTTCTATCTGGTAAAATTCGTCAAAATCTTCTCGTTCACCGGATGTTCCAAACCATTTTTCTTCCCAAGCTCAATGCATTTGAGCATCCATGCCATATTCTTTCCAATATTATACATGGTCATCAGCCCTTCCTTATCCTCCTGCACCTGCTTTGGCTCTTTTCCGTAAACATGATTCCAGTAGGTAGAAGACACCACCGGCATGGAAGCAATGGTGAAATATTTATTAATCACATCAAAGGAAGCGGTAGTCCCGGCCCGGCGGGCGCTCAACACCGCTGCTGCCGGTTTAAACGCGAAAACGCTGCCGCCGCTGTAAAAGGCCCGGTCCATAAAGCTTAACAGTCTTCCACTGGGATG
Source organism: uncultured Lachnospiraceae bacterium (assembly GCA_910588825.1). Lineage (GTDB taxonomy): Bacteria > Bacillota > Clostridia > Lachnospirales > Lachnospiraceae > MGBC164599. Next base: position 23,206 of record CAJURF010000015.1, read on the forward strand.
GGCATAGTAAACAGGCGATCCAAACACAAATCCGTCTGCGTTCTTGGCCTTCTCCACAAATTCATTGACCACATCCTCAAAGGTACAGCGGCCGTCTTTCCTGCACTTGCCGCAGGCAATACAGTCCGCCAGCGGCTGGTTCCCGATAAAAAACTGTTCTGTCTCAATCCCTTCCTCTTTCAGCGAACGCTCCACTTCCAGCAATGCGGCGTTGGTGCATCCTTCCTTGCGCGAACTTCCATTTACCAAAATGACTTTCATGATCTGCCTCCCAATTTCTCTACGCCAAATATTTCTTTAAAGTCTTTCTGACCGCCCCCGGTCCTTCAATCTCTTCCCGGAAGATCTCCTCAATCTTCTCTCCAACCCCTGCCTGATACAAATCAACGGCAAAGATATTCTCATTGGAGAGAATTCCCTTCAGCTGCCCTTTCAAGCTGGAGGCATCTCCCACTACAATGCCAGCCATCTGCTCCTGCATCTCCGGAACCATAGGATCTGGTGCCAGCTCGAAACGGTTTCCTTCGTCGTCCACAGCCAGCAGATACCGAAGCCATCCGGCGATGGCAACTGGAATGGCGGTGAGTCTTTTCGCGTCCCCATACTTTTCCATATAAAATTTGATCGTTTCACCGAAGCGGATTCCAATTCCCTGGGACACATCCACACACAGTCTCTGGGTAGTGTCGCCCAGATAAGGGTTGGGGAATCTCTCATCAATCAACTCATCCAGAAACTTCTTCGGTGATAAAATACCTGGATCAGGGACCACTTCCATCCCCTCCACATATCCCACTCGATGAGCCAGTTCCAGCATCTGGGGGTCTTTCATCTCATCGGAGAACAGTTCATACCCCAGTACACATCCATAGGGTCCCAATGCCGTATGAATGGGGTTTAGGCAGACAGTCACTTTCATACGCTCAGATTTATTTACTGTATCCCTGTCTGTCAGATATACTCCTGCACCCTCTGTCTTTTCCATAGCCGGACGGCCGTTGGGGAAGGAGTCTTCTATCACCAGATACTGGGGTCCCTCCGCGTTGACAAATGGAGCGATATAAGTGCTTTTAGAGGTAATTACCGGCTGCATGCTCTCCACACCGTCTTTCTCCAGTTCATCTGCAATCTTTTCGCTTGGCCGGGGGGTGATCTTATCAATCATTGTCCACGGGAAGGACACTTGGCTCTCATCCTTAATATATGCAAGGAAATCCTCGCCGACAAATCCTCTCTTTTTCCATTCTTCCGCCATTTCCAGAACGGCATTTCTGAAGTTCTGGCCGTTTTTCGAACAGTTATCCATGGATACCAGGGCCAGGGGCGCTTTCCCGTTCTGATAGCGCTCCAGCAGCATGGCAGCCACCACAGCCATGGCACTTGCAGCCTTCTCCGGCCCGTTTTCAATGTCCGCTTTTATGAAGTCAAAGTAAGTTCCATCTGCCCTTTTCAGCGCATATCCCTTTTCTGTAATGGTCAGAGATACCATCTGAAGCCCTGGATCACGGAAAATCTCCTTGGTACGCTCCCACTGGGCACTTTCAGAAGGCAGTGCTTTCACTGCCTCTGACAGCGATCCCAGCACTTTTTTGTCTGTGGTTCCGTCTCCGTGAAGCGTCACACTGAGAACCAGATTGTCATAGGGATCATATATTTTATCCACCATATCGTAGTCAAATACTTCCACGCAGGTGATTCCCCTGTCCATCAGTCCCTTTTCCAGCAGCTGGTCCGCAATCCCGCCGATGAAAATCCGGAAAATATTCCCAATCCCCATATGAACCCAAATTGGCGCCTTTTTCGTCTTTTCAGCAACAGCTTCTGCGTCATAGGAGGGAAGCGCAATGCCTGCCTGCTCCCATGCCTGTCGATTTTTCAAACCTTCCCATGTTAATTTCATCACTTTTCCTCCAATGCTTGATCCTAATATTCCACAATCTTTCCCTGAATGCAATAAATTTCTGCCTGCCACTGCGCCGGCTTTTCATTCTGAATTTGGATACAGTGGAAAATTTCTTTTACCGTATTCTCCATGTCCTGCCTGCAGACAATAGCATGTTTCTCCCTTGCCCCGGGAAAATCATCAATTCCCGCCAGAAGGATATCCTCTCTGTCCAGCAGACTCAGCGCATTTGACACCGCATCCCCGCATTCCCAGTCTGCATAAATCATTGCAGGGGGCAGTTCCTCTGAAATATTTTTCAGATACTCATACGCCAGATTCCTGGCTTCCCTGCGCCTTTCCCATGGCAGGCGCACCAGGATATCCGCCCCTTTTGCCTCCCTGACCGCCTGTTCCCGCAGACTGCCGCTATACCTGGGGCCGCTTTCCCAGCCAATATATCCTGCCCGTCTGATTCCTCTTTTGGCGATCCGGCTGTTCAACTGTCCCACTGCCCTTTTATTATCCAGTACTACAGAATCCCCATAGGGAATCCCGCAGTCTGTATCGAAAAAAACCATATTCATTCCCAGCGCACGAAGTCTTCGTAATTTTTCTTTGTCCACCTCCTTGTCTTCCGGCCAGATCACAATATTGTACAGATGTTTCTGGTAAAACCGGTAAATACTGTCTGCCAGTGTCTCCCTGCGGGGCTTTTCCGCATAGAGCACCATGGTATCATGATTCTGGCCATATTCCTGAAAAGCTCGTATAAACTCCGAGAAAAACGGGTTTTCTGCCGGTGCAATCAAAACAATCATGTCTGTACTGCTGGGGGTCCCCCGATTGGGAAGCCCCACCCGGTTCCCGCTTCCGGCCTCCTTGACAATCAGTCCCTGATTCGCCAGAAGCTCCAGGGATTTTCTGAGGGTGATCCGGCTCACATCCAGCATCTGCGCCAGTGTCCGCTCAGCCGGAAGCTTCTCCCCTTCCTGGAAGACACCTTCATAAATTTTTCTGCAGATCTGCTCTCTCACGTCTTCGTATAATGTATCGTGTAAATGGCCCGACATGTTATCTTCCTCTCACATTTCCTACTGCTCCATCCGGCCGGAAATTAAAATCTGGGACTGTATGTTCCTCACCATTGCATCGCTAAAATTTCTGGACGATACACGGCACCGCCGCCGAAATTCTGCCTGGAGCATGTTTTTAAAATGCTTTTTGGCAAGCACGCTTCGCGGAAAATACCGTCCGCGGACAGCAGGCACTTTAACTGTGCCGAAACAGCAGGCGGTTAGCCGGATAAAGCGCCTCAAATGTCTCAAATCCCTCTGTATACAGCTTCTGATTATCTCCGTCCGGCTCAGTAATCTCATTGCTGAAACGTACCATCGTCTCACACGCTTCCCTATAGTCTGAGAAAACGCCTGTTCCCACTCCTGCTATCATGGCCGCGCCCACACAGCCCTGCTCCTGCACCTGGCTGGTGGCCACTTCACATCCAAACTGGTCCGCGATGATTCTGAGGAACACCCTGCTTGCCGCCCCGCCTCCGGAGGCAATCACCCGGTCAAAAGACAATCCCATCTCACGGAAGATTTCCAGAGAACACCTCTGGGCGTATATGATTCCCTCCATGGCAGCGCGGATCATATCCGCCCTGTTATGCTTCAGACTCAGCCCGAAATAGATTCCTCTGGCATCAGGGTCATTCCACGGAGTCCTCTCCCCGCTGAGATAAGGAAGAAAGAACAGGCCATTGCTGCCTGGCGCTGACTGCCCGGCCAAATCGGTCATAGCGTCATAGCTTTCCATGTACAGAATCTGATTCTTCAGCCATTTCAAGGAGACGCCGCCGCTTAAATTTGCTCCCATAAGCAGCCACTGCCTCTGGTCAATATGACAGAACGTATTGGTTCGGAACTTCCTGTCATACACTGGCTGTTCTGCCACCGTCACCAGCTGGCTGGCGGTCCCGATATTGGAAATCACTGTACCGGGGGCAATCATCCCGTTTCCCAGTGCCTGGACCAGAGTATCGCCGCCTCCATAGGCAATGGGAATCCCTTCGGGAAGCCCCGTCCTTTGGGCACACTCTGCAGTCACTGTACCGGCAATTTCCCAAGACTCATAACAGGGCACAAAAAAGCTCTTCTCAAGGCCAATTCTGCCAATCAGGTCCCACGCCCACTGCCGCTCTGCTGTGTCAAACACCACCGTACTGGACGCATCTGACATATCTGTACCCATCTGCCCGCACATACGGTAACGGATATAATCTTTGGGCAGCATAACTTTTCTAATTTTCTCATAACTTTCCGGTTCATGGTCTCTGACCCACACCAGAGAACTTACCAGAAATCCGGTGCTTAAAGCATTTTTCGTAATCCCATGATATGTTTCTTTCGGCACTGCCTCATAGATACGCTCAATGGAACCTGCAGACCGCTGGTCCGCCCAGATAATCGTATCCCTGACTTCCCGGCCCGCCCCATCCAGCATCACCAGCCCATGCATCTGGCCGGAGTAACTGATACCGGCAATGTCCTTTTTGATCTGCGGGTTTTGGCTCATTAACGTACAAATGGAAGATACCGCCGCCTCCCATATCTGCTCCATGCTCTGCTCCGCCCAGGACTGCTGTGGTTTTTTTATATCATACTCCATTTTTGCAATTCCTGCAACCGTTCCTTCTTCCCCAATGAGCAGTGATTTTACACTAGAAGTTCCAATATCAATTCCTAACAAATAACGCATATGATCTCCTCCTAGAGCGTGTCTTAAATACCCGAATACTAAGTGCCTGATATTTGTATCAGGACATGTAGTATTGTCTGTATACAGTTTCCTACATTGACACAGAAGCCGGGTCCAGTCTGACGATAATGTCCTCCTGGATATCCGGGGATAAATCCAGGAAATTCACGAATGTTCCGTGGATTCTCATAATATAAACTCCGCTGGGCGCATATTTTTTCGGCTCTGCCAGCACTTTGCGCAGCATTTCCGGTGTTGTTACATTTACATACAGATAAAACGGCGATATATTTTCATTGTGGGGGTTGTAAAATAACGGCCCAATCACTTTATCCCGGAATTCCAGCCCTTTTTCCTCCATACTCTCCGTTTTAAAATATCCCGGATTGATTCCCAGATGAGAGGCATACCCCCCGTTAAATTTTTCAAAAGGCAGCTTCATATTGGAAAGCATACGGAAACCCAGCCCCTGCACTGCATCCCCGAATAACGGGTCCACGCCGTAATTCAGTTCTTCTCTTGCCTTCCGCCCGTCCGGTGTGGCTCCCACCCAATATCCATAGAGAAGATGGGTGGATGGAGACGCCCAGTCTGCCCGGAAAGGATTTCCCAGATAGTTTTTCCGGGAGGAAACCATATCGCTGATTCTGGCTGCGATTTTTGCCGCCTCCCGGTCCACCGTCTGACTGTTATTGCCGAATTTTGGCGCCGTGAGCAGATACTGGCGCAGTTCTGGGTCATGCCTGAAGTCTGTCCGCAATGCCTTTATCAGCCGCTCAGCGTCCTGGGGCCGCTCATCAAGCAGTGTGTCAATGGCCAGAAAAGAATCTGCCACAACACAAAGGCCATGAATCAGACATCCGCTCCCATTATATTTTGTCCCCTGGCGCTTGGTATCACGGGCATCTACCCCTGATTCCACACCGCCCATCATGGTGGAGAGAAACGGCACCTGAAGGAGCCCTATCGCCTCTGATGCTGCGTTAGCGCACTCCACCATACGGGTAATATAGCGGTCTGCATTTTTATAAAACAGTGTGCGGACATTTTTCAGCACGTCCAGTTTGCTGTGAAATCCGTTTTCCTGGTCTGTAAGTCCTAACTGCCTCCCTGTAATCTCTGAAGCACCGCCATTTACCGTTAATTCCAGAATTTTCGCCAGATTCAGCCAGCTGTTGGTGGTATTTCCATTGTCTTTGCCCATAATCAGCGGTTCCTGGCAGCCTGCAATGGAATAATCCTGGAGATCTTCACGGTCCGTGCCGCTGGCCTTCTCCAGAATGGGAAACACCGAGTCATCGTTAAACAAAGACGGAGTCAGGCAGCCTGGCGTGAAAAAGAATTTTCCCATTTCCCGGTAAAGTTCTTCTGGTGTATTTTTATGAAGTTTCACAGAGAGAATAGGCTGAGGCAGGTTCATATCATAGTAGGCATCCAGCAGGGCATATGTGGTAGGATTGGTGAGATCTCTGCCCTCATTGGACTTTCCGCCCACAATGAGATTCTGGGAAATGGCCCAGCTGCGGTCCGCCACATTGAAAAATACCAGCAAATGTTTAAACAGAGCCGCCGACAGCTCCCGGTCTGTATCTTTTGCTGCCCGGTATGGCTCGAAAATACGGTCTGCGTTCCCCACCGAAAAGGCATAGGGATTAGGGGTCTGTTCCATACACATGGTCTGCCAGATCAAGAGGAAAGACTGGATGGCCTCATAGAGATTATCCGCTCCGTTTTCCGGCACTTTGCGCAGAACCTGTTCCATATAGGAAAACCTTGCCCGGTCTTTCTCGTTTTCTGCCGCCGCCGCTTTCTCCCCTGCAATGTCTGCATAGCGCTGTGCGTAGACAAGGGCCGCGTCCAGTGCAATGTCCATGGCCTGGTAATATTCTCTTTTGGAACAATCGGTCTGTGTTTTCTGCTTTTCCCCAATCTCTGCTTTGACCTTTCGGATGCCTTCTTTTAACAGAGGACGCACATCGGGAATCAGATGGCCGCTCACCTGTTCAAAAAAGAAAACTGCCTCACTGGTCAAATCCCCCGCCAGCTCATTGGCATGGTTCAGGGCTTTGGCAAATGGTGTCTGCTCATTGTACGCCTTCAAATCATCGATTCTCTCCTGGGTAATATCCCCAATGGGTTCGATATCCCCGAATACTGCAGCCGGGTCGCAGTACCCTTTGAACGAATCCACCGAAAACGCCGGATTAATCAGGGCATAAGACCTGGCGAAGGCATCGTCCTGGGTCCCTGCAAATATACTGTAATCACTGATCCACAGCGGCAGCTCCCCCGCTGTCTGCACCTGGGTTTTGGCAATCCGGATGCTGTCCGGGAACTCTTTATATGCTTCATCGCATCTGCGCTGGATTTCTTTCGCCAGAAACCACCCTTCCAGATGATCGATTTTCCGTTCTTCCTGAAATCTTTTCTTTGCCAGCTCTGTGATCTCGTCCGGCGAAAACTGTTTCTGCAGCTTTTCCATAATATCCCCTCCACGATTGTCTAAACTTATGTTTCTTTATAATTCAGCCCCGCACTTTCCAGCTGTCTTCGAAATGCACCCGCCTCCTCAGCCGTCACCTGTGCGCTCTTATCCATGGTGTACTTTAGTCCGCATTCCTGCCATTTCTTCTTTCCATATTCATGGTAACGAAGAACTTCGAAAACCACATGTTCCTGGGGCAGGGACTGGAAAAAAGCCGTCAGCCGCCTGATTTCCTCCATGTGATTATTCACACCGCCAATGAATGGAACCCTCACATGGACACAGGGATGATGCCGGGCCGCTTCCCGGATATTCTGGAGAATCATGCGGTTGGATATGCCTGTGATTTCTCTGTGTTTTTTCTGGTCAATCAGCTTGCAGTCCATAATCAGATAGTCTATATACGGAAATAATTCAGAAAGCTTCGGGTGGGTGCCATTTGTCTCAATGGCTGTGTGTATCCCCTGTCTTTTCAACTCTGCCAGCACCTCCCCCAGTTCTTCATACTGGAGGGTACACTCCCCTCCGGTGAAGGTAACCCCTCCGCCGTCATAGTACATCATCTGCGCCGAAAGAATCTCCTGTACCAGCTTTCCTGCCTCCACATCTTCACAGGAGCACCGGATGCCTTTGCTCCTGCGGCCGTTGATACATGCCTGGTCTGTACAGGTTCTGCATACCCCTCTGTCCAGTGTCCCCTCTTTCACAGCCTGATGGGGACACAGATCCGGCTCCAGCCACTGGCTGTCCGTTATCAGGACGCCTTCTATTTCCAGTCCTTCCGGGTTGGAACACCAGGGACACCGCATGTTACAGCCCTGGAGATGAACTACCATCCGGTTTCCGGGACCATCCTGGGAATAGTGGAATCCTTTCTGGAATACTCTCATTTTTGACCTCCTCGTTTAATTGGTATTATATAATGATACCAATTTGGTGTCAACTATATTTTCTCTGTTTACTGCATAATTTTATGCAGCATTTACAATGCTATGGGATTACGTAACTGCCTCCAAAAGCCGCCAGTCTGGGAACCCGGATTGTAAAACAGATGTTTGAAAATTGTACAGGAGAAAATTATTGAGAAGTGAGATGATTTATATAGGGATATGTGGTAAGATTGTTTTAAATTAAACATAAGCATTATCGGGCTTTAGTTTTTAAACCAGGAGGAACGACATGAATTCAGCAGCCGCTATATTGAAAAAGGGGGAGGGCCGCCTATTAAAGGCAGGCGGTCTTTGGATCTATGATAATGAAATCGACAGAATTGAAGGGAATTTTTCAGAAGGGGATATAATCAAAGTCCGCGACTTTGACGGATACCCTCTGGGGCATGGCTTTGTCAATCCCCATTCAAAAATCCGTATCCGCATGATGTCCCGGCGGGCAGACCAGGAAATCAACGAGGAGTTTCTGCGCATGAGAGTCCTGCAGGCATGGGAATACCGGAAAAAGGTGGTGGATACCTCCAGCTGCCGGGTCATTTTCGGTGAGGCAGATTTCCTTCCGGGGCTGGTGGTGGACAAATTCGCCGATGTACTGGTGGTACAATCCCTGGCTCTGGGCATTGACCGCCTAAAAGGCCAGATTCTTCAGTATCTGACAGAAATTCTGGCCCAGGATGGCATTGTGATACGAGGAATCTACGAGCGCAGTGATGCCAAAGTGCGCAGACAGGAAGGAATGGAACTATATAAAGGGTTTATAGGGGAGGCTTTTGATACCAAGGTGCAGATTGAGGAAAACGGTGTCCGGTATTGCGTGGATGTGGAAAATGGCCAGAAAACCGGATTCTTTCTGGACCAGAAAAACAACCGGAAGGCTATACAGAGATTGTGCGGCGGTGCCCATGTGCTGGACTGCTTTACCCATACAGGCTCTTTCGCTTTAAACGCAGGGCTCGCCGGTGCGAAACATGTACTTGGGGTGGATGCCTCAGAGACAGGGATTACCCAGGCAGAGGAAAACGCCCGGCTGAACGGCTTATCCCATGTGGTAAAGTTCCAGTGCGCCGACGTTTTTGAACTGCTGCCAGCGTTTGAACGGCAGGGGCAAAAATTCGACGTGGTTATCCTGGACCCGCCTGCTTTTACAAAAGCGAGAAATTCTGTGAAAAATGCGGTAAAAGGATATCGGGAAATCAACCTGCGGGGCATCAAACTGGTGAAAAACGGCGGTTTTCTCGCCACCTGTTCCTGCTCCCACTTTATGACTCAGGAGATGCTGGCCAAAACCATCCTACAGGCGGCAGGCAGCGCCCATCGGCGGCTGCGCCAGGTGGAATTCCATACACAGGCCCCTGATCATCCTATCTTGTGGGCGGCAGATGAGTCTTATTATCTGAAGTTTTTTATTTTTCAGGTGTTGGATTATAGTTAAACGGGAAGGTGCCATAAAAACTATAGAGCGTGTCTTATACCCAGATATGTAGTAAAAAGGTGTAAAGCCCCGGATTTCGCCGGAAACTTTGCACCTTTTTCATCTTTCAATGATCACTATAATGTCCTCTACACTGCCATATTACAACAGCGCCATCTGTTATTTCGTAAACCAATCTGTCTTTTTCATTAATCCGCCTGCTCCATTTTCCTGCCATGTTCCCTTTTAATGCCTCTGGATTACCTAATCCATCAAATGGAGCCCTCTGAATGTCTTTCAACAGTGCGTTAATTTTTTTCAATGTTTTTTTATCCTGACTCTGCCAGTAAAGATATTCACTCCATGCATCCTCAGCAAATGTTAGATTATTCATCTGCCATTGCCTCCAGCTCTGCAAAAGTTTTAGTAACCACCTTCCCCTGGGCAATCTGCATACCCGCCTTCTGCAGCTGCCTAAGATTGCTTTCAGAATAAAATGGATCATCTATTGGGGCTTCAATTTCAAATGGAATCCGCCTTTCCCGTAACGCTTTCTTTGCATAGATCATAAAAAAGGTATTGAGATTCATTCCCATTTCATCGCACATTTCATCAAGTTCCTTTTTCATCTCATCATCAAATTTTAAGCTTATCGTTGTCATAACCATCACCTCCATCTACCATTTTATATTTTTTTACAAGAAATTGCAACACGCCAAAAAGGTGTAAAGCCCCGGATTTCGCCGGAAACTTTGCACCTTTTTCATCTGCCAGCGCCGCGTTGGCTTCCATCGGCGATGCTACCGCACCGCCTCATTCAGGCCCGTTTTACCGCCGCTTTCATCTTCCTCACATAATCTGACACAACAGGAACACATTCTTCCCCGTACTGCTCAATCAGCCGCACAATGGCAGACCCCACAATCGCCCCGTCTGAGACGCTGGCCATATACTCTGCCTGCTCTGGGGTGGATATGCCGAAACCAACCGCGCAGGGTACATCTGTCACCTGGCGTACCATGTCTGTCATTTCCGCCACATCTGTGGTGATCTCTTTTCTCACCCCCGTAACCCCCAGGGAGGAAATCACATAGATGAACCCTTCTGCTTCCCGGGCAATGGCCTTAATCCGCTCTTTTGACGTGGGGGCAATCAGCGATATGATGGATATGCCGTATTCTCTGCACACCTGCTGAATCTCCCCCTTTTCCTCCAATGGCAGATCCGGTACGATCAGTCCGTCAATGCCGCACTCCACGCACCGTTTCATAAATTTCTCTTTCCCATAAGTGAAAATAGGATTGATATATGTGAGAATTACCAGAGGAATCTCCACGGTCTTTCGTGCTTCTTTCACCATATCAAAAAGTTTATCCGTAGTGCATCCTGCTGCCAGTGCCCGTTCATTGGCCTGCTGGATCACCACGCCCTCTGCAATGGGATCGGAAAACGGCAGTCCGATCTCTATGAGATCGGCCCCTGCTTCTTCCATGGCAATGAGCAGCTGTCTGGTTACCTCCAGGCTGGTATCGCCTCCTGCAATAAATGGTATAAATGCTTTTCCATGGTCAAATGCTTTCGCAATTCTATCACTCATAAATCTCTACCCCCCTGTATCTGGCAATCGCCGCCACATCTTTGTCTCCTCTGCCGGATAAATTCACAACGATAATCTGATCTTTTCCCATCTCTGGCGCAATCTTCTTTGCATAAGCCACCGCATGGGCACTTTCCAGTGCCGGAATAATTCCTTCCATCCTGGACAGATACTCGAAAGCCTCCACCGCTTCTTCATCGGTTACCGGCACATAAGACGCCCTGCCTGTCTCGGCCAGATATGCGTGTTCCGGCCCGATTCCCGGGTAATCCAGCCCGGCGGATATGGAGTACACCGGGGCAATCTGCCCGTCCTGGTCCTGGCAGAATAAGGACTTCATCCCGTGGAATACACCTACACTGCCTTTTTCCACTGCCGCCGCGTGCTGTGCCGTATCCACACCCAGACCTGCTGCCTCACAGCCGATTAATTTCACAGATGTATCCGGTATAAATTCATAAAATGCGCCCATGGCGTTGCTTCCTCCGCCCACACAGGCCAGCACCGCGTCTGGCAGACGCCCTTCCCGCTCCATGAGCTGTTCTTTGATTTCCTCTCCCACAATTTTCTGGAAATCCCGTACAATCACAGGGTAAGGATGGGGCCCCATCACAGACCCCAGCACATAGAAGGTGTCATCCACCCGCCGGGTCCATTCCCGCATGGTCTCATTTACTGCGTCTTTCAGCGTCATGGTCCCGGTGGTCACTGCATGAACTTTTGCCCCCAGAAGCTCCATCCTAAACACATTCAATGCCTGGCGGTCAGTGTCCTCTTTCCCCATGAAAATCTCACATTCCATGTCCATCAGAGCCGCTGCAGTAGCCGTTGCCACACCGTGCTGGCCTGCCCCGGTCTCCGCGATCACCCTTGTTTTTCCCATCTTCTTTGCCAGCAGTACCTGGCCCAGCACATTGTTTATCTTATGGGACCCGGTATGATTCAAATCTTCTCTTTTAATATAAATCTTTGCTCCATTCAAATCTTTGGTCATTTTCTCAGCATAGTAAAGCAGGGACGGCCTGCCCGCATAATTCTTCAGCAGATCTTCCAGTTCCGCCTGAAACTTTGGGTCAGCTTTACATTTCTCATAAGCCTGCTCCACCTCATGGACTGCTGTCATCAATGTTTCCGGCACATACTGCCCGCCGAAAATCCCAAATTTACCATTATTCATCTCTATTCCAATCTCCTTACTCTTTCTATAAATTCCCGGATTTTTTCCGGGTCTTTTTTTCCCTCAGTCTCCACTTTACTGCTCACGTCCACCCCAAAGGGATGGTGCGCCTGTATCTTTTCCACAATATTTCCTCTGTCCAGCCCTCCGGCCAGAAACCAGGGTTTGTATAAAGGCGGAATCAAAGCCGGGTCAAACGTGCGGCCTCCTCCTCCGTACTGCCCGGGATGATACGTATCCAAAAGCAGATAATCGCATTCCTGTTCCTGGGCCTTTTCAATCTGCTCTTTGCTCTGCACCCGGACAGCGCGGATGATGGGTACTTTCACACGTTTGGACAGCCGCTTCAGATACCCGGCATCCTCATCTCCATGCAGCTGAATCAGGTCAATCACCTTCTGTCTGGCAAGCCTTACGATTTCATCCATGTCCCCATTGACGAACACCCCCACGGACAAGATTTCGGAATCCATAGCCCTGCGCAGCTCCTCTGCCTGTTCCGCAGATACCTGCCGTCTGCTTTTGGCAAACACAAATCCTGCATAATCCGGGCGGCACTGATTGACGCATATCACGTCTTCCATCCGGGTCAGGCCGCAGATTTTCACCTTCGTCTGTGTTCCTGCAGTCTCCATGCACATAGCCCTCATGGGATAAGCCCCCTCAGCCGGTCCAGCATGACCTTTTTATCCAGGCTTCTCATCAGAGTCTCACCGATGAGCACTCCGTTTACCCTGGCTTCTTCCAGCTGCTGGACATCCTGCCTGCAGGCAATGCCGCTTTCCGCCACAAATGCAATATTCTCAGGGGCCTTGCTTCTCAGCCGGATACTGTTTTCTATATCCACGGTAAAATCTTTCAGATTCCGGTTGTTCACACCAATAACCCGTGCTCCGGCCTCCAGTGCCTGTTCCAGCTCTTTTTCATCGTGGGCCTCCACCAGCGCCGACAGACCCAGACTGTCACAGATACCCAGATATTCCCGGATTGCAGCCTGATCCAGAATCGAAACAATCAACAGTACCGCATCCGCTCCCAGCACCTTCGCCTGGTAAATCTGATAAGGGTCTATGATAAAATCTTTTCGCAGCAGAGGGATGCTTACCTGTTTTCGTATCTCCTTTAAATACTGGGGAGAGCCCTGGAAAAATTCCGGCTCCGTCAAAACGGAAACTGCCCCCGCCCCCGCCCGTTCATATTCCCGGGCAATGTCCACATAAGGAAAGTCCTCGGCAATCACCCCCTTGGAAGGGGATGCTTTTTTCACCTCACAGATAAACTGCATCTTCCCCTCATGGAGCATACTTTCAAAGGGAAAACCGGTCCGGGATTTTATGGACAATGCCCGTTTTTTCATTTCGTCCAGTCCCTGCTGCTCTTTCTCCCGGCTCACCCTTTTTCTGGCAGCTTTTACAATCTCATCTAAAATCACTGTTCTATTCACCCCGCGTCAACTTGATAAATTCCTGCAGTTTCTGGTACGCCCTGCCGCTGTCGATAAGTTCCGCCGCCTGCCGGATACCGTCCTGTACGGATATGCCGTCTTTTCCCAAATACAAGCTCATGCCGGCATTCATCAGCACAATATCTCTTTTGGGACCGGTTTCTTTGCCTGTGAGCACATCTTTTGTGATGGAGGCATTTTCCCCGGGGTCCCCGCCCACCAGTTCCTCCAGAGCGCAGCGGCGCAGTCCAAACTGTTCCGGTGTGATGGTATAGGAGCGGATTTCACCTTCACGGATCTCATAAACAGAGGTCTCCCCGGTGAGGGTAATCTCATCCAGACCGTCCTCTCCGCAGACCGCCACACCCCTCACCACTCCCAGATTGGACAATACTCTGGCCAGGGGTTCGGCCAGTTTCTTATCGTATACCCCCAGAAGCTGCATGGTGGCCGCCGCCGGGTTGGACAGAGGGCCCAGAATGTTAAATACCGTGCGCACTCCCAATTCTTTCCTCACCGGAGCCGCGTATTTCATAGAAGAATGATAGACCGGCGCAAATAAAAAGCACACATCACAGGCAGCCAGGATTTTCTCGTTCTGCTCCGCAGTGAGGCTCAGATTGGCCCCCAGCCGCTCCAGCACATCCGCGGCGCCGCTTTTGCTGGAAACGCTCCGGTTCCCGTGTTTTGCCACCGGAACCCCTCCGGCCGCCACAACGAAAGCCGACGTGGTGGAAATGTTAAAGGTTCCCGCTTCATCTCCCCCTGTGCCCACAATATCGATCACATCCCGTTTCGGCTCAATCTTAATCCCTTTCTCCCGCATCACCTGGGCAAATGCCGTGATTTCATCAATGGTCTCTCCCTGCTGTCTTAATGCCACAAGGAATCCGCCCATCTGCGCCTGAGTGGCTTCCCCGTTCATCATTTCTTCCATAACCTGTTCTGCCTGTTCAAAGGTTAAGTCTTTTCCGTTAATCAACTGATAAATGGCTTCCTGAATCATTACATTACCTCCTGGTCCTCATTCCCTTAAAGATTTATAAAATTTTCCAGTATTTTCTTCCCCAGGGGGGTCAATATGGATTCCGGATGAAACTGCAGTCCGAAGACAGGAAATTTTCTGTGGGCCGCTGCCATGACTTCTCCATTTTCCGCCACAGCAGTGACCTGGAGACAATCCGGCATGGTTTCCCTTTTTACCGCCAGGGAATGATACCTGGCCGCCAGAATCTCACCTGGCAGTCCCTGAAAAAGAGAACAGTCGTTTTCTATCTTCACCAGACTCTGTTTTCCGTGCATCAGCTGCCTGGCAGGAGCGGTGGCTGCCCCATAGGCTTCACAGACTGCCTGATGCCCCAGACACACTCCCAGTATGGGCACTTCCCCTGTCAGCTCCCTGACTGCTTCCCGGCAGATTCCTGCCTGTGACGGATAACCGGGACCGGGAGACAGCACCACATGGCTGGGATGCATCCTGCGGATTTCCTCCACTGTCACGGCATCGTTTCTAACCACCCGTATATCCGGATTCAGGCTGCCGAACATCTGCACCAGATTGTAAGAAAAACTATCGTAATTATCAATCAAAAGAAGCACGATTCTTCCACCTCCTGTGCCTGCTCTACTGCCTGAATCACCGCCATAGCCTTATTGGCTGATTCCTCATACTCCATTTCCGGCACGCTGTCCGCCACAATGCCGCCGCCCGCCTGTACATAAACTATCCCATCCTTTTTCACCGCCATTCGTATGGCAATGCAGGTGTCCAGATTTCCCGTAAAATCCAGATAACCCAGGGCACCGCCGTATATTCCCCGCGCCTTTCCTTCCAGTTCTTCGATAATCTGACAGGCACGGATTTTCGGCGCACCGGACAATGTACCTGCCGGAAGCACTGCTTCCACTGCATCCAGACCGTCATATTCTTTCCGGATATCCCCTTCCACCTGAGAACAGATATGCATAATTCTGGAATAGCGGTGGATCATCTGGTATTGTGTAACGGCCACACTATTAAATTCCGATATTTTCCCCAAGTCATTTCTGCCCAGGTCCACCAGCATATTGTGCTCTGCCAGTTCCTTTTCATCCTGAAGCAGTTCCCGCTCCAACGCCAGATCTTCCTGGAGCGTTTTCCCTCTTGGCCGGGAACCTGCCACCGGAAAAGACACCAGACGTCCTTGATTCAGCCGCACCAGCGTTTCCGGTGAACTGCTCATTATCTCCTGGCCGCCAATCTTCATATAAACCATATAAGGCGACGGATTGGTAGTCCGCAGCACCCGGTAGGCGTTCAGCAGACTGCCCTGATAAGGACTCTGGAACTGCCTGGAAATCACCGCCTGGAAAATATCTCCTGCCCGGATATACTCTTTTGCCCTTTCCACTGCCCTGCAGTATTCTTCCTTTGACATATTGCAGGTGAACTTCACATTCTCACGTGGCATTCTCTCCTGCTGAGGCATGGGCCTGCCAATCATCTCTGCCATAGCTTCTAAGTCTGCCGCCGCTTTTCCATAATTTTCCATCACTTTGTCCGTCTTCATATTGACAATCAGACAGATTTTCTGTCTCAAATGGTCATAGGCAATGACCTTGTCAAACAGCATCAGGTCAAAATCATGAAACGTCCCTTTCTTAATCGTTAAAACCGGTTCCGCATAACCGGTCATCGAATAAGCAAAATATCCCACAAACCCTCCTGCAAACGGGGGAAATCCTTTAATCCTGGGCGCTTTATATCTTTTGATAATCTCCCTGACGGTCTCCATTGGCCGACGGGTCTGTACAGTCTTTGACCCGCCTTTCTCTTCTATGGTGACCGTGCCGTCCTGGCAGTATACCCGCATCACCGGGTCATACCCCAGAAAAGAATAGCGCCCCCACTTTTCTCCTCCCTCCACACTTTCCAGAAGATAATAATAGGAACTCTGCCGGGCTATTTTCTTCAGCAGTCCGATGGGTGTAATGATATCTGCATACATCTCCCGGCACACCGGCACCACGTCATAATCTTTTGCATATTCTAAAATCTGCTCACATGAAGGTTTCATAGATACTCCTTTCCAGAGTGATGCATGAGTGATTTTCATACAGTTCCTTATGGAAAGAACCGCCTTGCGGTCCCCAGAGGGTTTTATCGTATAGGATATGACGTTTCCTGAACAATAAAAAAACAGCCCCTATCCCTCACACTAAAGGGACAAAAGCTGATATACTCTCACTTCTGCGGTACCACCCAATTTGGCCTGTTTCTTCTCACAGACCCACTCCGCTCTATGTACTGTCATACACACCTGCTTGATAACGGATCAGGTTTCCGTCAGCGCCTACTTCTGTGCTGTCTATACTGTCTAAAAACAGCTGGTTTCGGGCTGCCCTCACAAGTCCATTCGTCTGCGCTTCCATCGCTGCCTTTCCACCTGCCGGCAGCTCTCTGTCATATCCGCAACAGCTTACTACTCTTGCTCATCGGTTTCTATCCTGTAAATCTTATGGGTGTTAGTATACACCTTAACAGGTGCTTTGTCAAATATTTTATCTAACATAATTGAGTCTATGAGAAAAACATGATAAAGTATAGATATGCAGCGGCTGTAAAGAGCTGAACAGTTATGAAATTCCATTGAAAGGAGCGATGCTGTATGGGAGTTTATCTAAATAGTGAGACAGCCTATACATTATATAAAAATGAAACGGAAAAGCCATATTTTGTTGATAAATCGCAAATGCTGGAAGAACTCTTCCCTCTTGTCAGGGAAGGTACCAATTATATCTGCCTCACACGTCCGCGCAGATTTGGAAAGACTGTCATGGCAAATATGATCGCTTCCTTCTTTTCCCGCGCGCATAATTCCGCGGATATTTTTGATTCACTAAATATCAGTAAAAACAAAGAATACGAAACTTACCGAAATCAATATGCAGTAATCCACATCTCTTTCAATGATGTTGTAAGACAGTGCACAACCTATGAACAATACATTTCACGAGTGGAAAAAAGACTGCTCAGGGACCTGAAAAAAGCATATCCCCATGCAGAACTGGAGCAGGAAGACTCAGCGGTGGACGCATTGACAGACATTTATGCTGAAGACCAGACCGCACGCTTTATTTTTGTCCTGGATGAATGGGATTTTCTTTTTCATCAGTCCTTTATCACGGAAAACGAAAAAATGTCTTATCTGGCATTTCTGAGAAGCCTCCTAAAAGACCGCCCTTATGTATTGCTGGCATATATGACAGGCATTCTTCCCATTGCAAAATACTCAAGCGGATCTGAATTAAATATGTTCCTGGAATACACCATGGCGTCTGAAGAAAAGTTTTCGGAATACTTTGGATTCACAGAAAAAGAGGTGGACCAGCTGTTTGATCGGTACCAGACGAATACAGTAAAGGAAAGGCATATTACCCGAGATGGACTGGGGATATGGTATAACGGATATCACACAAAGTCTGACCACCGCTTATATAATCCCCGCTCTGTCATCGCCGCGCTATCCAATAATAACCTGGGCAGTTACTGGACCAGCTCGGGACCTTACGATGAAATATTTTACTATATAAAAAACAATACTGCTGCAGTCAGAGAAGACCTGGTACAGATGATATCCGGTTTTTCAGTGCCGGCAAAGATACGGGAATATGCGGCAACATCTATGAATCTCCAGACGAAAGACGAAATTTTCTCGGCAATGGTAGTATATGGATTTTTGAGCAGTGAGAAAGGCACCGTATGCATCCCAAACAAAGAGCTTATGGAACAATTTAGTGAAATACTGCAAAAGAAAAGCTCCCTGGGATATGTGTATCGTCTGGCTAAAGAATCAAGCCGTATGTTGAAAGCTACTTTGACAGGGAATACAGATACTATGACAGAAATACTGGAACTGGCTCATAATACGGAAACTCCATTGCTTTATTACAATAATGAGACAGAACTGACAGCCATTGTAAACCTGGTCTATCTGGCAGCAAGGGACCACTATCGTATAGAACGCCAAGACAAGGCAGGTACGGGATATGTGGATTTTATTTTCTATCCGGAAACAGATATGGCTGCAGATTGTATTATCTTGGAGTTAAAAGCAGGGCGTTCCCCGGAAGCTGCCATTAAACAGATCAAGGAAAGGAAATATGACCTGCGCTTTCGGGGTAAACTGGGTGAAAACCCAAAATATACCGGAAGGATACTGGCTGTGGGAATCAGTTACGACAAAAAGCATAAAAAACATAAATGCAAAATAGAAATTCTTCCATGAAAATCGGGGAACCATTCCCGGCTCCCCGATACATCATTTCTATTCCTATTCTTTTTCTTTCTCAATCACATCCTGGAATTCAAAACATTCTTTTGCCACGGTACCGCTTAACACCAGCAGACAAATCAAGTTGGGAATGGCCATCAATCCATTCATGGTATCAGAGAAATCCCATACGATTGTCAGTGTCTGGGTAGCTCCCACACATGCAATCAATGAAAATATCAGACGGTATATCTTGCTGGCTTTGGTAGAACCGGCCAGAAATTCCAGAGATTTCTCCCCATAATACTCCCAGCCCAAAATCGTGGAAAAAGCAAACAAGGCAATGCCGATGGCTACCATCCAGCCGCCAAACACACCCAATCCGGATTGGAAAGCAGCTATAGTCAGGTCTGCTCCGATTAACATTTCTCCTGTTTCCCCGCTGACTGTCCCCAGCTGTCCGGAACTGGCAATTACCAGACCGGTCACTGTGCAGACCACTATGGTATCAAAGAACGTCCCTGTCATGTTGATATACCCCTGTCTGGAGGGAGAATCTGTTCTGGCTGCAGCTGCGGCAATGGGTGCGGACCCCAGACCTGCTTCATTGGAAAACACACCCCGGGCCACGCCCCAGCGCAGAGCCGAGAACATAGAGGCAATGATGGAACCCCCCACTCCTCCGGCAACAGCTTTTACGCTGAATGCCATAGAGAAAATCTCTGCGATTCCAGCAGGCAGATTTTGGAAATTTATAATAATTACCACAATGCCGGCCACAAAATATAACACTGCCATAAAAGGAACAATCTTTTCACAGACTTTCCCGATACTTTTGATACCGCCCAGCAGCACCACCAGTACCAGTACCGTTATGGCAATCCCTGTGGCTGCCTGGGGAATGCCAAAGGTAGTCTTTAGTGCTGAGGCAATGGAATTGGCCTGCGTCATATTGCCGATACCAAAGGAGGCAAACACAGCAAACAAAGCAAAGGCCACAGCCAAAATTTTTCCCAGGCTGGGAATGGGAAATGCGTTTTTCATCACATACATAGGTCCCCCGGCCATCTCGCCGGCTTCATTTACTTCCCTGTATTTTACGGACAGCAGACTTTCTGCATATTTGGTAGACAGTCCAAATAGAGCAGAAAGCCACATCCACACCAGAGCACCCGGCCCGCCGGAAACCATTGCCGTGGCAACTCCCACAATATTCCCGGTTCCTATGGTAGCGGCCAGCGCTGTCATCAGCGACTGAAACGGGGTAATATCCCCTTCATGCTCCCCGCTCTTTTCCGTCTTTCGAAATACCGCTTTCAGAGCATACCCCAGGTTTCTCCAGGGCAGAAATTTCAGACGTATGGTGAGCAGCACGCCTGTCCCCACCAGAAGGGCCAGCATATACGGCCCCCATACAAAATTGTTCACTGCATGTAATAAATCAGCAAATTGCTTCATCCCCATCTCCTCTCCTCATAACTGGACGCTCCCGGAAGGTTCCTGTATAGAAATCTCCGAAAACACTCTGATTTTCCCCCAAATAGACTACTATCTGCCGCAACGATATACCAGCGCATCCCATCTGCGGTCCACTTCTTTCTGGAATTCCTCAATGAGATACTCATTTTCCTTTTTGAATAAATGTTTAAACCTGCCCTGCTTTTTCAGGAAATCTTCAATGGGCAGTTTCTTCTTGGGTTCATAGTTCAGCGTCCACTTTCCTTCCTCTACCTCGAACAAGGGCCAGTAGTTGGTCTCCACACCCAGACGGCAGATCTCCAGAATGTCTGATGTGGGATACTGCCAGCCCCGGGGGCAGGGCGCCATAATATTCAGGAAAGCGGCGCCTTTCGTATAAATAGCCTTCTCCGCTTTCACATGAAGGTCTTTAAAATTTTTCCAGAACGTTGTCTGTCCCACATAGGGAACATCGTGTTCCGCAATAATCGCTGCCAGGTCTTTGCGGTTCTGGGGTTTTCCGTTACTCTCGCTTCCCACCGGAGTGGTGGTAGTATTGGCATACATAGGGGTAGCGGAAGACCGCTGGATACCTGTGTTCATATAGGCTCCGTTGTCATAGCACACATAAACCATGTCGTGATTGCGCTCCATAGCACCGGATAGGGACTGAAGCCCAATATCATAAGTTCCGCCGTCACCGCCGAAGGTGATAAATTTATATGTATCGTCAATTTTTCCCCGCTTTTTCAGGACACGGTAAGCAGTCTCCACACCGCTCAATGTGGCGCCTGCGTTTTCAAACGCATTGTGAATATAACTGTCCTCCCAGGCTGTATAGGGATACATAAAAGTGGAAACCTCCATACAGCCGGTGGCATTTCCGATTACCGCATGGTCTCCCTCATGCAGTCCCCGCAGTACATTTCGTGCCGCAATGGTCCCGCCGCATCCCGCGCACATTCTGTGTCCTCCGGCCAGACGCTCCGGTTTGTTCATTGTCTCTTTAAAATTATAGCCCATGATTCTTATCCCCCGTCCTTTCTACTCTCTCAATCCCAGATAACGGTATGCGTCTGTCACTTCACCTGCGTCCGCAATCTGCCTCAGCTGTTCAAACACTCCCTCGGCATGTTCCACACGCATATCCCTGCCGCCCAGGCCATAGATATAATTCACAGCCAGAGCCTGAGATCTGGCCCGGTACAAAGCTGCCATCACTTCTGAACCCAGCGGCCCCCCTTGAGAGGAAAGGCTCTCTGCCCGGTCCATAATTGCCATAGCTTTTACATGAGCCAGGGCATTGGCAATCTCCTGTGCCGGGAAGGGGCGGAACAGACGGATCTTCAGAAGTCCGGCTTTCACACCCTTATCCCTCAGCTCATCCACCGCGTCTTTTGCCGTGCCCGCTGCAGAACCGATGAGCACCATGGCGTAATCCGCGTCTTCCAGACGGTAAGCTTCAAAGAGTCCATAGGACCGTCCGGTTACCTTTTCAAATTCCTTTGCCACATCCAGCACTGCCTGTTTGGCATTGACCATTGCCTGGGCATGCTGTTTTTTTGCTTCCATATAATAATGTGTGGTGGCGTAAGGCCCCACAGCCATACTCTCTTTGCTGTTAAGCAGAAAATGTTCCGGAGCATAATCCCCCACAAAAGCCCGCACCTGTTCATCTTCCATCAGCTCAATATTTTCCACGCCATGGCTGGTAATAAAACCATCCTGGCAGATCATAATAGGAAGCCTCACATCTGGATTCTCGGCAATGGGGTATGCCTGAATGAAGTTATCATAGGCTTCCTGGTTATTTTCCGCATAAATCTGAATCCAGCCTGCGTCCCTGGCGCCCATACTGTCTGAGTGGTCGCAGTTAATATTGATGGGTCCGGACAGGGCACGGTTTACCAGAGCCAGAGCAATAGGCAGACGGTTGGACGCCGCCACATACAATTCTTCCCACATAAGGGCAAGCCCACAGGAGGAAGTGGCCGTCAGCGTCCTTGCACCCGCAGCCTCTGCTCCAATGGCCGCACTCATGGCACTGTGCTCACTCTCCACCGGGATAAATTCCGTATCTACCTGGCCGTTGGCCACAAATGAAGAAAAGTACTGGGGAATCTCTGTGGATGGAGTGATGGGAAATGCAGGCATCACATCCGGGTTAATCTGGCGCATGGCCACAGCCACGGCTTCATTTCCTGATAAACGGTCTCTTTTTCCCATAATTAATTTACCCCCTCCATCTTAATCGCATCGCAGGGACATGCCTTCACACAGATGCCGCATCCCTTGCAGTGGTCGTAATCAAATGCGCCTCTCTTCTCATCCTTCACCGGGATGGCGCTGTCCGGACAGACAGGCACGCACAGAAGGCACTGCTTGCACTTATCCTCAATAAATTCCGGCTTCACAGCCGTCCATTCTCCAGTGGGAAACTGTGCCGAGGTACCGCCCTCATAAATCTGCATTCCCTCTGTCAGATCCTGCCAGCGGCAGGTATTATTCACTTTATGTAAATCCATTACTGCACCTCCTGTAATGCCATTTTCAGGGCTTTCATGTTGCCGTCAATCACTTCCGGCTTGGAAGCAAACTTATGCTTAAAAGAACTCTCCATCTCCCGCATAAATGTGTCCTCGTCCATCACCCCGCTGATTTTGACAATCGCCGCCAGCATAGGCGTATTGGGAAAATACCTGCCCAGAGCTTCCATGGACACTTTCTTGGCGTCAATGGTGTAAAGTTTTCCCTCATAGCCCTGGAGATGCTTCTGAATTTCTTCCTTGGACTTATCTGTGTTTACCACCACGGCACCTTCCTTTTTCAGACCTTCTGTCACGTGCACCGTCTCCAGCAGGCTCTCGTCCACAACCACCACGTAATCCGGCTCATAAATATTAGAGTGTACACGGATTTGTTCCGGGCTGATGCGGTTGTAGGCAGTAATGGGCGCACCCATACGCTCCGGCCCGTACTCCGGAAATCCCTGTACATATTTCCCTGTCTGGAAAGCAACGTCAGCCAGCAGCAGAGCCGCCGTCTTGGCCCCCTGTCCGCCTCTGCCGTGCCATCTGATTTCTACCATATCTTTCATGTTCATCCTCCGTTTACTGAAAGCAGACACTTTTACATGTCTATACTTTAGAGTGTGTTTGAAAAATCATCCGCAACAGCTCTCCATGCCACTGCATTATTTTATTGTAATAAAATTTCTATTAAATTACAAGTTTTTTTTGCCGGCGGTCCGGCGTATAATCTATTTAATTAGGAAGCTTGGAATAAGTATATGTCTTATTTTTTTTAGTACAAAATGACCTATTTTTTTTAGGTTATTTTGTTCATTCTATCAATTGCAATTAAACTGTTGTTAAGATATAATGATAACAAGGTAAAAGATACATTGTTCTTCAAAACCTACACACTTTTATTCACTATAAAATCATTAATTTACACTCCTTGAAGCGTACCTGCAGGATCGAGGAAAACACTTCATAGATGCAGGTTTTAGGATAACCTGAACCATGAAGTTTAAGCCGCTACTTATTGCCTTTAACCATATTTTATAAGGGTTTTGGGGGGCTAGAAGATAGAGTGATAAAATTTTTATACTTTTTAAAGCGATAGGTATGAGTTTAAGCGTCAGAGCTGTATAATTCAAATAAATGTTGATATTTTTCAATATTTGATATAAATTATGTATGCAACATAAGTCAATATAAATTATAGGAAGATTATCAAAAATGAGGACAAGGATTTTAAGTCTAATACTTGCTGTTGTAATGGCATTTAGTTTAGCGACAACTGTTTTTGCTACTGATGGAAGTTTCAAATAAGACTATTAAAGAATTAGAATCCTTACTTGATAGTTTAGGCGTAGAGACAGGTTCATATTCTGGAGTACATATGGTTTATGAAGATAATATCGTACTATATGGATATGGAGAAACTCATAATTTAGGAAAAGGCTGGACTTATAGGGTTGACAGACCCAGTGCAGCTAACGCAAAACCACATATACATATAGACCATGAGCGGAATAATATTCATGGAGTCGAAAATGTTGATGGTACAGCCAGTCATGGGAAAACGTTTAATGATTCTAAAATTCCAAAAAAGGTTCAGAAAAAAGTTAAGGAATCAAAAGATTATAAAAAGGCGAAGGCGGATTTAAAAAATATGAAAAAAGTAAAAAGAGAAATTTCCCGCCGAAAAATAAATTTGAAAAAACGTAAAGGTCGTATCATCACTGCAGGCATTTTTATTGTGATTGTAGGAGTTGCATTTTTTAGTTTAGGATTTCTTCCTACAGCATTACTACTTATTTAAATTAAGGTGAAATTATGGTAGATTATATTTTTAGGTTAGAATTCAATTGTATAAATAAGATGATATTTGCAATACAGCGTCATGAAAAAACAGTTGCATTAATTATGTTTGAAGATTGTCAAAGAAAAGGAGAATTAATGCGGGATTTTGCCTTTTTGTATCCGCAGTACTATTCTTCTGAAAAAGAGTGGGATGATCATAGAAACTTAATTGTTGCAAGTATTTTCCCTCTTGTAAAAAAATCATTTTTTTTGGAAATAAAAGATGATTTAGAATATCTTGCAGAGTCCATGATTGAGTATAAGCCAGCAGTGAACCACAAAATTCAATATTGTAATGACTCCAAAATCAAACAATACTATGCTGAAAGAAATGGTCAAAGAATGCGTTTTATCAATTATATGTTATCTCTTTGTGAAACCAAAGAAGTTGTCCATTTAGACGATAATGCATTCAACCATCTTGCACAGTAATCCAAAATAATATTCGGGGGTGCATCTTCATATTCGGGGAGCAAAACCATAAATAAAGCCGGAAGCGCAGGCATCTTTCAGTTTTACTGATCTGACCCTGTCCAGAAAACTCATGTACAGGTTAAAGGCATCTCGAACGGCAAAGATCGATAATCTAGGTGGATATAAAATGTCCGTAAAGATGTCTTGCAAGTATAATGGTAAAGTTTTACATAAAACTAAAAATATAAAATTATAGCTTTCCATTTATTCAAATTTTATCCTTTTGAGCTTTAACTGAAAGCCCAAAAGGATAAAACATAATTAAAGGAGCTCAAATATGAAAAAAGATAATGAAAATTTAACAGTATGTATAAATATAAATAATTCTTTAGCCAAAATAATGAAAATATTCTTTAAATTATGCATACTAGTTTTCATTCCTTATACTATTTTGTGCATGACTCTTGGATGGGGAGAGTGGTGGTATTTCTTGTATCCACCTTCTCAAAAGTTTTTTATTCCAGAGATTACATTAATTTTATTCATATCACTGGGCTGTGTAATTTACATACATCTATTTTACCCAATCGTCCAAAAGTATTATTTGGCTGTTCCTCTATTTTTAACTTTCCTTTCAGGACCAGTCTGCATAATAAAGCACTTTAATGGTCTTATATTAGGCCGTGTGAAAATCTCTGAAATGCCGGAAAATCTTTATAATGATTTTTTGCACCTATGTATTTATACAGTTGCTGGGCTGGTAGTTACTTGTCTAATTTCTATTCTTTTTTCCCGTTTTAAAAAGAAAACAGCCCACCAGCCTAATAATTCATAAATTCTTATGGGATGGAAAACATAGTTTACAAGATCACAAAGCTGCGCCATATCCACCAGCTCTGCTGGTGGTGAGCGGGCCCCAGAGTCCTCCAGGACATGGTCTTTTTGCCAGAGGATTTCAATATAGAGGAAAGCGGATACCAGAATATCATAAAACATGAACTGACCCATATCAGACATCACGATATGCTGATTACCATCCTTGCAGTTACTGCTCTGATCCTCCACTGGTATAATCCATTTTGTTATTACTACTTATACAAATTGCAGAATCTAAACGAGCTGTATAATGACGAGATGGTTGCCAAATCCATGAACCGCAGTGAAAAAACAGAATACTGCCGGCTGATGATTCAATTTTCTATACAGCCTGATTCATTCAGACAAAGAGCACTCACCTTAAATCTTTCAGGGACTTCAAAGAAAACATTTGAAAGGAGAATAGATACAGTTATGAGTACAAAGAAAAAGAATTCATTATTGCTTCCAATCATCACGGGAATGCTGTGTATCTGTATGGGTACCTGTTCAGCTTTTGCTTACAGCGAAACATGTGAACAAGATATTTTAGAAAACTCTTATGATTTTAATTCTGACAGTTATTTTATTGAAGAATACATGGAAGATGAATTACTCCCATATGATGAATTCTTTACAGATGAAGCCGGAAATGTATCACCTGTCCCTTCAATAGAACCCAAAGTTTCCTGCCGCCATAGTTATAAAAAAGGAACTCAAACAATTCACACAAAAAAAGGCAAAGGATGTGTGATCAAGGGCTTATTTGGAAAAATACGAAAAATAAATGACAGAGTGTTCTCACAAAAGCCTGTGTATAGGACTTCCCGAGAACACTCTTTTTATAACCGCAGATTCACCTGCCCTGAATCCTTTGTGCAATCTCATTGGCCCTGGCGTAGATTTCTTCCGGGTCTGCTCCCATATGGAACTGCCCGTTCTCATAGAGAACCTTTCCATTTACCATGGTCATTTTAATATTCTGCTTGCTCCCGCTGTACACCAGATTTTTCGGAATGTGATTGATGGGCTGCATATTGGGCTGATTCAGGTCCACCATAATCAAATCCGCTTTCTTCCCCGCCTCCAGGCATTCACACTCCGGCAGGCCCATGGCGCAGGCTCCGTGGCAGACTGCCATCTGGAGCACCTGGCAGGCATCCACTGCGGAGGCGTCTTCTTCTCTGAGTTTGGCCAGAGCCGTAGTCAGAAACATCTCCCGGAACATATCCAGACAATTGTTGCTGGCTGGCCCGTCTGTTCCCAGTGCCACGGAAATCCCCATTTTCAGCATCTGTGCAATAGGCGCTGTGCCGCTGGCCAGCTTTGCGTTGGAACCGGGATTGGTTACCACGTACAATCCTCTCTCCTTAAATATTTCCAGGTCTTCCTGATTCAGATGCACGCAATGATAACCGCCGCCGCCATAACGAAACATTCCCAGTTCCTCCAGAAGCACTGTGGGCGTCTTTCCATAACGGCCCAAACACTGCTCCACTTCTGTTTTTGTCTCAGAGTTGTGACAGTATATAGGGGCTTTGTACTTTTCTGACAGCCGTGCCAGTTCCTCCAGAAGCTCCAAACGGGTGGTATATTCTGCATGAAATCCCATGACAAAGCTGATTAGCGGGTGGTAATCATTCAGCTTCTGGAAGTATTCCTCCAGTTCTTTGGGCGACTGGCTGAAATCGTTCATGGCACCCACCAGTACTGTGCGGTAACCGCAGTCAACTGCTGCCCTGGCCGCCTGTTCCGGCTCCATATACATATCAAAGTTACAGGTAATGCCGCTGGTCAGGTACTCCAAAATGGCCAATTTCGCCAGGTGATAGATATCCTCCCCCGTCAGCCGCGCTTCCATGGGAAATACTTTGTGGCTGAGCCATTCCTGCAATGGCAGGTCATCTGCATAGCTGCGCAGGAAAGTCATGGCGGAATGGGTGTGGGCATTTTTAAAACCAGGCATGAGCAGATTCCCCTGCACATCAATCTCCCGGTCAAAGACCTCATCTGTACTCTTTTGCCTTCCCACATAGGTGATTGCCGGACCGTCCACCCACACTTCCCCCTGTGTAACTTCCACAGGGCCTTTCATCGTCAGCAGCCTGCAATTATAAAAACGTATTCTCATCTTTTATGCCTCCTGTATAAAATGATCAGCCCGTCAAAAGGCCCACCAATAAAACATACTCAAAAAAGCGGTAAAACTACAATGGTTTTACCGCTTTTTCCATTTTATAATCCCAAAGCTCTCAATGTCTGTTTTTTAATCGCACCATTCACTTTTAGGCAGTAATCTCTTTGAAATCTTTTCAGGGCCTTTTTAGTCTTAACATTCATCACCCCGTTGGCTTTCCCGCAGCGGTACCCCAGTCTTTTCAGTTTTTTCTGAACTTTTTTAATGGTACTCTTTTTTACGGTTTTTACCTTGTTCTGCTGTTGTGCTGTTGATGTGCCTGCATACGGACAAATTCCATTGGCATGCTGATGCGCTCCATGGCCGCCGCAGTAAAAATAGGCAGGAGCACTGACACCGCCGCCGCAATAACCGTGATGTCCGCCCCCTCCATGGTGTCCGTGGGCATAGACAGTTGCCACAAGAGGCTGTTCTGCACTATAGGTAACTGGGGTGAGGGAGACAGCCCCCACGAGAGCGGCGATTAGGAAGCCTTTCTTAATCTTACTCATAACATTCACTCCTTTGATACTACAATTTATCCTATCCCAATTATAAAACATATCCCATCAAAAAAATACCGCTAATATGAACAAAAAACATCTATTTTTTTAGAAGAATTGACATCTTTCTATCTGCAATCGAATATTATTCCATGGCATACCAATATCTTGTTTTCAGCCTGCCCCACACGCCTTTTCTCTGGTTTAGCGCATGCAGCAGACTTTTGGCAAAACAATTCAGGGTATGGATTTCATAAGGCATAAGCTTCTTCCCTCCAAACCGCACTTTCTGGATCAACTGGATGACTCTCTCGTACTCTTCCCGGCTGATACCGGGGATCTTCTCCTCCACCTGCGCCGACAATTCCATGGGATGGTCATATCTCCCCGCCACTTTCCCAATCACAAGCATCTGCTGCATATCTTTCACATACTGGACGATAAAATCCTGTTCCCCTCTCCCCTTCATCCTTTGCCTCTTTTGCAGACAGCGCACTGCTCTCTGGATTTCCAGAAACAGATACAGCGCAAACCCTGCGTACAGACAGCAAAGTAAAATAGAAAGAATTCTGCCCAGTGTGACAGGAGGCTGATCCCTTTCTCTCTCCGGTTCTTCCTGGCCTGCCAGTCCGCCTTCCACCTCAAGTCCCTCCTCACTGGGGCTGGAATTCACCTGAAATGACGGGGCTCCTTCGACCACCTGGCTAGTATACATTTCTGTATACATTCCGGGAACCACTTCCACAGGCAGCCATCCTGCCCCCGGAATATAGACTTCTGTCCAGGCATGTGCATGCTGATTAGTCAAGACAACTGTAGTCCTGCCATCTTCTGAAAGCTTTTCTGCCTCTTCTTCTGAATAATGATAGCCTTCCACATACCTTGCGGCATATCCCGCCGTCCGGTATGCCAGCGCGGCTGTAGACGCATAGTGCACAGCATTTCCCTCCTTAGAATCTTTCAGAAACCACTGAATAAAATCCTGTCCTTCAGGGACTGCCGCCGGACTTTCTGTATAACGGGTCTCCCTGCGCAGTACCCTGCGGATTTGGGCTGTCACATCATTAAAATCTCTTTCCTCGTCTTCTGAAAAAAAAGTTTCCTCTAGCAGCTGCTTAAGCTCCCCACCCACTTCCATATAATATTCTTCCGCAAAAGAATGATATACTGATTCTGCCCCCAGATACGCTTTTTCTTCCTCTCTGGACGGATTCTGCGTCCACTCCCCGGGCAGAACCTGGTCTGCAGATGATACCCCTTTTACCGCTTGAAATGCATATTCTTCCCCGCCGAAAAACTTTCTGGAACGCACCTGCCAGTCTTTCTTTTCTTCTGACCGGCTTCCCTCCCACTTTTCAACAGAAGAAGGAAGATAGATATATTTCCGGTAGGCCCCTGTATTTTCCACTTCCACTGTAACACTTTCCGAATCAGAACCCTGGGCAGATTCTTCCAGCTTATGATACCCTGCATACTGGGCCACTGGTGAGAAATCCTTCGTCTTCAGCCACTGTAAAAGTCCCTCATATTCTCCCTGGTACGCCTCCATGGGCAGTTCTTTCCACTGGGTTTTATCGTAATCCGCGCCCACAAAGCCTTTCAAATACCATTCCTGGGGTTCTTTCATATGAAGTTTTAGTGTTTCCTCCTCTCCTGACAGAAGTCCCTGCGCTTTCTCCAGATTTCCTTTCGGAAGTGTATCCGCTCCATAGCGGAATTTTTCAAACCAGGCAGCTGTCCCTGCCTTCCACCTGGCAATCTGGCTCAAGCCCTCATACCCGCCTGTGGCCAGAAGAATACCGAAAATCAATATCCCCATCCCCAGCAGACATGCTGCACCGCGGATGCCATTTTGACGGGCCGGCGCTGTAAAAAAAAATAATGTCCCAAAAACTCCCGCCAAAAGACACAGCACCGACAGCCACATCTGCTGCCGCCCCAGGACAAATCCCGCCAGCAATGCGCAGACCACCAGTGCCAGAGTCGTCCCTGTATATCTTTGCTTCACCAGCATCCTCACGAAAGCTGCCAGTAACACCGACAGCAGGCACCAAAATACCCGGGAGCCTAATACCACCCGGCTGTTCACGGAAAACTGTTCAAATTCCGTCTGAAACCGCAGATTCCACAAAACCATAAACCGGTTCAAAGTATCCAAAAAACCCTGGGAAATGAAAAGAATAAACCCTAAGAAACTCAAAAGACTCAGCACATAGATGCCCCCTTTGATCCCCTGGGAAACTTTTGGTGACAACTGGGATATCTGCAGCGCTAAAATAGTCAGACACCCTGCCAGGAGTGCACCTGTCAGGCAGGATTCATCATACATCATGCTGCGAAATGCGGATAAGACCCCCGCCAGCAGAAAAAGTGCCGGAATAGTCTCCCCAATAAGCACTGTCTGGCTTCCCATTTTTTTCCCCTCTGCTGTAAGCAGACAAATCTCCTGACTTTTCTTCCTCATGTTCCAATCCTTTATTGTAATACTATATGGTAATGTTATTCATGGTTTCCTGATAGGTATCCACATCCACAGAAATCACTGCATATCCCGCAGAAACCGTATAATTCATCCCTTTTCCCTGAACAATCTGAATTACAGTAAGATCAACCTCTCTGGACAGCTGCCGGGCAGTATTTTCCTGGCAGCAGGGTGTAATATAGATAATCTTGGTATAATCGCTGCGCATATTCCCTTTTAAAAAGCTGTAGACCGTATCTGCCCCATTCTCCTCCCCGGCAATAGGCATACACAGCAGATTCAGCTGCATCTGCTCACAGGTATCAATGGAATAGACAGGAACCACCTGGATATCTCTGTGTAAAACCCGGCCCACATTATGCTCCAGATTCAGCTTCAGCATACTTAAGCTGAGGGAAACTGTCATAGCCAATACTGCATTATTGTACGAATTGGGAATCTCGGTCTCCCCTGATTTTCTCATCATCTCGTAGAGAATCAGCGTGTTATAGTGGGAAGGCTTTCCAAATTCACGGACAATCAGCTGGTCCAGTTTTCCGGACAATTTCCAGTGGATGCTGTTCATAGCGTCTCCCGGCACATACTCCCGAAGCCCTGAGATCTCGCTGACATCCTGCCCTTTTTTGTGCTGGTCATACATCTCTCCAAAGCTTTTGGACTCCGGCTTTTGAAGAAGTTTTGCATTTATCTGAATCTCCGGAGGATAGACAAGGATTTCCTCTGAAATCCCTGCCGGACGCCTGAACCTGAATAAGCCCAGTAAATCCCTGCATTCTATAACAGACACATGGATTTTCACATTTCCGCAGTCCACTGCCTTAAATAAATACACAAACCTCATGTCTTTTTGCTCACTGGGCTGAAGCCACACCTTAGCTGTTCTTTTGTCCCCATACAGAACATTTTCAAAAACCACCTGCATCTGCACCGTTCCCAGCGGCATCCTGCTTTTCCGGTGCAGGCCAAAGCACACAGAAATCTCCTGTCCCATCCGGCAGGTGCCCAAAGCATCACACTTCACCTGAATTTCCCCCATGGCAGTCCACTGAAGAACTGCGCTTAAAAAAGGGGTAATAACCAGTATACATAAAAGGACAAGAGATTCCTGACGGTCTGCCGCAAGATACGAAATGAGCGCAGCAATTACCACTGCCAGATACCAAATCCGATGTTTCCACATAATTCATCACTTTCTTCCCAGAGACGGCGCCTTTATTTTTTCCAGAATATCTCTCAGCACATCCAGCGCCGTTACGCCTTCGATCTTAGCCTGGGGTTTCATAACCAGACGATGGGCGCAGACATCTATAAACACCGCCTGCACATCCTCCGGCGTAACAAAGTCCCGCTCCCGCAGAATCGCTCTGGCCCGTACCAGCTGAGCCAGCGCATGGATGCCCCGGGGGCTGACTCCCAGTTCCACCATGGAAGCCTGCCGTGTCTCTGTACACAGATCCGTAATATAGTAAAGAATATCCTCAGTGATCTTGATGGAGTAAAGATAATCCTGTATCTCTTTCACATCATCCCGGGTCATCATAGGCCTCACATTGTCAATATCGCTGATTCCCCTGCGGCTTTTCAGGATAGCAACCTGGCTGTCACGCCCGGGATAACCGATACTCAGACGCACCATAAAACGGTCCAGCTGAGAGTCCGGAAGAGCCTGCGTCCCCGCAGAACCATAATGATTCTGCGTGGCAATACAGATAAATGGCTTGGGCAGTACATGTGTAACCCCGTCTACCGTCACACTGCCTTCCTCCATAACTTCCAGAAGAGCCGCCTGTGTTTTTGGTGATGTCCGGTTGATCTCATCTCCCAAAAGCAGATGGCAGTCTGCCGCCCCCGGCTTATACTCAAACTCTCCAGTGCCTTTATTATAAATACTAAATCCAGTAATATCAGAGGGCATGGTGTCCGGAGTGAACTGCACCCGCTTGTATGTAAGCCCCAGTGCTCTGGAAAATCCAAGCGCCAGCGTGGTCTTTCCCACCCCCGGAGCATCCTCCAGCAGGATATGCCCTCCGGCATAAATGCTCATCAGAACTTTTTCAATAATCTCATCTTTTCCAATGAATACCTTCTTTATTTCCTGGATTACCTGCTCTGACTGTTCTATGATCATTCTATTATCTCCTCTGTCTCATTTTTTTCCAGACCATTCCCTTCTTTTTTGTCTGCCTCCTCCCGGTTTTCATCCAATTGAACTCCTACATTATCCTCTGCCAGAAGAATATGAACCCCATCTAATGTAAAATCATCAATAATTTTCTTTCGTTCCTGGACATCCTCTGTTATCTTTTCCTCCCTCCAGGATTCTGGTACAATCTGATCTCCCTCTGCAATGGGAAGACTCACATATACAACAAACTCCGTTCCTTTCCCCTCTTCACTCTCTACAATAATCTCACCCTGCATCAATTTCACAATATTATCAGCAATTGCCATGCCCAGACCGCTGCCCCCATAGTGGTGGGCAGTGGATGCATCCTCCTGTTCAAAAGGCCGGAAGATCCGGCTGATAAAATCAGATTTAATCCCTTTACCAGTATCTCTTACCCGGATCATCAAATGGAGTTTTCCATCTATTTTATGCATCTGCCGAAAAGTAACGGTAACTGCTCCACCTGGGGGTGTGAATTTAACCGCATTGGAAATAAAATTGATAATAACCTGTGTCAGACGCAGTTCATCTCCAATTACACGGCACACATCAAAATCCTGCATTTGTACATCCCATCGAAGCTGCTTTGCCTCTGTTGTACTGCGAAACATGGAATCCAGTTTCTCTGCCACTCCATATAAATCAAAGGGGATTTGTTCCAGCTCCATTTTCCCACTTTCGATTCTCGACATATCAAGAATATCATTGATCAATGTGAGCAGAAACTGAGACAAGCTTTCTGCCCGCTCCAGATAGTAACTGGTCTGTTTTGGGTCATTTACATGTACTTTTGCTAAACTAAGCATTCCCAAAATTCCATTCATTGGGGTACGGATCTCATGAGACATTTTAGATAAGAAGTCTGTCTTTGCCTGACTCTCCTGGTACGCCTGCTCCAGCTGCTCTTTTAATGCACTGCGGATTTTATAGTCTTGTGTATTATCCCCAAATGCTGCCAGATAACAGACATTTTCTTCATCTGGCTGAATGACTGCATATCCATGTGCCATATTGTCATTCCCCATAGTTTTATAGGCAAACTCCAGCTTTAATTCATGGATTCCATCCCATTCTTTCAGCTGTTTTATAATATTCCTTGCCTCTTTCGCAGTGACCATATTTTTCAGAACTTCGATATCTGCACGTACCCGTTCCCCAGGAATCCCTGTCATTTGCTCAAAATTGGGACTGATATATAAAATGCGCAGATCACTTTTTTGTATCACCAAAAAACTTTCTTGTCTATTCACTGCAAATGTGTGGTAAAATTCCCTCTCACCCAAAATATCCTGTTCTATTTTATTCCACCGCTCCCGCTGGCGAAAATAAAAAATGATACATATTACAGCTGAAACTATTGCTATAAAAAGCAAAAAAAGAGGAAGTAAATGGTAATCTATATATTCTAAAATTATTCTCATAAACATACAAACTCCGTGAATACTCTGTGAACAAATGATACTTTTTTATTATATCAGCTTTTTAAATCTTTGAAAATAAAAAAAGCACAAACCTTTACTAGGTCTATGCCATTTGGTCATTTAACTCCCCGAGTAGGACTCGAACCTACGACAACGCGGTTAACAGCCGCGCGCTCTACCAACTGAGCTATCGAGGATTATTTATTTTTAGGTACTATTACGTACCCTCAAAACCGCATATACGATCTGCCTCTTTTCCTGGTCAAACCCTCAC